>JAIXUU010000125.1 GCA_027483405.1 Planctomyces sp. | reverse complement strand
GTATTCAAAACCTCCAGCATTCGCGTTAACCAGCCAGTCGTGACAATCGTGTCGTTGTTGAGCAGCAGGAGCTGCTGGCCGCGAGCGATCGCCATTCCTTGATTCACTGCCGCTGGAAACCCTCGATTTTCTGCATTTTCAATCAAGCGGATCTCGGGTTGTGAGCGCAGGTATTCGAGAGTCCCATCTGTTGAGGCGTTATCGACGACAATGATTTCGATAGGTTCAAAAGTGCGTAAACGCAGGCTGTCGAGACAGAGACGCGTATAGGCCAGCTGATTCCAGGTGACGAGAATGACCGATGTTAATGCAGGATTATGACGGCGCAGTTGGGCCCTGAAGAGAAACTGATAGGTGAAAAAGTCAGCCGCCTGCTCGCGGGTTAACCCGGAGATTCTCAGGCCTCCCACCTGCACCTCTCCCTTCGAGCCCTGCTTCTCCCACTCGGCCCATCCTGGTCCAGGAACCGCTTGAGTTGTTTCGACATCAAAGCCCGTACGAATCAGGAGTTTTTCGATTTCGTTCCGGGTAAAGAATCGAACATGATCTTCATCGAGTAGACCCGCGGATTCATAGGTGAAATGGCCATCGAGCAAGTTGCGAATGACAACATGGTTCTGAAGATTGGGGAGTGAGAGAATAAGGTGTCCTCCCGGTCGAAGTGCACCTGCCAACTTTCGCAATAAACGTTCTGGATCGCGGAGATGCTCCAGAACATCCGCAGCGACGATGACATCAAAAAACTGTGTTGGAAGCTCAAATTGCGAATGTTCCAGGTCGACATTCAGCAGGTGATCCAGACGCTGGCATGCCAATGAGGCTGCCTGTGGATCCCGTTCCAGGCCCCAGACGGCGCAGATCTGTCGTTGTTTCAGTGATTCGCCTAAACGTCCACTTCCACAACCCACATCCAGAATGGTGTTGGCATCCAGGTGGATCAGCGCCAGAACTTCAGGCCTGGCATGCTCGAAATACTCCGTCCCTTTGGAAAAGGATGTTTCCTGGATTCGAGGTGTCGATGAGAACGTCTCCGGCTGCGGGACGACTGAGCGAGACATCAGTTTCTCCAGACTTTGCAGGAGGATTTTGGCACGATGGACATAAGTGTGTTCGGCCAGCACAAGTGCCCGTCCAGCGCGAGCCATCTGAAGACGCTGGTCTTCATGTTTCAGGTAGTACGTCACCTGATCGATCATTTCGTCAGCGGACTCGTAGGTGATCAGGTGTTTTCCGGTAACAAAGAGTTCTTCCTGACCATTCTCTTGGAGATTGTTGGTCACCAGAAGAGGGCCACATGCCAGCGATTCAAAGACCCGCATATTGATGTCGTTTTTGAGACTGCGGTTAAAAGCGATGCGGCAGCGACTGTAGATGCTGGCCATCTCCTGAAAGTAAGCTCGCCCGGCAAATCCCTGTGGAAAACGCTGGATCAGGCATTCCAGCAATTGAGTCCTCGGCCCAGGAAAGAGATTTCCCACAAATCCCCAGTCCCATTCCCAAGCCTCTCCTGTGGCCACATGAATCTCGGGATCACATGCCAGGGGCAACCACCGGGCCCCAGCCAGTCCCTTCTGACGCAGGTGTTCGGCTCCATCTTTCTGTGCTGCAAAGACAGCATCTGCGGACTGGGAGTGCTGCCAGGCCCGTGGGAAATCGAGATGAGTGTCAATTGCCCACCAGGCGACAGGTCCCACTCCCTGAGGCCAGGTCCAGGACAGACCATCATCGACCCAGAGGTAGCCATCAAAACTCTTTGGGGAAAGTGTCGAAAGCTGATCAGGAAGGAGGTGCACAGTCTGTGGCAGGAGTGACTGAATCGCCCGCAGGAGGTACGTTCCCGTCGTCTCTGGACGGGGACGATTATCGAAGACGACAGCCACACGCTGAAGGTTCATACGGCCTCCGACGAGACAAGGCCCTGGGCTCGATTTCGAAATTCCCTGCGAGCACCATCGAATAATGGGCGGTAATGTCGATCGAGTATCGAACTCCAGGTGAATTCTTTTTCAAATCGTTCGCGACCGCGGATTCCCAGGCTTCTTCGAAGCGAGGAATCATCCAAAAGCCGTTCAATTTGTCTCGACAGGGCAGGGCTGTCTCCCGGCGGAAACAAGAGTCCCGTCGCCTCATCCAGAACGGTAAAAGACAACCCGCCAATGGCACTGGCGATGACAGGACGACCTGCCGCCATTCCTTCCACGGCCGTTCGACCAAGTGCTTCTTCCGCAATGGTGGGGCAGATCACGATATCACACGACTGCATGACCTGTGGCAGATGGGCCTGAGATTGCCATCCCACAAACTTCACAAAAGGATCTGCGATGTCCAGAGGCTCATCGGTGATCACCAATTGGAAGTCCTGTCTATGCTGCCAGAGCTGACGAGCCGCCTCCAGGAGCACATGAAACCCTTTCATGGGTTCTTGGACCAGGCCCGCAAAGAGCAGCCGCACGATATGTTCGGGGTGGCGAGGCGCAGTCTGTGCAATCGGAAAACGGGCCGGATCAAACCCGCTGGGAACCACATGCACGGCTTGAGCGAACGGCTTACAGGCTTCGGCAATCAGCGGATTGACTGCCAGAATTCCCGTTGCCTGGGCAAAGACCCGGCGCAGCCGCTGGCTGTACTCAGGGGTCCCAAAGCCTGCCAGCGCACGCTCCCGGCGATGCAGTCCTCCCGAGAAACGCTCATTCTCAGTGACACACTGGATGCAGATCTCTGGTGTCGCCAGTTGCTGCCTGGGACAGGAGCGGGGGACAGGTGCAATCTGGAGCAGCCGAACATTGTTGAGCGGGCACAGGCACTCCTGAGCGGCAAGGCGTAGAAACGTGGGATATCCCTCACACGCTTCCGCCAGAATGGGTTTCATGGACCAGCTATCAGTCACAATCACAGCGTCTGGAGAAAACTGGCGAAGCACTTGTTTCAATCGGTGCTGAATCTGGAGAGCATTCCAATCCGAAGCCTGCATCAGCAATTCTTCGAGAGGCCAATCCACAGGTTCCTGGACCTGACCCAATTGCCAGGCATCGTAACGAAAAGAGAAATGCCGAACGGGATAACCTGCACGGTGGAGGAATCGAGCCAGTTCCGCAGTATGCACGGTCCCCCCACCGGTGGAGGGCCAGTTAAAGAGCAGGCTGATGATGGCAATGCGGGGTAATGAGTCACTTTGCTCAGTGATCTCGGTCTCAGTGTTCGAGGTCTCAGGGCACATGATCTCTTTCGCCCCACTCCGTTTGCTCTCGGACGCTAACCATCGGTCTCGATTGAAAATCGGTATGTGCCAGGAAGGATCACAACGGAGGGCCTGCTCAAACCCATCAATCGCCATTGCATGATCCGACTGCAATGCTGCAATGACTCCCAGTCCATTCCAGATTCGTGCCTGAGATCTCGAGTCCTTGAGATCTTTCTGGAGCTGATGAAACAGCGACTGGCCTTTTGCCAATTCTCCATTGGCAATGCAGGCTTCGGCCTCAATCAACTGATCTTCGGTGAGGCTTTCCTGGAGGGAAGAGAACTCCCCGGAAGACCCTGGAAATGACCGATCGTTCATAGGAGGTCCCTCTGCAGAGGGACAGACATCAGTTTATGGAACAGCCAGGCCCAGCGAATGGCAATCCGCCGCAGGCTTAAGACTTCTCGAAGTGCTGCTCCGAACTGAAGGCATTCTTGCCGGTATTCTGGTGAGAACCAGTTGTCGTCTGTGGGGCTGACTGCTCGAAACCCCAATTGTTGGAGGATCTGCGCCGGGTTACTTTCAGGTTCCAGTGCGATCGGTATCCCTGACGCCAGGTAGTCACAAGCCTTCGTAGCCGGTTTGTGGCGTGCTCGAAAATCATCCCCCTTAATGTCAATCGCAGCGGAGCAGCGATCGAGCCAGTGGAGATGGTTTTCCGGAGTCCAGGGATGGACTTCGACGGGCTGAAGAGCACGAATCTGCTGATGAATCCTGTTCCGACCTGCAGGGTCTGATTCATCAGTTAAAATTACCAGCTCACGGGGAAGTTTGTGACTCTTGAGCCAGGTGACCAGTGGTTCGAGATTTGCCTGGATACCGACCCATAAGATTGGACCCTGATCAGAGCGTTGAGAATTGAGATCTGTCACGTATTTAACGTGATGTGGCATGTCAAAAGTGGGGGCAAATGGGCGGAAATAAGCCTGGAGTGAAGGGGCGTGTGTGACAATGGCGTGACACAGCTTGAGCCGCTGCGCATCCTGCTGAATTTCGATGTCATTGAAGTAGACATCGACTGGGCAGAAGACAATCCGAGACGATCGTCTCAATACCTGTAAAGTTTCCAGTGAGGGGAGAAACTTGATGATCACCACGATATCTGTCGGGGGGATCTCGGTTGAGAAAGAACGTGCTTCGAATTCGTGTGAAAGTCCTCGTTGCAGATCTGCTCCCAGCCACTGCCACGACCCAAAATGGGGCAATTCCGGGCCGAAAGCGAGAGTTGGTCGCATCAAGGACATGGAGTCTCCACTCAGTTCAGATCGAATTGATCCAAATGACTCTGGGGAGAAATCTCGTCCATCAACCACTAAGGAGAGTTTGTTCACCAGTTGAGTGGCCGAAGTCTGCCATGTCGACAAGCAGAAAGCCAGGAAAAATTAGTGAAAATATTTTCAACACGTTCCTGTCGTGATAACTGATATGCTCTGAGTAAGAACTGCCGGTAAATTACGAGCTGGCTGAATGAAGTCTTTCTGCCTTGATGAGTCGCAGCTCAGCCGCGACCTGCCGGATCGCAGTCGCCCGGCCAGTCACCACGGAGGAGATTGTTTCTGCAAAACCTCCTTGAGTAGGTGCATCTGTTGACGTTTCTTCAGACATGCCAGTCTCGTCGGCCAGTACCGAAGTCAAGTCTTTGAATTCGACCGCCTGTTGGGCCGCTGGTCGCTCACTTCGAAAGATAAGCGACGAGTTCAAACGCTTCAGTCAGCGATTGGATGGCAGGGTGGCACAGGTTGCTCGTCCGCAAGCTACCTGTGTGCCGGAGGCAAAAGAGGAATGGTTGCCGCGAGCACTCCAAAATGATTCTCTGTAGATCTCAGTTGGGATTCTTCAAGGATGCGATTCTGCCAGTGTCCTCTTGTGGCCTTGCCACCCCGGTAGAAATCGGAATTTCAACCGGGGCCACCCTGCGATTTCGAGCATTCTCACGAAAAAGGTTTCCTGCCGGATTGCAACTCTACGTGGTACGAATATGACTGAAGCCATGTATCTGTTCTGCCGCCTGTTGGCGCGTCGGCCTTGTGTTGTCTGCACAGCCGCCGGAGTGAGTCATCTGTGGCGAGGGCATGGTTCCGCCTGACCACAAGATATTCCCTCTTCTGCCCACAAGTCACGGCCTGGTTTTCGAGCTGTGCACAGATTAACGAAGCGATCGCAACGTCTTCTCGCTCTTGACGTTCCTTTGGCGAGCATCTGCATAAGTAAACCATTTAAGGTGTTGCTTTATGCGACTGCCGAACAGGATAATAAGAGGGTTCACTTAAGTCACAAATTTTCACAATGGGCTTCTTTCATCCTTGATCGTAACGGCTATAGCGATCGAGACGATGATACGTACTCTTAGAACGCCCCACATAGGATCATTCGGTGATGCCCACGATTCGTTCGTTCTCTGGAGGCATGGCTGTTGTTGCCGTACTGTTTCTGTGGGTTGCGACCAACCCGATTGCGGAGGGGGCAGTGATCCGCAAATCCGCCATCTTGAAAGGGAAGTCACCCATAACTTGCATGACGACTCATGATGGCAAGGATCAGGAGCTGGTGACAGGCCATCAAAACGGCGAGGTTCGTTGGTGGAACAACAAGGGGAAAGAAACCCGCCAAGCATGGCCGACTTTAAAGCAGCCCATTACAGCGATTAGCCGTAGCAAAAATGGCCAAGCACTGGTGATCGCCACTGCGGATCGTAAGCTCCATTTTTTCGATGTAAAAATTGAGAGAGAGTTATTCACCTTCGAAACTCATGGAATCGTGACCAAAATCCTGGATGATTTCTTCAGTGAAGTGACCGCGGTATCAACGAGGATTGAAACCTTCAGTACGATCAATGGAAAACTGATAAACTCAGCAGAATTCAAGGGGAAACTCAAATTCGCAGGATACGTCGATAACCGTCGAACTATTCTGTTTGCAGATGATGAAAGGCTCAAAATCATTCTTCTGAACAATGTCAACGTTGACACGGATATTGCAGGAGAGAAGTTTAATGAGGGCCGAGGGGATCCCAAGAGTGTCTCGTTCACAAACATCCAGAAAGTGCATGTGGCGTCGTTTCCAGGAGGAATTCTCGTCCCCTTTCGATCCTGGATTGATCGGACGGATCAATTTGTGAAAATCCCTGGTTTCGACGAGTTTGAAGTTGAGGCTTCGAACGATGGGCGATGTGTCATCTGTCTCGGCAAGGCCAGTCAAGGAAAACAAAGCCAGGGTGTCATCTGGGACCTGGAAAAAAATGTAAAGGTGGGGGACCTTACCGATCTTCCATCCCAGTGGGATGAAGTGAGGTACGGGAAGCGTAGCGGGTTACTGGCGATTCGAGATTCCAAGGGGCAGGTAACACTTTGGGACACGAGTGGAGTTCCTTTTAACAGGGGACCACTTTTTTCCGTTTTAAATGGGCAACTGGACGTCAGTCGATCGATGGCGTCTTTCGAATTGCCGGCAGTGGATCCCGACTCTCCGCTCAAGCATCCCTCATGGAAGTTCACTCGCTGGTCGCACCCTCAGGCTCCTCCTCATTTCAACGGCGCGTGGAAGGTCGAACCATTGACACGCAGCGCCTATCCTGGATCCATCCAGGTCGATCAGCCGGGGATATTCTTCTATATTCCCGCGCAAATGAGTCTCGACACCCCAGACGAAAAGTTTGAGGCGTATCTCCGTCGTATCTCGATTCCAGCTGATCAATGGATGTATTTGGCGCCCTGCCCATGGCGGCCTGAAAGCCGCATGTACATCGACTTCCGCTCGCCAGGTGATCCGGTGCCGCCACGCGGTCTTCAGTTCCATAGCGGGGACGAACTTTTCTTCGTACCTGGATTCGCACTTCTTCAGGAAGAGGCCGTGCGAACTTATCCCCCTAACGCCCGCGAATGTTTCTTCCGTTTGGAAGCAGCAAATCGCTTCAGGAAGGAAGACTTCGCATGGATTGAAAAACAGGCGGAGGAGGCAAGAACTTCCCGCTTGATGTTCTCCTTCGGGCATTCCCGCCTCGAAGCGATCTACCGGGGAATCGATCTGGGGCACAATCTCGACAAGGAGGCTCTTAAGGCTGTTTGTGATCGATACCTGCTGGCATACCCCAATTCTCTCACAGCCCGGATCATCGTCGGTTCCTTCACGATTGACGACGGATACGATTATCGCGGGAGCGAAATCGCTGCGAATGTAAGCGAAGAGCAATTCGAAGAGTTTCACACTCGGTTAAAGCTTTCGCGGGAACTTCTTTCAGACTATGTGGATCGTGCTGAGGAGGATCCTTACATCGCGCACATCTATATCCGCTCTTCACCCGGTTCGGGGATGACAGCGGACTCCTTGATCAAAATGGCCATGGTCGGTCTGAGGGAGGATCTACTCTGCCTCGAATTGATCGACAGTACAGTCCTGTTCCTCCAGAGACGCTGGACAGGCGAAGCGACGGCACCTGCTCGGTTCGCGGCTCAACTTGAGGAAAAATTTCCCGGAGACTTGGGCAAGGCCCTAGCCGCCAGGGTGGCCACTCAGAGCTATCTCAACGAGAGGCGGCATTGGATGGAGCACTGCGAGATGACGATCGACGAATTTCGCGAGATTTCACGGATTTATCGACGACTGGCCCCAGCAGATGATCTCTTTGCCTTCAATTGCCTCCATATGGAACTCTCCGCAACAGATGACTTCCATACTCAACAGGAAGTCTGGCGGGAGATATCAGACTTGAGTGTCGTTCACCGGGAAACGCAAGTCTCCTACCTTCGGGAAGGACATATGCTGTTCGATAAGCCCAGACCATCGCAATGCGTTTGGGCAAAATGGATGGATGTCTGGGGCTTTGTCGCCTTTCAGCCGGACGGTGAGCAGATTTCTCTGGCTGGCCCGGCGGGACGGGTCGAATACTTCGACCGCACTGATGGTCGAATCACTGGCAAAATGGAGAGGCCCTACCTGAGTGTTGTCGATTTTGCGGTGGACAGTAAGGGAGTCGAGTGCTTTCTGACCCACAATGGAATTGTCCGCTCAGAGGGCCAGCCAATTGACTGTCTGCCAATTCCACAACTTCGAGAGACGAATCCGCACAAAGAACTTTCTCCTGATGGTCGTCGAATCGTCCTTGTCCGGGCTGATGGATCCGTGTCGATCATCAATGCGATCACAGCGGAGATCATCGCTCGATTCGACAAACTGGTCTCACAAGACAAGCGGGTGGGAGGATGGGTGGCCATCTCTCCCAATAGCCAACGAGCTGCCATCCAGACGGAGGTCGAGAAAGTCACGTTGATCGATCTGACAACGGGAAAACGACAAGGCGAGCTGGCCCATCAAGGCGATAATCTGGTCTCAATGTGCTTCCATGGCGGACATAGTCGACTTGTCATCGCAGGAGAGGACAACATCGTCGAATTTGATACCAGTTCTCTCCGTCCGATCTCGACCATGCCCATACCAAAACGGGGGCGATGTTATCTACAGATCTCTCCGAATGGAAAGCTCTGGAGTTTAGCATTTACGAAACCAGGGCAATTCTTCGATGGTTCGATGCTCATACTGGATCGTCGTGATCCCAAGTCTCAATGGAGGATCCTGCCGGGAGTACGTAACTTTGCCAGAGTTGCGTGGCACCCCAAAAAACCTGAAATGTGCCTGATCTCAGGGGCGGGAGTTTTGAGCTACTGGGATTTTGATCGAAAGATGTCGCCTGAGGAACTGACCAACAGCATCGTCCCGGAGCCTCTACCTAAGCCGCCTACGTTCAAAAGCCCCTTTCCAAAGCCGGAGGGTGCAAGCATCAAAAAGTAAGCTGCGTGGCGTCAATAAGTTTAGTTAGATTTGACGGTCGATGATCGAGGACTTTGAGATCATCCCAGACGCGACGAGTGCTCTGAATCACTGGGTTTGTTTTGATCACTGGGTTTGTTTTGTTCTGCATCTGGAGCAGCTCACGAGGCATCACGGCAGTCTGGGGAATGAAGATTCCGCCCTGTGCCTCATAGCGTTCCACGCGGAGTGAGGAAGTCTATTCCATAGGAGTTTGCCCAAACGATCAGGATTCGTTGGTGACATCTGTGACGTTTGTCAGCGGGACTTCTTTGTCACCGACCACGAGAAACGATGCTTTATCTTTCACATAGACGCGGTCAACGACTCCGCTGACTTCCGTTCCATTAGCCGTCGTTCCCTTGATCTCTTTGCCCAGAAACGCTGTCGAACTGTTGAGCTGCTGGCTCAAAGTCAGGCCTTCCAGCGCATCGGTCAATTCGATGTCAGATGTCAGATTCCGCATTTGCGAAATCTGGGAGAGTAACTCCTCGTTGGACATCGGATTGGAAGGATCCTGATTCTGAAGCTGGGTAATGAGCAGCTTCATGAAGGCTTCCGTATCCAGAGCATTGAACCCCTGCTTGTCTTTGGGAATGACGGGGACTTCTTTGGGTTTGCCAGTGACTGGATCGATGCTCGACATGAAATCCCTCTCTATGATTTGACCCGTGGGCTGTTCATGCCCGAGCAGATACCACCATACCAGCCCAATGCCAGCAAGAATCAAACCCGGATCGATTTCAAATCTGGATATTCACGTGATCCCAGCGGACTGGCCTCGTAGTCCCTTCATTAGCAAATCCGGAAGTTTGTGTCGATCTGGCTTCCTGATTGTTCCGGGCCAGATGGTCGGTGCGAGGTTCTTCCTGTGGATCGAGTCGGTTCCCGTTTTCGCGAGGAGTGCCAGAATCTGGTTGACGATCGCTACCCGAACTCGAAGAACCTTCCTGGCCTGTCAGGAGATTCTGGCCCGTAGAATCAGGTTGTTCACGATTCGATGATCGATCGTTCGCTGGATCGCTGGTCGCGATGACTTCTCGGGGAGTTTCGACGCGTTCAAGCGAGATCTGATCGACATCCAGTCCACGCTGGTCGAGTATTTCGCGCAGCTCGGAAAGATGCTCGCTCAATAACTCATGCCCCGCCGATGTGGCCGCTTCCAGCCGCACCAGCACTCCCTCTTCATTCTGGCGGACGTCGATCGACAATTCGCCGTAACTTTCAGGGGTGAGGACAATCGAAAACGTTTGCTCGGTTTGTGCCGAGTTCAGAATATTGCTGGCCGTCATGTTCAAGATGCCATCGACGACAACTCTCTGCGCGAGGGGTGGTTGTGTGCTGTTTGATGTGATTGTGCTTGCCTGGCGGGTCTGAGAATCATTGTTGGCTATCAGATTCACTGCCGGCCCACCGGCTCCCGGATGTTTGGCGGCTGTTTGTATTGTGGTTTCCGCATCAGCAACCGTTGCGGGAGATGCTTCTGCGATCTGGCCCATGGCGGGATTTTGCGAGCCTGTCAGAGCTGCCGCGAATGTGCCAGGGGATGCACCGGCGCGGGAAGAGAGATTCAGACTTGCACTGATCGAAGCGCCTGTAGAAGCATCGCCAAGTCCGGGCAAAGAACTCCACGGTGGCAATCCGCCCACGGCACTCCACGAAGTTTGCCGCTGACTGAAAGACTGGTTGCCATTCCGAGCCCCGGAAATCTGGGAGCGGGAAGATTCTCCCGAAGCCGACCGCTGGTTGATGATCGATTCGGACTGAGCCTGTAAGCTGGGTGTAGCTGCGATTTGTGGATTCTGGTTAACGCCCGCTGGAATCGAGTTTGATGTGGCCAGCGAGGTTTCGTCAGTCTGGAAAGAATTCAGGAGCAATTCTCCAGCATCTCCCTGACGATTCCCTGGAACCTGTCCTGCTGCCAGTTCGTCACCTGCACCTTGTGGATTCGATCGCTGTTCCTGAATAACCATCGCGGGAGGCAATGCTCCTGCTGAGAGACCGGCTAAAGAAACTGAACTGGCATCACTTGGGTTCAAGTCGATCGACGAAGAATCGTTCGTCACATCGTCATGGTTCGCTGTCGATTGAGACGATTGATCATTAACCGCTGGTTGCAGTTCTCCAGCCGTCGCGGAATTCGTCGCTTCGCTTGTGACAGCAGACGAGGTGCTGCCAGAAATTGACTGCGATGAGGGATCTTGAGCCAGGAGTTGCTGGAAAGATTGCAGTGAGCGAATCGAGGCTGCATCAGTCGATTTTGTGCTCACCAGCCGGGAGGCGATATGGTGATATTGGTTGGCAGCAGCAGGATGGGCGACGTTTGCGGGCACAGAATCCGGTTCCTGTGTGACGAGGTTATGCTCGTCATCGACTGGAACGATTCCGCTCGATGGAACCTGAATTTCTGATCCCGCGAAGCTGTTAGAGACGTTTAGAGCGGCATTTTCCGCAGCAAAGTCAGAACTGTTGGAATTGGCGTGCGTCAGGTGGTCCTCGTCGATCACAGAGATCGATTCTGCCGCCTCAACTGTCAGTTTTTCAGAAAGGCTGTGTTCTCCAGTGAAATTTGCCTCAACTCCGGCATTAGAGACATCAACAAGGTTTTGGCGAAGTGGCTCTATCCGCTCAGCCTGCGTTTCAGAATTCTCCTGCGAAGTGGCAGGTGCTATTCGATCCGTATCAGACGAATCCTGTTCGCGATCTACCGGTAAAGCCTGGCGTTCATCCCTGCTCAAATGTTCCTGGAGTGTGGAAGAACGGGCTGTCGATTCGTCGTTACGCTGTGTTGCTTCCGTGCGACGATCGATAAGTCGATCCATGAACGATGGCTCGGCATCGTCCGAATGGCGTGAGCGTGCCTTCTGAGAGAGGCGATGATCATCAGCAAGGCTGCGCAAGCTCGACTGTGAATTTCCAGTCACTGAGGATCTTCCGTCGAATTGCTTGCTGGCCTCGCTTTTGTCGCTGGTTAGACCTTTCGCGCCGGTCAGACTTTTCTGGCTTGTGAGAGTCTCAGCAAGGGTACCCTGATTCAGCAGGTATTGCCGGAGCAGACTAGCACTGAATTCGGAAGAAGACGATGTTTGTGAACCCTCTGCCTCGAGCGAGTCGCTTTCGGCAGAATTGGCGGGTGTCGCGAGGAATCCTGCCAATCCTGGAGCAGTCCATCGTCGAGGATCGCGGATTTCCATGGCTCATCCCTCAATAACGACCCGCCAGCAATCTGAAGCATCTTGAGCTTAAGGAAATTGCTGCAAAAGTGTCGTATGAGGATTATCGGCCACAAACCTAAAGGCCGCTAGAACTGTCAGGGTTCGGCGTTAGAGCTTGTCTGGCCTGATCGATCAGTTCACGCTCAGGTCGTCCCTCCGCCAACGCTTCGAAAATTTCTCGCCCCCGTTTTTCTCTTTCGGGAGCCCCGGTGAATTGCTGCAGAATTTTGGCAATCTGCTTTTCAGGCATGCCGCGAGTGAGCACAATCGATTCATCCAGCGAGAGTTCCATCAAACGGGAGGCTGCGACTTCTGGAGGCGAGGCCAGCAGGACTGCTCTGGCCTGTTCGGTCGCATCACTTTGCCGCTGTTTGCCTTGTGCCAGGAGTTCATTCGTAAATCTGGATTTCAATTGCTGAAATGCATCTCGTTCTTGCGAGAGCTGATTCATCGAAGCGGCAATGGCTTCCTTCACGACATCGAGTTCTTTCTCCCGGGCTTCCAGATTCAGAACTCGCATGACACGGGCCGTTTGCACTTCATCGGTAGAAACTGCCGGTGGTCCTTCCGGTGTTTCGACGGCAGGAGTATCGATCAGCGATTGCCCGGAGACAGCCAGTCGAATCTCTGCCAGTGTGCGTGCCGAGAGATTTCCTTGTCGCCAGAGAACGGCCAGCATAGCCAACTCTCCCAGCACAATGATCAGCGACAAAGCGCCACCCAGAAACAACAGTGTTTTGATCAGACGCATCATGATGAGAACTGTCCTGCCTGCCAGGCTTCCTGCTGTTCAAAGGTCTCTTTTTTGATCGCCTCCTCAAGAGCTTCCTGCTCTCGTCGATCACGAATCTGCTCGATGGCTTTGACCTTTTGATCGGCAAGAACCAGCAGTTTTCGACACTTTTCCAGAATTTCACGCCCTGTAGCGAGGCGCGACTTAATAACCTGAATTTCGATTTCCGTTCGCGTGAGGTGATAACGACGGAGATTCACCGCTTCAATAGAGATCGGGTTGTGCCTTAATAAGTCATTCAACTCTTGTGAGTATAGCGAGTGGACATCAATTGAAGTCTGTAATTCCTGCTCGATTTGCTCGATCACCTGAATTGCCTGAGCCATCTGCTGCCTCGCCTGGTCTCGCTCGCGCTCCCGCAGCAGCAACACACTTTGAAGTGAAAATCGGGAAGCGGCCATTTTGTCTTGCCAGAAGAGTTATGAGCAGGCCCAATGGAGCATGCATAAATGCGTTAGGGTGCTTTTCTGTAGTAGGGTGCATGAAGTTCTTACGGAATGCACCAGTCTTAAAGCAGCGAGCTTCCTTGGATAAATATCGATCAAAAATTGAGTCAACAATTGGTGCATTAGCATGCACCCTACGTGATTAAGTCGGTGCCGGTTTGCGGGCCAGGAGATCTTTTAATCGCGCCAGTCGTTCGAGCATCGATAGGCTTTCGGGGAAAGTGGTCTGTTCCTGAGGTTTCTGCCCCAGATATCCAAGTATCTGCGGTCGTGCCTGAATGGCGGAATCGATCAGAGCGTTTGATCCATTCTGATAGGCGCCAATCGAGATGAGATCTTCATTCTGCTGGTAGGATGACAGCAGCTGACGAACAGTCAGGGCCCACTGTCGATGTTCGGTCGTCGTAATGTCATTCATCGATCGCGAAATACTCTGCAGGACATCAATCGCCGGGAACTGCCCCTGATGGGCCAGCTTTCGCGAGAGCACAATATGCCCGTCCAGAATCCCGCGAACAGTGTCCGAAATAGGTTCGTTCGTGTCGTCACCATCGACCAGTACGGTATAAAGCCCCGTGATGCTCCCTGCTGGCGAGCAGCCACTGCGTTCGAGTAGTCGGGGCAACAAAGCGAACACACTGGGTGGATAGCCACGCGTTGCGGGGGGTTCGCCCGCCGCCAAGCCAATTTCTCGCTGAGCCAGCGCAAAACGGGTGACGCTATCCATCATCAGCACGACATGCTGGCCCAGATCGCGGAAGTGTTCGGCAATCGCGGTCGCCATCCACGCGGCCCGCAATCGCAAAATGGCAGGTTCATCACCTGTGGCCACAATCACGACACTTCGTTTCAGTCCTTCCGGCCCCAGATCGCGATCCAGAAACTCACGCACTTCACGGCCTCGTTCACCAATCAGTGCGACGACGTTGATATCCGCAGAACTATGCCTGGCAATCTGCCCCAATAGCGTACTTTTGCCGACACCACTGCCAGCAAAGATCCCCATTCGCTGGCCTTCGCCCAACGTCAGCAGGCCATCAATCGCTCTCACTCCTGTCTGCCAGATTTTGGCAATGCGTGGTCGTTCGAGAGGCCCCGGAGGCTTGCCATGCAGATCAGCTCGATGAGCCAGAAGTGGCTTCGGGCCTTCGTCGAGGAATTCTCCCCGGCTGCCAATAATGCGCCCCAGCAGCCCAGCCCCCACATTGACACAAGGCACGGATTCCACCAGCCGTACTCTCGCACCCCGGCGAACTCCAGTCAGTTCCCCAAGAGGCATGAGTAATGTTTCATCTCCACGAAAACCAACAACATCCGCTTCAATTGGCAATCCATGATCGCGATCAATCGCGCAGCGCGATCCTAACGGAGCCGGAAAACCCACCACGGCAGCGGTAAGACCCACGACCCGGTCAATGCGACCAGTCAGCCCCAAAGGCAGAACTTGTCGGGCATGTTCGACGAGTGTGGTCATGGCAAACTTCCCGAAATCGATGAGCTGGAAGGCGTCTGGTTCGGGAGCAGTCGATGGGCCGATCCGAGAAGTTCACTGGTCATGCGGTCGAGCATGGTTTCCAGACGGGCGTCGATTTCGCCATGCCGGGTCGAAACGACGCAACTGCCGCGTGAAAGCGACGCATCGTGTTGAATCGAAACTTCGCCGCAACCCGCCATTGAAGCCAGCAGACGCAGCCCCTCGTCGTGCCCCAGGACTTCCCAATCGGTGGGATGAACTGACAACATAATCTCTTCTCGTGAGGCCAGTTCGAGCGCACTCTGAATCATGGGCTTCACTGCTTCCGGGTCGGCCGCAATTTTCTGCCCCATCAGACGTTCTGCAATCGCGAGTGAAAGCTCAACTGCCAAAGTCTCCCAGCGAGCGATCCAGTCGGCTTTCAGTTGTTCGATCTGTCGAGAAACCTGCTCCAGGGCAGGGAGCAATTGACCAATTCGCTGGTTGACCTGATGGTTGACGTTCGACTGCAGACGCTGATCCATCTCGCGCATCGCCATTGCCTGGCCAGCCTGATACCCGGCTTGTTCTGCCTTCGAGTGAGCGTTTTTCACCAGCTCATCCGCCTGCTTTCGGGCGTCATCAATCATCCTGGCAGCTTGTTCCCGCACACGGGCCAGATAGCTTTCTCCCTGAGCCTGAAGGTCGTCGTAATTGAAGACGACGGGGCCCTGGCTGCCAGGAGCCATGCCTGCTTTCAGAACTCGGGAACTGGTGGACATGTAAGGGCCTTAGGTATTCGGTGTTTGGTGTTGGGTGTTAGACATTCAAATACCAAACACCCAATACCAAACGTCACTAACTCACAAACTGTTCTCCGCCGCCGGCTGCGACCACGATTTCACCCGCGTCTTCCAATCGCCGCACCGCATCGACAATCTGCTGCTGCATCTGTTCCACATCGGAGAGTCGAACGGCACCCAGATACTCGATTTCTTCCTTGAGCATTTCCGCCGCCCGTTGGGAAAGGTTGCCAAAGATCTTCTGCTTGATTTCTTCGGAAGCTCCCTTGAGTGCCAGAGCCCACTGACTGTTATCCACTTCTTTGAGCAGTGCCTGGATCGACTTGTTATCGAGCTTGAGCAAGTCGTCGAAGACGAACATCAGTCGGCGGATTTCGTCGGCCAGTTCACTGTCTTCCTGATCGAGGCTTTCCAGAATCCCTTTGTTCGTCATCCGGTCAGTCACGTTCAAGATCTGGGCCACCATTGGCACGCCCCCGGCATTTTCCAATTGCTGGTTGAACATGCTCGTCATGCGGCTCTGCAACGACTTCTCGATCGTGGCAATCACTTCCGGACTGGTTTGCTCCATACCGGCAATTCGCCGAATTACTTCCAGTTGCCGGAGTGATGGCAAACCACTGAGAACTTCTGCCGCCAGGGCAGCCGGCAGGTGAGACATGATCAGTGCAATCGTCTGCGGATGCTCTTCCGAGATAAACGTCAGCAAGTTCTCGGCACCCACTTTATGCAGAAATGAGAACGGAACTGAGTTCATCGATTGCCGGACATTCTCGAGAATCTGCCCGGCATGTTCTTTCCCCAGCGATTGTTCGAGTAGTTCGTTCGCAGCGCCTAAGCCACCCCGTTCAATTGGTGTGAGCTCATTGACACCCTGAAAGAACTCATCAAAAACACTTTCCTGCTGTTCGCGAGTGACATCATCAACCTTCGCAATTTCCAGCGTGACACGCTCGACCTGCTCACGGGTCATGCTGGCGAGCACCTCGGCAGCCAATGGCTTTTCCATGCTGAGCAGCAGAATGGCAGCTTTGCGTATGGCGTCCATTATGTGGTGACCTTATGAACTGGATGACGAGAGCTGAATCGAACAGAAACACGAAATAGCTATTTAGCAGCCTGAATCCATTTTCCTAAAAGGGCTGCCGTGGCTTCCGGATTATCGCGAACAATCGCCTGTAACTGATCACGCCGCGTGGCAGGTTTGGGGGGTAAAGCGGCACTGGCACCCTGAAGTGCATTCATCGCCATGGCAGCTTCCGGGCCACCTGAGGGATTCAAAGGATTCATGCCATTTGCATTATCGGTGCGGCTATCACCGGGCGAGGCATTGGCCTGAGCCAGGCTTCCCATCGATTTCCGCAGCATCATGGCCACATAGATCGCAAAAGCTCCCAGAGCCATCGTGCTGCCATATTCACGGAGGAATTGCCACGCGGTTTCAGTCCACGGGATGGTGACTGTCGGAAGTTCCTTTGCGAGTGTATCAACGGTACTGACAACAATGGCATCATCTGGAGAATCCGCCGGGATCAGGCGGTTGACGCTTTTTGAGACCGAGGCGAGCACTTCTTTTTCAATGGCCGGGATTTCCGTCAGTGCCGGATCTTTCTCACCGGCGGCAGTGCGCTGGGCAGCAATCCCGCGGTAGTAATCACGCGGCACACTGATACTCACCTGCACAGCTTTGGGCATGGCGGCCAGAAGCTGCTTTTCGCTGATCTCGAAACTCACCCCATTCACCACCCGGTTATCGGATTCTGTCATCTGGCGATTGCGGTCACTGCCGGCACTGCCACCGACACTGGCAGGGCGATTGGCCACCTGCCCGGGTTCACCACGCGGTGCTCGTTGGGACTGTGTATCGTTGACAGTGAACTCATTGGATATCACAGGTGCTGATTTTTTGGGATCGATCTGTTGAGTCCGAATGACTGATGATTTCAGGTTTTCGATATCAACATGCACAGTCACATTCACACCCGGTATGTACGACAGGCTTTTCGAAATCTGCGATTCGTACTGTTTCGTCAGTTCGCGAATTCTCTGAACCAGTTGGCTGCTGAGAGGATCGTCCGCAGCATCACCGGCATATGTCACTTCATTCACGGGATCGAACACAGTGACATCGGAGGTCTTCAGATCTGGAACCATGCTGGCGACCGCCGCCCGGATCGAAGCCACTAGCCGGGTCGAAAGCTCGCGTCCTTTTTTGGGAGTGATCGTCACGTTGGCGGTGACGGTTCCCTTCTGGCTCCATGAGTTTCTTCGATTGGGATTGGCAATCACGACGCGGGCATCTTCCACATTGGGAATCGCCTTGAGCGTCTGAGCGACTTCTTTCAGCAGCATCGCTTCGCGCATCTCATGGCGCTGTTTTTCCGTGATGAACGGGCTCAGCGATTCATAATGCTTGAGTAGCTGAGACCCGAGATCTTCGGGCATGGCATCGAATTCGAGCAGCGCTGCGTTGTAGCGGTCTTTTTCAGCCGCAGGAACCAGCAGCATGCGGCCCTGTCTCTGAAAATCTGTGAGGCCAGCTTCCATCAGAGCATGTTCAGCAGCAATCAGTTCTTCGGTGGTAAAGACTTTGCCCCACGAGAGTGCGACCATCCCAGACGTGTTGTTCGACCAGTAAAGAAAACCAAAACCGGCCAGAAGAATCAGGGGCGCAACGATGAGCGAAATTCGCTGTGCCGAGTTCATCGAACTCCACAGTGAACTGAACTGCTGCTGCAGTGATTGAAGGAAATTCATAGGAAAAAATCGTGCTGTAGGAAGGAAGGGCACGTTGGAAACAGAGAGGAGCAGGCGATTGCCAGGAGGCGGGAATTGCAGGCGGTCATCGCGTGGTGTACCGAATCGAGCCCGGTTCTGTCGAGATCGGATTTCGGCGATTCACTCAGAAGAGTGAGAAAGACTTGAGAGAAACCTCGCGGGTTCGATTTTTTCAGGAAATTGTGGTTGACGAAAAAACCATCTTGCAGCAGATTCCGTGCTCTTGAGTGAATTCTGTCCGTGTTGTTTCGGCACAGTCTGCTTCAAGGGCATTCTTTGAGAGTCACTACTCGATCGTACTGCCCCAAGCGATTTGTCCCAGAGTGCACGGCAAGATTCCCAAGATACCTCGATTCAATACCCTTCCAATAGTTCTCCCTGTTTCACTGTGAATCCGTGTGCTTCTGAGTGAGTCTGACTCATTCGGTATGAACGCTGCGATGTCCCTGATCTCACATTTTGTTACCCCCCTGGCGATTTCAAACCAAGGATTCTGGCCTGCGAAAGCTACCCGTTCAGGGTGGTCTGTCCATTCCGTGGTGCTGAAGTTTCGACTCTGAAATTTCTCTGAGATCGCTCTTTTTGCCCGTTTTGTTCTCAAAGGATCGATGTCATGCGAACCACGAAATTTTACCGAGCTGCTCTGGTGGCCTTGGTGGCTGGCGGAATTCTCTGCCCACACAGCCTGGCACTGGCTGGCAATCAGGCACCCGGTGCAGGTTTCTCAGCACCAGCTCAGGAAAATTCCCTTCCCGCAGCGGCAGCTGCACCTGCTGCTCAGGTTCCAGTTGCTCAGGCTCCTGCCAGGGAAGTTGCTCCGGTTGTGGATGTAACGCTCGTCAGCGGTGAACTTCAGGGTCGTCTGGTGGATACCCAGGGACAACCTGTCGCGGGTGCCGTCGTGGATATTCAGGCTGGAAACAATTCGATGGCCCAGACGAGCACTGATGCTCAGGGACAGTTCTCGGTCAAAGGTCTGAAAGGTGGCACTTACCGGATTGTTGCCGGGAATGAAACTCGAACCGTGCGTGCCTGGACCGAGCGAACGGCACCCCCCGCAGCGAAATCTGGCTTCACCATGGTGGCCCAGTCGCCAGCAGTGCGTGGACAGTTTGGTGGCGTCACTCCCGGCATGGTACTGCTCACCTCGGGTGTGATTGCCGGTGTGGTGCTGGGTGCTGTGGCCGTCAGCCAGAATGACGACATCAAGAATCAGAACAACCAGATTTTGGATCAGCTGAACCAGATTCCCAAGACACCATAATCGACGGGGTTCTCTGAGAATGAATTTTCCGGGAGCGACGGGTGGATAGCCTGTCGCTCCCGGTTTTTTAGGTGATTCCTCATTGATATGAGCATGAACACCGGCACAAAAATCCTCACAAGGATTGGGGTTGCGGCAAAAACTTGATCGCTCCCTGCAGTCGAGGATTGATGGCTTGCCGCTCTCGCCAGAGGGCACTACACTCATTCCAGAGGTGGTCACTCACTTCCGGTACCCCGTAGTGTAACGGTAGCACAGCAGGTTTTGGTCCTGCACGTTCAGGTTCGAATCCTGGCGGGGTAATTTCTTGGAAATTGAAAGATCGAGATGAGCTCCCACAACCCCTGCCTGGCAGGGGTTTTTGTGTTTTGGGCCTCTTGAACGCAGGTCGCCAGCCACGAGTCGGAAGCGTCAGCGACGGGCACTCTCATTTTCACCGCAAGAACAATGACAAGTCGATTTGATAGCCAAACTTGATTGTCAAGAGGAATAGGAAAATGTCCGTCGCTGACGCTTCCGGCTCGTGACCCTCGTGAAACTTGTGGTGAGGTGGATGATTCGATAAACCTCCCCTTGTCTCCTGGACCCGCCAATGCTTAATTGTTGGCGATGCCAAACTACAGTCGATCCGTTGCTGTTCTGATCGAAACCGGCGACAGCTGGGGGCGGAATGTCGTTGAGGCGGTCGCGCGGTATGCTCAGAAATCCCGCTGGGCACTGGTCATCTCCCCTCGCGACGAAGACGGCCGTCTGCGGCTGCCCCACCGTTGGCAAGGCGACGGCGCGGTCGCCATGCTCCGCGATGTCCCCATGGCCCGCAGCCTGCAAACCGCCGCGATTCCCGTGGTCGATGTCGATGTTCTCATGCGGCAGGAGACGTGGGTGGGCCGCGTCGTTACCGACGACCGCGTCCGCATCGCGATGGCCTTTGAACACTTCCGCTCGAAGAACTTCACCCACTTCGCCTGCTTCGCCCCACATGTGAACCGCTACCCCGATCAGCGTTCACAACTCTTCCAGCAGGTCGCCAGGAAGGCCGGCTTCTATTGCTGCGGCTTCGACAAGATCGAGCGGAACGAACTGGGGTGGTACGCAGACCCCCAACTTGTCGCCCAGTGGATTCGCTCCCAACCCAGCCCGCTGGCGGTCTTTGCTCCAGATCCCGTCCCAGCCCGTCAACTGGCGGAGATCTGCCAATGGGAAGGGATTCACATTCCAGACGAAGTCGCGATCCTGGCGGGTGACACTGACGATCTGCTTTGCAGCATCGCCTCGCCGCCCATCTCCAGCGTCGAGCTCGATTGTGCCCGCATCGGACATGAGGCCTGTGCTTTGCTCCACCGCATGATGAACGGTCGCCTCGCCCCCAAGCATCCCAAGCTGATCCCGCCGCTGCGCGTCATCGCCCGGCACTCGACCGAGATCCTCGCCGTCGCGGACCAGGAGATCGGCGACGTTCTTCGCTACATCCGCTCACACGCCTGCGAAGGGATTCGCGTCCCTGACATTCTCAAGGTGTACCCTATTTCCCGCCGTACGCTGGAGCAGAAGTTCCAGACGATTCTCGGCCGAACTCCCTCCGAGGAGATCCGCCGCACCCGGCTCGAACAGGCCCGCAATCTCCTTGTCGATAGTGAACTGCCGATCTCGTCGGTCGCCACAAAATGCGGCTTCTCCAGCAGCGTCGAACTCTCGCACGCTTTCCGCAAATACCTGGGTATTAAACCGTCCGATCTCCGGCCGCAGCGTTGATAAGCGGGAAGATCTCGCCAAATGTTCCGCGCAAACACCCAACTGTTCTGCGCAAGATCCCATTGAATGCTGTCGCTTGCGAGAGAAGAATCTGCTTTGGTTCGGGTAGTGCTCTTCGTTCCCTGCTCAAGAACGAACACGACCTGCCGTTCAACTGGCGCTTCAGGTTGACGGCCCCCATCGCGTTTCGGTTCGCCCTGCGGCGAACCCGTAATCCCTTTTCGCCGGGAGGTCAGCGTCGTGTCCTATACTTTTTCTACAGACTTTTCGACAACCGCACTCCCTCCCAACTCTCGCAGGGGGTTCACGTTGATTGAACTACTGGTGGTCATCGCGATCATCGCCGTCTTAATCGCTCTGCTTCTCCCCGCCGTCCAGCAGGCCCGTGAAGCCGCCCGCCGCAGCCAATGCCGGAACAATCTCAAACAGATCGGCCTGGCACTCCATAATTATCATGATGTCTATCAAAGGCTGCCCGCTGGTTACGCCTACGACGCCAACAACCTGATCCCGATCTATGGCTGGGCCGTCTCCATCCTTCCCTATCTGGATCAGGCTCCTCTTTACAATGCCCTGAACCCGGGCAACATTCCCTTAAGTGCCCGCTATGTGGCGACATTCACTGCGCAGGATCAGCAACTCCTTCAGACGCCGATCTCTGTCTTCAGGTGCCCATCGGATATCGCCCCACAGGTCCATGATTTTCCCTTCGGCGCGACGAATTTCTTTTATCCGGGCACCTCCAACTATGTTGCCTATGGTGGATCGGGACTGACCACCGAAACGCTGACCAACAACTACGACGCCCACGGCACTTTCTTCGGCAATTCTTATCTTCCGTTCGCCAGGATCTCTGACGGGCTCTCGAACACATTCTTCGTGAGCGAACGGGATGCCTCTCCCGTCGGCCCCGCCACCAACGGCTTCACCACGAATTTCGGCGCGGCCGTCTGGGCCGGGATCGCCAGTCGCAACAACGCCATTCGCCCCTATCGAACTTTGACTCATGCCGTTTATCGCATCAACTATGACTACGTTCAGGCGCTGAATGATACGACCAGTGCCTACAACGGGCGCGGAGTGAGCAGCTATCACACAGGGGGCGTCCACGTCCTGATGGGTGACGGCGGCGTTCGATTTGTGAACGAGAACATCGAGCACACCACCACCTACCGCTACCTGGTCTGGCGGGACGACGGTCTGGTCAATGCCGAGTTCTAATCCCCTCCGATGTGTTTTCCTTGATGGATGACTTTCTCTTTCACGTGTCCAAGTATTTCTCAGGAAGACGCCACGATGCGATTCCATCCGCACGGTCTCAAGACCTATCGACTCCTGCCCCACGCATTACCGCTGTGGCTCTTTCTGTGGTTCGCCAGCGGTTGTTCTCAGCCAGTGGGAACGATTGAAGGTTCCGTCACGATCAACGGCGAACCCGCCAGTGGTATGGCCGTGACCTTCAAATCGACCGACGACAACTTCGAAGGCTTCGGCATGACCGACGAACAAGGCCGCTTCAGGATTTTCCGGGGTCGCGGTAAACAGGATTTCCTTCCCGGCAACTACAAAGTGGCGATCGGAGTGATGGAAACCGAAGGGGACAGCACTCGCCGCAAAAAGATCCCCGAAGAGGTCTCTGATATCAACCAGACGACGCTGGTCAAAACCGTTCAATCCGGACGGAACGACATCAAGATCGATTTGAATCCCGTACTGCGGACACCTTAGTCGTTTTTCGTCGAGACGACTCATTATCAACAGCTTAGTTATCGAGTGACTCTCACAGATTCTCCTACAAGGTTTAATACGATCATGTCAGCCACGATCGAAGCCCCCGCGCCAAGTCAGCAGATGACGATTCACCGTAATCCCGCTAAAGCCACCACGCCGGTCTATGTCGTGGGTGCCGGCGTCGTTGGGGCCGCCTGTGCCCACTATCTCGCCGAGGCGGGTTGCCAGGTCGTGTTGATCGATCAGGGCGAATTCGGACGGGGTTGCTCGCATGGCAA
Organism: Planctomyces sp.; assembly: GCA_027483405.1. GTDB lineage: Bacteria > Planctomycetota > Planctomycetia > Planctomycetales > Planctomycetaceae > Planctopirus. The sequence goes on along the minus strand of JAIXUU010000125.1, from coordinate 8,321 downwards.
TTGCGGCTACGTCTCCCCCAGCCACGTCCTTCCGCTCTGCCGCCCGGGGGCGATCAGTTCCTCGCTCTGGACACTCTTCCAAAAGAACTCCCCGTTCAAGATTCGTCCCCGCCTCGACCTGCAAATGTGGATGTGGTTTTTAAGGTTTGCGTTGCGTTGCAACTTCAAGGATATGCTTAATGCTGGGCAGGCCCGCCATGCGATGCTGGCTTCCTCCCGGCGGCTCTATCAGGAATTGATGGAGATTGGCAAGCTGGGGGATTGCGACTGGGAAATGAAGGGGCTGATGTTCGTCCACCACAACGAACGCCATTTCGAACACTTCGAGAAGACCAACCGCCTGCTGACCGAACGATTTGGAGTTTCCGCCGATCGCCTGGATCGCGATGAACTATTAAAGCGTGAACCGGCCCTCAAACCTGTGGTGGCCGGTGCCTGGTACTACGATTGCGATGCCCACATCCGCCCCGACCTGCTGATGAAATCGTGGCGGAAGCTGCTCCAGCAGCAGGGTGTCGAAATTCGCGAACATTGCCAGTTCCTCGACCTGGAGGTGCAATCGAAAAAGATCACCCGCCTGTTCACCAGCCGCGGCGACTTTCCTGTCGATCATGTCGTTTTCGCTACGGGGGCCTGGTCGCGGCAGTTGCAAAAGAAGCTGGGTGTGGCAATTCCCATCGAGCCGGGCAAAGGCTACTCGATCACCATGCCCCGCCCCGCAATCTGCCCCAGTCATTCGATGATCTTCGAGGATCACCGTGTCGCCATCACACCCACAAAGAACGAATACCGCATTGGCTCGACCATGGAGTTCGCGGGTTATGACAACACGCTGCGGCCTGATCGCTTGAGCCTCCTCACTGAAGGAGCGAAGTTCTATCTCCGCGATCCCCAGACGGAACCGATCGTCGAACGCTGGTACGGTTGGCGGCCCATGAGCTGCGACGGCGTCCCCATCGTCGGAAAACTGCCCCGCATGGACAACGCCTGGCTTGCCGCCGGTCATAGCATGCTCGGCTTGTCGATGGCGACGGCCACCGGAAAGCTGGTGGCGGAAATGCTGGCAGGCTCGACGCCCCATATCGATCCCCACCCCTATCGCGTCCATCGCTTCTAATTCTGAATCACAGCCATCTCATGACCATGAATTGTGGTGAAAGAGTCTCCATGCGGCATACGGCCCTCACCTTATTGATCTGTTCGCTTTTGCAAGGGAGTGATCTCCTCGCGAAAGATGCCCTCGTCTTCCGCAATGCCACAATCCACGATGGCAGCGGTGCTCCTCCGGTTATTGGTCATGTGTCGATCGACAAGGGGAAGATCACCTCTCTCGGCCAAGGCGACGGCCCAGAAGCCACTTGGGTGATCGACGCCAAAGGCCTGGTTATCGCACCGGGATTCATCGACCTCCATACGCATAGCGATCCCAGCGTCACCTCTGTGAACAGCCGTGCCTGCACCAATTACATCATGCAGGGCTGCACGACTTCGGTCACCGGCAACTGTGGCAGCGGCCCGGTCGATGTGGCCGACTACTACAAGAAGATCAATACGCCCGGTGCGGGCACGAATGTGGCCCATTTGTTGCCGCAAGGCTCGCTGCGTTCCCAGGTGGTTGGCTCGGAGAACCGCAAGCCGACGCCCGAAGAACTGGCCAAAATGCGTGCTCTGGCGAAGAAGGCGATGGACGACGGGGCCTGGGGCATGTCCACCGGCCTTATCTACCTCCCGGGCAGCTATTCCAGTACCGAAGAGTTGATCGAGATCGCCAGCGAGATCGCTGCCGGTGGCGGATTCTACGCCAGTCATATCCGGGGCGAAGCTTCTACGCTCCTCCCCTCAGTCCTGGAGGCGATCGAGATTGGGGAGAAGGCGGGCTGCCCCACGCATATCTCGCACATCAAGGCGGCGGACACCCCGAATTGGGGCAGCATCGGCCAGGCAATCGCCCTTATCGAGACAGCCCAAAGGAAGGGACTCAAAGTCACGGCGGATCAATATCCCTACACCGCTTTCAGCACGACTCTCGAACCCACGATTTTCCCCAATTGGGCTCGCTCTGGGGGACGAAAAGAATTGATCGCCCGACTCAACGATCCCGAAACCGGACCAAAAATCCGCGAGGAGGTGGCTCGGGAGATCAAGACTTCCGACGACGGCCGACAGGTAGTGATTTCAAGCTGCAGTCGCTATCCGCAATACGTCGGCAAAAATCTCTATGAGATCGGCCAGATGGATAAGATCACCGCGACTGAAGCGGTCGAGAAGATCACCCGTGCCGGCGGTGCCCGAATCGTCAAGTTCGCCATGAGTGAAGATGATGTCCGAACGGCGATGACCTATCCCTGGGTGGCGACAGCATCGGATGCCTCGGCGGGGCTCCCCACCGCCGACCGTCCCCATCCGCGAGGTTATGGCACTTTCCCCCGCAAGATCGGGCATTATGCGATTCGCGAAAAGGTGATCAGCCTCGAACACGCCATCCGCAGTGCGACGGGCCTCCCAGCCGACATTCTTGGCTTCAAGGACCGGGGCTATTTGAAAACTGGCTACGCCGCCGACATTGTCGTCTTCGATCCGCAATCGTTCATCGACAAGGCAACCTTCGAGGAACCCTACCAGTACGCTGAAGGAATGCAATACGTGTTGGTCAATGGCACTATGGCTGTCTACAAGGGAACTCCGACGGGTGCCTTGGCTGGCCGAGCCTTGCAAAAGAACGCCGATCAAAAGACGGCAAAGTAGGAGACAAGTTGTCAAAACCACCACGTAGAGACAGGATGTGACGGCAGCTGGAGAACGGGATGAATGAGCTTCGACCTTCCCGTTGGGTGCGTGTCAATGCACCAATTCAGTGTCTATGTGATCAACGATCAAAATGGTGCATTTCGTCGGAACCTCAGTCCACACAACCCCTGCTTTGCAGGGGTTTTTGTGTTTTGGGCCTCTTGAACGCAGGTCGCGATCCACGAGCCGGAAGCGTCAGCGGCGGGTATTGTCATTTTTGCCGGGAGAGCACTGACAGGTTGATTTGATCGCGCAACTTGATCGTCAAGAGGACCAGGAAGATATCCGTCGCTGACGCTTCCGGCTCGTTTGAAACAAAGAAGGCGGGACTCATTGTTGTTTTGCCTGGGTGTGAGCCTGAAGTGATGCCAAAAGCAATGCGAGCGGATGCAGCGGGCGGGGTGTATCATGCACTCAGTCGGGGCGAAGCCGGATTTTGATGAATGTTTCATGTGAGTGTTGTCACTCAGACATTGCGAGCCTCGTCTGAGCCACCCTGTCGCTATCTGGCTTGAAAGAATTAGAGTATTAAAATGTTGCCAGAAGAAGAAGTCCGAATTGAATCCATGCGTCTTGTGGGTGGTGGGATATCTCTGGCGCTTACTCATGTTCCTACTGGAGTATCTGTTTATGGAGGGCCAAGCGACAGGCCATACCTAGAGAGACTGAATCGATTGCTTGTTGAATTGGAACTTCTCGTAAATGGTGATCGGAGGCCTAACTCGACAGGCAGCGATTTACAAAAGCGTGAAACAAGTGATCGGTCATAGTTACTTCACTGACTGAGCAAATCAATGCGTCAGGTCTTATTGTTTTTTTTGGGGTGTCAGACTGCGACAATGCAAAGAGTAGTGCGAGCGAATAAAACGGGAGGGTTGTATCAGGCCTAAATCGGAGTAACGCTCACTTTCAAAGAGTGTTTATTGTGACTGTCGTCACCCAGACGTTCAAAGCCACGTCTGGGCCACTCTGCCAAACTTGATCGTCAAATGGAGCACGAAGATGTCCGTCGCTCACGCTTCCGGCTCGTTTGAAACAACGTGCTTCACGGGGGCTATGACGGATCATCGCCCCGGTGGATTGTTTCTTCGGCGATCAAGCAAGTGATATAAAGAATGTCTCTCTAGCTTGACGTTAAAGTTCTGGCTTCAAGTGGCGGATGAGAAACTCTTTGCGGGCCCGGCTGCCTGCTGGTGTCTCTGCGGCCCCGTGGTTGGCGTTGATGATGGGTTGGAAGTCGAACGACTTTCCTGCTTTCTGCAATGCCGCGACCACCTGCATCGTACTGGCAGGATCGACGTTGGAATCGAGTTCACCAACAATCAACAGCAATTTGCCTTTGAGTTTGTGGGCATCGACTGCGTTCGAGCTGGCTGCATAACTTTCGTCGACAGGCCAGCCCATCCAGAGTTCATTCCACCAGATTTTGTCCATGCGGTTGTCGTGGCAGCCGCAATCGGCCACAGCGACGTGATAAAAATCCGAGTAATCCAGAAGTGCTCTCATCGCCGATTGACCGCCGGCACTCCCGCCGTAAATTCCCACGCGGGTTAAATCCATCCAGGGACGGGTCGCAGCGGCGGCTTTGATCCACCGGATACGATCCGGGAAGCCGGAGTCTTTCAGATTCTTCCAGGCGACATCATGAAACGCCTTGCCTCGATAGTTGGTGCCCATGCCATCGGCCTGCACCACAATAAAGCCCAGATCGGCAAACGACTGCATTTGCCGGGCTGCTCCAAACCGTTTGGGTGCAAAAGCCCCGTGAGGGCCAGCGTAGATATTCTCCAGGACAGGATACTTCTTGGCAGGGTCGAATTTTGCAGGCTTAAAGATCACGCCATAGATGTTGGTCTTCTCGTCTCGTCCGGTAGCGACAAATCTTTCCGGAAAGGTGTGGCCTGCGGCTAAATACGCCGTTGCGTCGGCACGCTCCATTTCACAGATCAACTGGCCGTCAGCACTCTTCCGAAGTTCGACCACAGGAGGATGATCGATCCGCGACCAGGTATCGACAAAGTAGGTCGATTGAGGAGAGAACTGAATTTCGTGAGTCCCATCGCCTTGTGTGAGCTGTTGAAACCCCGTGCCATCGAACGAGACTTTACAGAGATGGAGATGATAAGGATCTTCTTCAGGACGTAACCCATTGGCTGTAAACCAGATCGTTTGTGAGGCTTCGTCAACGCGCTGAATATCTCGAACGACCCATGGGCCAGAGGTCAGTTGTTGCGGTGATTTCTGGCCGGAAACATCAAATTTCCAAAGATGACTCCATCCATCTCGCTCGCTCTTGCAGAGGAGTTCATTCGTCTTCGGCAGCCAATGTCGCCATGAGAGATTGCGGTAGTCGACAAACGTTTGGCTTACCTCTTCGACGACAGGACGAACCTGCCCGGTCTTCACATCAACGGCGAGAATTCGATAGCACTGATGTCCCCGCTGATTAAAATCGAAGTAAAACTCGCGACCATCTTCCGACCACTGAAAATTCATCAAAGGGGAACTGGTAAACTGATTGGTAAAGAGCGTCGAATCCAGCACGACTGGCTGAAAGGAGCCGTTCTCGAGACGGAAGAGAACGGGGACTGGCTGGTCCAGTTCATCGCCTGGTTTGGCATAGTTCAACTGACGTACCTTAGGTTGCAGTTGATCTTTGGGTGAGGTCTCGACAATCGAGATTTGCCGCACCTTGACAGGTATGGCTGACGAAAACACAAAGGCCTCAGAATTTGGCGACCAAGAGGCTGTCCCAAAGATTTTGGCATCTGCCGGGATTGGTGGCGAAATGCGAACTTCATCCTGCATCTGGCCGTTTGTGAGAATGACCTCATTCCCTGATGCGCGAGCAATCCATTTTCCGTCGGGAGAGAACCCTTGAGCAGAAGATCTGGGCCTTCTGGGAGGAGAATTCCTCGGTGCTTTTCCTGATGGACCATCGATCAAAATGCGTGAAGTGGCAGGCTCCGCGTAAATGGTGGCCACTGGATCGCCATTCTGCCTGGTGATAATCCACTGATGCGTTTGAAAGGTGTGTTGGGTGTGGCTGGCGTTTGGCTCGATCACCGCATATGGAATCGACTCCCCTTCAGCTTTTACCCAGTCCAGTTTGACTGGTTCATCCATCTGATTTTTAAACTCCAGATGGCAGGAAATTTCTGATTCCGCAGGACCTTTGCGTCTGCTGGTGGTGAGTGTCGAGGTGCGAATCTCCGCAGGGCCTGGCAGATTCATCGATTTGAAATCTTTGTGAACACTCCGGCGGCCCGTCGCTGCTTCGATGCGGATGTACTCTTCCTTCTTCGGAGCCACCTCCACGCGATACCAAAGGGCCGATTCGTCGGGCAGCCAGGTGGGCGAAATCCGATCACGGTAGATTTTCGCCTCAGGCGCGGTTTGTGGAGGTTGATCCTCACTGATCAATAATGAGCCCCCAAGACAGGGGAGAGACAACGCCATGACCATCAACCAGACATAAGCTTTCATACACCACTCCCGAAGACATCTGGCAGATTTGTTTTCAGCGATTGAACGCTCGAACCGCAGGAAGGATCTTCACAAAATCACTTGTTTTGCCAGCTAAGCCCGTCTCATACCACAATAATGTACGCAATATCAAACCAAATCGGGTTTGTAAATCACACTCTCCAATCTGGAATTCTCAAGAATTTCAGCCTTTTTGTTGAGAGTGGGCTTTTTGCAGAAGTTCAGAAGTGATCTGCACTATCAGGATTTGGAAATGTGAGCGTTGTTTTCCCGACTGCGCAGATAAAGCACTGACCCGATTACGCAGATCGCGATTACGCAGGCCGCTTTCCAGACGAGCAGCCACCAGGGCCGCCACCACGCTCCCGACCAGATTTCCACGGCGTCTGATAAGCCAAACAGAACCAATGCAAGTGCCATCCACCTGCGAAGTCGGGCCTCGTTCAGCAATTGTGTGGGTTGAACAGGCGGAAACAGCGGCCTCAAGGTGACGACCACAGCCAGGCCCATCCAGATCAGCACTTCGCACGCATTGATCAGTACTGCCAAATCCCAATCTTCAAATCGCATGATGAGTGGCCGGTCTGTGATTTCTAAGACAAAATGTTTCTCATTAATCGATTTTTCATCGTCCCCGAGCATGATTGCTGTCAGAATGATGGGTCCATTGGCACTTTCAAACATCACCTGGTAACTGCTCGCACAAGATCGGGATTCAGTAATGACGAATGCAACAATTTCAGCCGGGTGGAATCGCCGAGAGTTTATGACCGCTGCGGGCACTCTGGTTGTGGCCACAGGCGTCAATCCTTTGCTGGCTGCCGATCAGCCCCTCCGCGACGTCATCGGGCCTGTGTTGGGGCATATTGATCATCATCAGGCCTATTTGTTCTGCCGGGCGCCAGGTGCGTCATCCGTTCGCCTGAGCCTCGAGAATGGACAAGGGCAGAGGATACAGCAATTGGAATCGGCTCCCGAGAAAGTTCACGATGATTGTGTGACCTTCTCCCTGCAGAACCTCCAGCCCGGTACGACCTATCGCGGCCAGTTGGTGACCACGGGTTCAACCTCACTGTTCGGTCCTGATAACTTTGATGGAAAGTTCACCTTCACGACACCCGCAGCACCCGAAACGCCTGCCACAATCACGCTGGGCCTGGGTTCCTGTGTGTCGAGCACCGAGTTCGATGATTTATGGAGCCAGATCGCCGCTCATAAAGTTGATGGCTTCTGCCTGTTGGGCGATACGCCTTACATCGATACCAACGACCTCAGCAGGAACCGACTCGCCCGACGAAAGTTCTGGGGGACACTCCCCACCCTCAGAATGCTCGCTACGAAAATCCCCTTCTGGAACACTTGGGATGACCACGACTTCGGCAAGAATGATTCCGATGGACTGATGCCGAAAAAGGAAGATATCCGCCAGGCGTTCCTCGAATACAACGCTCTGGCAAATTACGGAGAAAACGACGAGGGGATCTATACCTCGTTTCGCCGAGGGCCTGTCGAAGTCTGGCTGATTGATGATCGCTGGTTCTCACAGACAGCCAGTTCCTGGGCCGACCCGGCACAAAAAACCTGCCTCGGCCAAGCCCAGTGGGAGTGGCTTCAGCGAACTTTGAAAGCCTCGACGGCCCCATTCAAAATTCTCTGTACCGGCATGGTCTGGTATCCCAAGGGGAACAAAGAAAAAGATCACTGGGAAACCTACAGTGCCGAGCGTGAAGCACTCTTTGCCTGGATCAAGCAGCAGCAGATCAGCGGCGTCATGCTGATCTCAGGAGATATTCATGTCAGCCGGCATCATGTCTATGGGCCGGAGCGAGTCGGTTATCCACTCCATGAATGCGTTGTTTCACCGATGCACGCTTCGGTCATCCCTTCGCTCGATGTGCAGCATCCAGCCCGTGTCTGGAGCAAGCCCGCTCCGAATGTGTTCCTCAAACTGGTCGCCAGCAACTTCGAAAGCCAACCCAAATTGACTGCCACCTGGATCAACAGGCAGGGCGAAGAACTCCACTCTTTTGAATGGACTGCCTGATCTC
>JAIXUU010000075.1 GCA_027483405.1 Planctomyces sp. | reverse complement strand
GTCACCGACCACAAAGGATGAGCCGTCCGGCGAGAAGGCCACGCAGCGGGGTTGGCTGTCGAGGATCTCATCGTCGCCAATGCAGAGAATTTGCTTTGCGGAAGACCAATCCCACAGTCGGATCATAAAGTCTGGTGCACAGGAGAGGAGCAACTGGCCGTTGGCCGACATCACCACATGTGTGGGTGGCTTGGTATGGCCCTGAAAGGTCCTGGCAATCTCGCCAGTGTCTGTCTTCCACGCTCGGATCTCTCCCTGTCCATTCCAGACAGCACTCAAAAGATAATTCGCATCCGGAGAAAACGACATGCGCGGTGCTTCGACGCCGGGCGGTGTCTCTTGAAAAACGACTCGGGGCAGTTCTTTTCCTTCGGGCAACGTCCATGAGTTAATGCCCCCTTTTCCACTGCGGGCCAGCTTCACCACGCTTCCCTGTGGCGAAAAAGCCACACAGCGGACGCAGTGGTTATCGACCAGTGGGAAGTGAAGCAAGCGTTTGCCGGTTTCCATGTTCCAGACATAGACTCGCGGCTCCGAAGGGCCATTGGCCGTGGCCCAGCCCGAAGAGGCTGCCAGCGATGTTCCATCCGGTGAGATGGCAATCCCCATAGGGCCGTAATGACTCCCTTCCGTCATCCGCAGGCGGCGAATCTCAGTACCGGCTTGGGCATCCCAGATGCGGACTGTGTTATCTTTCCCGGCGACGTGATAACGAACGCCGCCGCGAATTTCGTGATCATCACCATTACTTGCCGAAACGATTCGTGAACCATCTTTGCTGAATGCCACCCAGCGCACCGGGTCGGAATGCTGCATGGTGAGCACAGGTGCGGCGGGATCAACCGTTTTCGACGTCGGTGGAATCGGTGCCGCTGGTGATGCCTGTGGTAGATCGGGAACTCCTTCCCACAGCAGATTTCCTTGTGGATCGGTGACGCGAATGTTGCGAAAGCGGACCGCAGCGTTCCAACTGGCGAAGCCGACCTTGCCTTGAAGACGATGAGGATCAGTCATGGTGAGTACCTGTTCTCCATCGAGAAAACAGGTGGTTTTGTCGCCGCGAAGCTGCAGCTTGACCTGATACCACCGCTGACGCTCGAAGGCGAAGTTCATGTATCCACCGTCGTTATCGCGGCTCCATTTTCCCTCGATCACCCGATTGAGTTCGTTGGCTCGCCCACCATAAGCACCCAGTGGAAAACTCAGCGCATTATTGAAATCGAGCAGGCGAAAGAGGCCAATTCCGCCCTGGCTGTCGGCGGCATTCGAAGTGGTCATCGTCTCGTAGCTGAAGTCGATATCAGTCCACGCCGGGTTGCCGAAACTCATGTGCGATGGAAACACGGACGACAGCACGACTTCGTTGCCGTCTGCCATCCAGTTCCCTTTGAGAATGGTTGCCGAGCGATCTTTGTAGAGCCCCGATCCAGCACTTGATTGGCCCATGGTGGCTGTGGCCTGAGCAGGCTTTTTCGTGGGTTCCTGGCTGATCTTCAATATTTCCCGGCCGTGGCTGGAAATGTTCACCAGTTGCTTGAGGATGAGGGCATCGCCTTCTTTGGCCTCCACTTCGTACTGGCCCGGCTGCAGCCGCAGTTCCTTGACACCGGCACCAGTCACGACGATTTCCTGCCCGTCAATGCGCAGTGAGATATTCGGATCATCCACTTCGACGACGAGTGTCCCGGTGGGTGTGAACAGGCGGATCACTGTTTTCGTGACGGCGGTAACACCGGAGGCTTCCGTCATGCCAAAGCCGAGAATCGCGGCCAGCAAAACCGTCGCGGCTAATCCCCACGGTTGGCGCACTGCCTCCGAAAACCGTCTGGTGATCCTATGCGAACCCGCGAGGAAGACCGTTGTGGCGGGTTCCTGTTTGGAGCTCTGTTTTTCTCCCTGTGAACTGAGCGGTTTTGCATCACCTTGGGGGAGTTCAGACTCCGAGAGGCGAGGAGCTTTTTCCCGCAGATTCAGCCGGGCAGCCACTTCTGTCGCGGATTGAAACCGTGCTTCGCGGTCTTTGGCATGAAGTTTTTCGACAATATCAATCAACCACACAGGGATCTCGGGAACAATGTCGTGCATATCGCGCGGCGTGTCTTCCACCACCCGCTTGAGGACAGCCATGGTATTGGCAGCACGAAAAGGAGGCCTGCCCGTGCAAAGGACATAGAGCACACTCCCCAGGCTGAACAGATCCGAACGATAATCGAGTGGCTCGCCGCGTGCCTGCTCGGGAGACATGTACAGCGGCGTACCGGCTATCACGCCACTTTGCGTAATGCTCGCATCGTCGGCAGTGCGGGCCAGTCCGAAATCGGTAATCTTGACGCGATGAGAACCATCTTCAACCAGAATATTCCCGGGCTTGATATCGCGATGGATGAGCCCGGTCGCATGGGCAGCTGCCAAGCCACTGGCAATCTGATGGCCAATCGCAACGACTTCGTCGATAGAGAACGGCCCCTTCTCTTCGTGCATCTGCTGCAACGTTTTGCCTGCAATGTACTCCATGACGATGAAAGGAAGTGGCTGTTCTTCGACGGCGTAAATCTGCACGACGTTATCGTGACGTATCGCCGCAGCAGCACGTGCTTCGCGTAGAAACCGCTTTCTAGCTGGCGATGTGACTGCCAGTTCCGGTGCCATTAGCTTCAGTGCCACACGGCGGTGGAGCTTTTCATCGAAGGCGCGAAAGACCGTCCCGCAGCCACCACTACCCAGGACTTCTTCGATTTCGTAATGCAGCAATCGCCCGAGTGAGCCGGGCTTGGTCGAGGGAGTGAGAATCGATAAATCGAGGCGTTCTTGACTGCTGGTCGAATCGATGCTGGTTAACTCTCCTGCACGCGCCGACGAAGCGCCAGGTTCTGCATCGGTATCGTTACGCGTGTTCCCAGCGGAATTGGTGAGCCCCGCAATTTTTAGAAATGCACCCGATTCTTCATGCGCTTTGATCAACTTCTCGACACGAAGGCGCAGCGCAGGATCGGATTGACAAGCTTCGTCGAGATAAACTTTTCGCCGCTGAGGGTCGTCGATGTCAATGGCCGCCAAAAAGATCGATTCTTCATCGGGCGTGCCCGTCTTCTTGTCGTCCGGACTCATACCATCAACCTCTCAACGTGCGTTCTTCGCAGACCCTCAGAGATCAATGCGAGAATCGCAAAAGATGATGGACAGGAAAAATGAATTTTATT
>JAIXUU010000098.1 GCA_027483405.1 Planctomyces sp. | reverse complement strand
TGGCTCGGTTGCAGAAAGCGGGAACCAGGTAATTGACGGATTGCTCATGCACCCACAGGTCTCATTGAACCATCGAGCTGTCCGGAGAGTTCGCAGCCAATTTTCCCCATGGGCCATGCGGCTGATCGTATCAATCATCGGCATATTTGCGGGAGCAATCCCCTGTGCCACAGTGACAAGTGGTGCCGAGTTAACGGCTGCCCGCGTCCTCGAATCGATTGATGCAGGGCGTGAGTTTCTTTTGACTCGGCAAAAGCAGGACGGCTCGTTTGATGCGGGGAACAACCTGGGGCATCGCTCGGGTGTTTCCGCCTTGTGCACTCTCGCCTTGCTGAACAGCGGGATGGAAGCCAACCAGCCACAAATTCGTAAAGCTCTCCAGTATCTCAGGCGTCTTCCGGAAGACGAGATTTCCCAGACCTACGATATTTCGCTGGTGATTATGGCATTGGTCGCTGCGAAAGATTCCAGCACCAACGATCTCCCCCGGATCGCCCGGCTGGCCAGTCGATTAGAAAGCTGGCAGATCCGCGAAGGGAACAGCGGGTCGTGGACCTACAGTTCGCCGGGTGGCGGGATCAATCTGGGAGGCGATCGCAGCAACGCCCAATATGCAGTGCTGGGCTTGCGCGAAGCAGCCGAAGCGGGCGTTGAGATTGATCGCAAAACGTGGGAACGCATTCGCACCCATTGGACGAGTCAGCAGAACCCGGATGGTGGCTGGAATTATTCCTCTGATGGCCAGAGCACTGGGAGCATGACTGTCGCTGGTGTGGCCACGCTATCGATTGTGGAACAGATGCTGGTGGAAGATCGAAAAATTGGGCCCGATGGTTCGCCACCTTGCTGTGAACCGGCAGAGCCCAACGAAGCTCTGGATCGAGGGTTAAGATGGCTGGCCAATCGATTTACACCTCTTCAGAACCCCGGATCGGGAACGTGGTTGCTCTACTATCTTTATGGCGTCGAACGTGCTGGCCGGTTGAGTGGACAACGTTTCTTTGGGCAGCATGACTGGTACCGCGAAGGTGCCGAAGTGCTGCTCAAGGTGCAGAACCAAAGGACAGGAGCCTGGGTTGGCGTGGGCTTGTATGAATCGGAACCAACAGTGGCCTCGGCTTTTGCACTGCTGTTTCTTTCCAAGGGCCTGGCACCCGTATTGGTGAATAAGCTCAAGTATGGGCCACCCAACCCGAATCGACCGGGGCATACTTTAACCGACGATTGGAATCGGCATCCACGCGATGCCCGCAATCTCACGGAGTACTTGAGTGGTCGGCCGTTATGGCCCAAGCTGCTCACTGCGCAGGAGGTTGATCTTTCAAAAGCTGTCGCTGCCAAATCCGTGGCATCTCTTGCACAGGCTCCCGTTTTATACATCACCGGCCAGGATGCTCTCGATTTGACAGATGCGGAAATTGCCCTGCTCAAAGAGTATGTCGAACAGGGAGGCTTTATTCTGGGAGTGGCCGGTTGCCAGAGTGCACGATTCGAAGAAAGTTTTCGCGAGTTGACACCGCGATTGTTCCCGCCCGGCGAAGGTGTGCTCAAAAAACTTTCCTTTGATCATCCGGTCTTTCGCAGCGAGTTTCTGCTCGATCCCGAAGGCTTGGAACTCTGGGGCGTTGATGCTGGCTGCCGCACGCCAGTGATCTTTTGCCCCGAGGATATCGGCTGTTTGTGGCATTACTGGAGCCGGCTGGAATCGGCCAACCGAAATCCAAATCTTCGAGCCAAAGTAATTCGTGCCACCCAGATTGGTACGAACATCATCGCCTACGCCACAGGTCGTGAACCGCCGAATAAGCTGGATTCGCAGGAACTGGCGAATCTCAGCTCGAAAACAGATCGCATTGAGCGTTCCTTCCTGCAGATTGCCCGCATTCAACATTCGGGACAGTGGGATGCAGCACCGGCGGCTGTGCGAAACCTGCTCACGGCACTTGATCAATCGGCAGGGATCGGCACCAACCCCAAGATCCGCCATTTGCCACTTTCCGATACCAATCTGTATCGCTATCCGCTGGTGTACATGCACGGACGTTCGACCTTCGAACTTTCACCTGCGGAGATTGAAGGTTTGCGAACGTATCTCTCTCGCGGTGGTGTCCTTCTGGCGGATGCCTGCTGCGGAGCCAAGGGCTTTGATGAATCGTTCCGTGCAGCGATGAAAAAAGCCTTCCCGGCCACACCTCTCACGCGCATTCCTGTAACTCACGAAGTCTTCTCGGCAAAATCCGGCCAGGATGTCACTCGCATACGTCGGCGGGTTAACTCTTCTCTGCCTGGTCAGGCAGTGAAATCGCAAGTGCTTGAAGGTGAGCCGTACCTCGAAGCGATCGAGATTGATGGACGACTGGCTGTGATTTACAGCAAGTACGACATCAGCTGCGCCTTGGAACGACAATCGACCGTCAGTTGCGAAGGGTATGTTCCCGAAGATGCCGTCAAGCTGGCGATCAATCTCGTGATTCATGCCCTGTCACAGGAAGTTCCCTTACCTCCCGAACTGGCCAATCCAGCTCCTTAAAAGAATGAAGTCGCAGTCAATTTCGTGACCTTTAATCGCGAGGAATCGTCGCCTAATCCGTATCGCGAGGGATGCGACCGAAGGCAATTTTGTTCTCCATATGCTGCCGGTAGTTGTGAACTGAGCCAACATAAACTTTCGAGGGGCCCCATTGCAGGTTGATGCGATCCATCGCTTGAGAAACCCGCTGTCGCTTCTGGACTTCGTCGAATAAGGGTCTGGAAATCTGTGTTGCCAGAACGAGTCCAGAAACCGAGACTTCAACTTGCTTGGGTGGCGCAACTCCCGGTTGGCGGGACTGCCAGAGATCTTCAAAAGCTCTCATCAGCGTGTGAGTGTCGTCCACGCCGGGCAAGCCAACTTCCAGTCTCGTCTCTCGACTGCGCGTATCCTTCACCCTCAGATGCAAAGCGTTGGCAATGTAGCCACTCTGCCTGAGTCTCTGGCCGAGTTTGCAGACCAGCCGCTGGAGAATACCGTGAGCCCCGGCTTCGGTTCTAAAGGCGGGATCGAGCACGTTGCCGTGACTCATCATCCGTCGCCGGGTCAGTTGCTCGGGTTCATCTTCGCCATGGAAACCGGCCCACCAGCGCGCCCCGGTGACGGAACCCCAGATCCGGATCGCCTCTTCCCGGCTGATGTTCCACAACTCCCGCACTGAGTGAATGTTGTGCAGCTCCAGCCGAGCCAGCATCCCTTTGCCGATCCCGGTTAATTTCGATAGCGGTAAGTGTTCGAGTCGTCCAGGAAGATCGGCTGCTGAGAGAATGGTCAGACCATCGGGTTTTTCAAGCCCGCAGGCAATTTTGGCCAGCAACCGGGAGGGAGCAATTCCGATCGAACATGTGAGAAACGGACTGAAATCATGGGCGAGTTGCTGCTTCAGACGAAGTGCCAGACGACGTGCTTCATCAGGGTGCTTGTATTCGGCTGTTAATTTGACGGTCCATTCGTCGATGGAATAGACCTTCTCGACGGGAGCAATTTTGTCGATACTGCGGAGAATTGCTCGATGCACTTCAACGTACGTCGCGGGCCGAGCCTTGATCAGGACAAGACCGGGGCAGATCTCTCTGGCGTCGCGAACTTTTGTGCCCGTTTTCGCGCCATGTTTTTTCGCTTCGTAACTGGCAGCAATAAGACAGGTGTGGTCCGATTCCAGCGGCACAATCCCCACCGGCAACCCACGGAGTTCGGGCCGCAAATGCTGTTCAACAGATGCAAAGAAAGAATCCATGTCAGTCATGAGCCAGTTCATGCCCCACCCTTCGCCGGCTTGTGAAGTTAACACTTGACCAGAATAGTGTACACATGCTTCATCCATCGACAAGAGCGTGTACGCAGTTTCAGATAATTTTGCGGAAGATCGCTCCTGGTCGAGGGATTTGAGTCTGTTTCGGAGTCGAAGGGACTGCTGAGGGACGAAGTTTTCACGTTACTGATGGAAAGGAGTCTGAAGATGTGGGGAACTTCGTGGGGGGAACGAGCGATTACTTTCTGGCTCGTCGTCGCGGGTTGTGTGATGGCGGGCATGTTTGCCAATGGAAGCAGCGCTCGAAGTGAAGAGCCTGTTCGACACGCGAATTCCATCAGGAAGGGAGTCGTCTCGGCACTCGATCTCGAAAATGCACCGGAGAAGATTTTTCTTGAGGAATTCCAACAAGTGCTTGCTCGGCGTGCGAAATCCGGGAATCGAGTGATCGAGTTTACCCGCTTCAATTACAACACCGTTTTTGAGAGGCAAAGCTGCGAATCTGGGGTGCTCGCATTTGTTGAACTAGACGGTTGGATCATGGCGACTCGGCCCGTCGAGTCCACACCCGCTCAGATCAATCTTCGTAAAGGATGGCACGGCGCGACATACCAGTTCGAGCAGAAACCACCAGAATTCATCTGTGCGAGAAGTACGCAGGTCATTCTTGCCAACCCGGAAAATCAAGAGTTCTCGGTTCGCGAGGATCGGGCGACAAAGAAGCGAGGATTTTCATTCTTTCCGTCAGCCCTGCGATTCATCGAGCAGCCGCAGGTTGCATTGCTAACCTGGCCATGGCCCGAAGATGACGTTCTGATTCAATCTTATGTGAATGGTTGGAAATGGCGCATTACCGAAGTGAAAGAGGCAAAAATCCGCTTTCATGCCGAATGGCGATTCGACAGATCGAAAGTTCAGTGGAATGCCATGGAACTTATCGTAGATCGAAATACTCACCGGATCGACGCCGTAAAGCTTTACAGCACTTGTGGGGGCATGGAGCAGGTGTATGTGGTTGCGGGCGAGTCGCGGAACATCAATGACTTCCGGTTTCCCTTTCTGGCAAAATTTGAAAAACAACTTTCGCGATTGAGGCTTCCCGCAGAAGAAGACTTTTTGCAGGCCGGTTATTTCGAGAACAAGTTGCCTGAGGTGATCGAGGCTTCCGTTTCGGCTCTTGAACCAGAGAATCGGGTGACCACGGGGATTCTTCCCGACGGCGTCAGATCCCTCGTTAAGGCAAGTTCAACTGGCCGATTAATCTCCACCGCGATTCTCACATTTCTACTCAAAGCCGAGTGAATCTTGGTCTGTGAGGGAACGATACTGCCGCTGATTGCCACACTCGACGGTGACCTTCGGCTTCATCGCCAGAACCTCAGGAGCCCATGACCACAAACCGACAATTACGGAATCATTTGATCACCACTTGATTTGGTAATTGGTGAATGTCCCCAGATTCTGTCGTTCACAAGCACTCGTATGTTTGCCACATCGCGGTTTTCAAGAGGTTTCTGCCGGTTGAAACGATTGCGCCAGCGGAAATGAGGGTGATCGTCGGATGGTCGTTCGCTCAGGAATTTGCCCGGAGATTGGCACATAACCTGCAATTCAGTGGGAATGTGGGACAGGAAAGGACAGATTGTGGCGAACTTCAACAGGTGATGCGGCTTTCCCGAACAGTTTGCAGCAAGTT
>JAIXUU010000350.1 GCA_027483405.1 Planctomyces sp. | reverse complement strand
ATATGACGATCCACCGCATCGACTTCGCTCAGGATCTGCTCGGCCCGATTCAAAGTGTCTGCGGGGCTGTCAAAACTTTTGTCCCTCGTGACAAAACCGCCGATGGCAAACCCTGCGAACCCTCCGATGTCGATGACTGGTCAGCCATGATCGGCCGCTTTGATTGCGGTGCAGTGGGTGTCTGGGAAGGCAGTACTTTGATGAAAGGCCACCACAACAAAGGTGTCGGCTACGAATGGGCCGAAATCAATGGCAGCGAAGGCTCAGCCGCCTATCTGCTTAACGAACCGCACCACATTATGCTCGGCAAACATGGCGGTTCGATGGAAAAGGTCGATGTGCCTTCCCAATACCTGAAACCAGCCGGCAGCCCACGATCGACCACAGATGGTCTTCCGACTACTCTCTTCCGCTATGACCTCGTTTATGAGTTTGTTTCGTCGATTTTAGAGGATCGACCAGCGATGCCTGGCTTTGATCACGGTGCTCATGCACAAACTGTGGCCGATGCTGTCCTCGCTTCTTCAGCCGAAGGCAAGTGGATTGACGTTCCCAAGGTTTCTTGAAACTCTTGCCTAAGAACGCTGACACTTTGCTCACATCGGTAGCCAGTTGATCGTGTGAGTTTCAACTGAACTAGGGGCACTTTAATACAATTGCCAATAGACCACGGCCGCGATCATCAGACCCAAGGCGACAACCAGCCACAAGGTGGGGAGTCGCCACATCATTTGCCAGACTCCGGCATGGATGGCCTGATGTAACAGATTCTTTAAGAATTCTCGAGCACGGCCATCCATAGGGGAATCCAGGAATCAGTCAGCCAGCGAACTCCTGTCCGCAGCAAACGACCATAGTCGAAGTGTGAGGTGAATTCGTGTGGCGTTACCACAGATGGGCTGCTTTTCTCAAGCACGAATTCATCGGACAGTCTTTAAGAGCATGCAAGGTAAGCAGCTGATTCGCCAACCAAATCTTCTGGAACGTAGGCAGGGAGTTTCTGCAAGATGTTGGACACGATGTTACTCATCATGACTTTTGACTGAAGACTGACAGAGATCGCGGACCGTGCGATAACAACTTTTCGCCGCCTGCAGAGCTTTTCCTCTTCGCGACCAGGAGAACGTCCCGGAGAATAACTCCTGCCTGTCTTTCCAGACCGATTCGACATAAGAACCACGCACTGCACAGCTATCGATCCGCGTAATCTCCGGGTATCGCTGGCTGACAGCTGCAGCCATTTCCAGTTCGGACCACAACCCCGGCGCTCCAGCCGAGTATGCAGGATCCCAGCCAATTTTGAATCCCACGAGTGTATCGCCGCTTTGCAGGTTACAGGTACTGGCAATGGTCTGACCATTCAATTGCAGTTCACCAAATAGCACTCGTTGTTCGCGAGCCAATCCATCGATCATGCGTCGAAAAAAAGCTTCGTCCGCACTTTTCAATCCGATGGCAGTACCAGACAGCAGTTTCCAACCCGATTTTTCCAGACGCAGAAAGTCGTTGACCTGAGGATCGCGACTGCTCTGCACGGGTTCGAGCCGGTATTGCACAATTCCCAGTTCCTCTAATGCACGCCGACAGCGTTTCAACGACTTCCGCCGACTTTTCGAACACGCTTGCAGCAGATCGTCGGTCGTCTGGTTTCGACCAACGATGTATTCTGCTCGCTGCCATGCTCCAGTCGTTGTCACAGAGATTCCCAGCCTCTCAGCGGCTTGAATCATGAGTTGAGTCTGCATCGATTTCACAGGGAGATTCTTGATCTGAAATCCATGCCACTCTCTTTGCTGTAACTGATAGTCAAACAGCGCATCGATAGCCCGTTTTCCGCTTTCGCGGGAAACTAACCAACCTTGCTGAAAAGCGTATGGTGAAGCCAAACCTCTCGCCATCGGAACAGGACTCAACAGGCTCCAGCAGGCGACTTCAAACAGACAAAGCCCCAACCATCTTCCCGTCCTGACATCTTCTGCGATTAAGACTCTGGGGCATAAACCGGTAGGAACTTCCTCGATCAGTGGGATCACAAACTCGGGATCGAGAAATACATTCGGTTCGATGGATTCACTGAAAAGTGTTCGCCACTTCATCAGGTCAAATTGTGATACATCCAAAGGATGGAGTCGTCGGATACAAACCGGCCCCTCTTCGAGACTCTTTTCAGCTTCTGAGCTTGTGGATGAAATGGCAAGCAACAATTTCACTGACTCCAGAAGGCTGGAAACCTGAATGTTTTGTAAGACTCCTGTTTGAGTTTTCCTTACAGACACCAACCTGAAGGCAAACTCCAGCTTTCAATGGACGACTTTTTCATAAGCGACATCGATTCATCTGTTACAATTGATATGACCGCCAGTATCTCACCACGACAGATTAAAAATCTTGAATTCATTGACGCCTGTGTGAAAGGAAGACCACAACATGACGACCACCCTGGCTCCCCCCAAAAAGTACTCAGCTCCAGCCATCAAACAGACCAAGCTCCTCATTGGCGGCGAATGGTGCGATGCTGCCGATGGCCGAACCTTCGCCACTTATAACCCGGTCAACGAAGAGAAGATCGCGGATGTCGCCTTGGCTGGAAAAGCGGATGTCGATCGCGCCGTAGCCGCCGCTCGAAAGGCCTTCGAATCGGGACCGTGGCATGCCATGGATGCCCGTGATCGCGGCCAACTGATCGGCAAACTGGCAGATCTCATCGAAGCCAACTTTGACGAGTTGGCCGCTCTCGAAACGCTCGACAACGGCAAGCCAATTCGCGACAGCCGGGGTGCTGATCTTCCGCTGGTAATCGATTGCCTCCGCTACTATGCGGGCTGGGCCGACAAAATTGTGGGACAGACGATTCCCGTTCGAGGTGATTACTTCACCTACACCCGCCGCGAACCAACTGGCGTCTGCGGTCAGATTATCCCGTGGAACTTTCCCATGCTGATGGTTGCCTGGAAGTGGGGCCCTGCGCTCGCCGCCGGCTGCACCATCGTCATGAAACCTGCCGAGCAAACCCCGCTCACCTGCCTTCGTTTGGCCGAACTTGCCATGGAAGCCGGCTTCCCGCCCGGCGTGATCAACGTAGTCACTGGCTTTGGTGAAACGGGGGCCGCCATCGTCAAGCATCCCGATGTCGATAAGATTGCCTTCA
The DNA here is from genome assembly GCA_027483405.1 of Planctomyces sp. Classification (GTDB taxonomy): domain Bacteria; phylum Planctomycetota; class Planctomycetia; order Planctomycetales; family Planctomycetaceae; genus Planctopirus. Next base: position 10,490 of record JAIXUU010000350.1, on the reverse strand, counting down.
CAGGTTCCGGCGAAACGGCCCAGCGGATCATGGTCGACGCCGCCACCACACTGAAACGCATCACGTTCGAACTGGGCGGTAAGAGCCCGAACATCGTCTTCGCTGATGCCAACCTTGACGCCGCTGTCGCCGGGGCGGAGTTCGGCCTCTTCTTCAACCAGGGGCAATGCTGCTGTGCCGGCAGCCGTTTGTTCGTGGAGAAGTCGATCCACGAGGAGTTCGTCGCCAAGGTTGTTTCCCGCGCGAAGGCCCGCAAGCTGGGAAATCCACTCGAAATGGAGACCACTCAAGGGCCGCAGGTCGACCGCGACCAATTCGACAAGATCATGAAATACATCGAACTCGGAAAATCGCAAGGCGCGACCTGTGCAACGGGCGGCCACCGGGTGGGCGAAAAGGGCTTCTATGTCGCGCCGACCGTCTTCGACCATGTCACCGACGACATGGCCATCGCCACCGATGAGATCTTCGGGCCAGTGCTAAGCATTCTGCCCTTTGAATCGATTGAAGAAGTGACTCGTCGCGCGAACGCCACGACCTTCGGCCTCGCGGCCGCCGTCTGGACGCGGGATGTGGCGAAAGCTCACCGCATCGCCCACAGCGTGCGGGCAGGGACAGTCTGGATCAACTGCTACGATGTTTTTGATGCTGCTGCCCCATTCGGCGGCTTCAAGATGAGCGGCATGGGGCGCGAACTGGGCGAAGCGGCCCTCGCCAGCTATACGGAACTCAAAACGGTCACCATGTCCCTGAAGTGATCCGTCCTGGTATCAGAGTGGATTCGGGCAGAACAATTTTAAGGTCCGTCTCTTCTTGCCACTTACAACTATCAACCATCCACTCACAACCAGCAAAGACAGCCTCACCATTGACGACAGCCCGCCAACAGTTATCCTTGCAACTGCAGTGAAGGAGAAAGACCCTGAGCAAATCTGTCTACTTTCACTGTGACCGAACCGGGGGCGATCGGAATCGACTGGATCGTTATACGGAATGGTGGCGTGTCGTGGTTGATCAGACGGCCACGTAAAAATCTGATCAAACAACAACTGCCAACACTGGCAACTACGCTCTGGCTGCCTAGAGATAGGTAACCGCGACTGCGAAAGCCCCGCCCATGGCGTTCAAAAGTCGTTCGCAAATACGGGCTGGCTGCGGGTCAATGCGACCTACGCCCGCAGCAAGATTTGTAGGACGCTGGCACCAGAGAAGCCTTGTCCGGCGAGCTTCGAGGTGTGAGATTGATCAACGGACTACACACGTAGAGGCTGTTCCCGCGGCATCACAGGACGGGGGTTCAATTCCCCCCGCCTCCACTTTGGCGAACAAGAGGCCCTTCGATGAGCACATCGAAGGGCTTTCTTATTCTTGGCATAGGGTTACGTCGCTCAGTGAGTCGTTCAAGCAGACGATTTCCAGGTTTCAACGCTTAACCGCGTAATCCGCAGTAGGCCACTGTTGCCGGCAGGGAGAACGATTGGGTTCAGGCCATTCCCCGCCAAGGATGGAACACGATTCCTTATCTCTATGGTCTTTATCTCGATGATCCGTTGGAACCTTGGTTCGACATGATTAGAGGCCCAGCAAGATTGAGTTGATGGAGTAGCCACGAAATGAGATCAACATTCTCGGCCTCATGGTGAGCGAGTGGTGAGCGACAAGAAGCCGGGGAAGTGTGTTGATATTGGAGTCGATTTGAGCAATCTCCAAGCGGCGCCAGCCCGTCTTGACACAAATTTGATAACTCTCGGTCCTCTTTTGACCCCCATTTGATGTGACATCTGATTCAATTCATTCGATGAAACCCATCGAGGAGGAATCAGACATGGACATCGTATGGCTCCTGGCCGGAGTCGCTTTCTTTGTCGGCTCGTGCGGCCTTGTGCATTTCTTCGGCAGCCTAAGGGCGGAGGACTAGCTGTGGACTGGACAACAATTCTCGCTCTCGTCGTGGCGGTCGTGCTGGTGATTTACCTCTCGGCTGCTCTGCTCGCACCGGAGAAGTTCTCATGACATCCAACGGACTTGTGCAACTGGCAATCTATCTCGGAGTTCTTCTGGCCTGCGTGAAGCCCCTGGGCTTTTACATGGCCAAGGTATATTCCGGGTCGGCAACTTTTCTTGACCGCTTCATCGGACCACTGGAACGACTGCTGTATCGACTCTGCGGCATCGACAAATCCGCCGAGATGACATGGCGCCAGTATTCAGTGGCAGTGATGTCCTTCAGTCTGGTGAGCTTCCTTGCGGTCTACGCTACTCAGCGAATGCAAGGTTGGCTGCCGCTCAACCCTGAATCGCTGCCTGCCGTCTCACCGGATTCATCGTTCAACACGGCAGTGAGCTTTACGACGAACACGAACTGGCAGGGATACGGCGGCGAGACCACGATGAGCTACCTCACGCAGATGCTCGCCCTCACCGTGCAGAACTTCGTTTCGGCGGCAGCGGGCATGGCCGTGCTGGTCGCTCTGATTCGGGGCTTTACCCGGCACACAACGGAAACTATCGGCAACTTCTGGGTCGATCTCGTGCGTGGAACGCTCTACATCCTGCTACCGCTGTCGCTGTTTTTGGCCGTCGCACTCGTTTCGCAGGGAGTCGTGCAGACTTTCAACTCGTATCACGAAGTCGCGTTTCTTGAACCGACCGTTGATGCCGAAGGTCATGCCGTCACCACACAGAGCATCGCTGTCGGTCCAGCCGCTTCGCAAATTGCGATCAAACAGCTTGGCACTAATGGCGGCGGATTCTTCAACGTGAATTCGGCCCACCCATTGGAGAACCCCACGCCGCTCTCAAACTTCCTTCAATTGTTAGCTATTCTGCTGATTCCTGCCGCCCTGTGCTACACGTTCGGCGAGATGGTCGGCGACCGCCGCCAGGGTTGGGCAGTTCTGGCGGCGATGCTGGCGATCTTCGTTCCGCTGCTGGCGGCCACGACGATCACTGAACAGTCGGGGAATCCGATCCTCGCCCGCTTGGGGGCCGACCAGTCGGCATCCGATTCACAGCCGGGTGGAAACATGGAGGGAAAAGAATCTCGCTTTGGAATTGTGAACTCGTCGCTGTGGGCGGTGGCTACGACTGCTGCTTCGAACGGTTCCGTGAACTCGATGCACGACTCCTTCACGCCCCTGGGAGGTCTTGTACCGATGTGGCTGATGCAGTTGGGCGAAGTGATTTTCGGTGGCGTCGGCTCCGGCCTCTACGGCTTATTGATGTTCGCCATCGTCGCTGTTTTCCTCTCCGGCCTGATGGTCGGACGCACGCCGGAATATCTCGGCAAGAAGATTGGCGCCTTCGAAATGAAAATGGCTGCTCTGGCAATTCTGTTTCCCTGTGCGATGGTGCTTGTGGGAACGGCGGTGGCCGTCGTCTCGGCGTCTGGTCGAGCGACGATCTTCAACCCTGGTCCACATGGTTTCAGCGAAGTGCTGTACGCCTTCTCCTCAGCAGGGAACAACAACGGCAGTGCCTTTGCTGGACTGGGAGCGAACACGCCGTTCTACAACGGCCTTCTGGGCCTGGCGATGCTCGTCGGGCGGTTCTGGGTGATGCTGCCCGTCCTGGCGATTGCCGGTTCGTTGGCGGCAAAGAAGACCGTGCCTGCTGGGCCGGGAACTTTGCCAACACACACGCCGCTGTTTGTTGTCCTGCTGGTGGCCGTGGTGATCGTGGTGGGAGCCTTGAGCTTCTTCCCAGCCCTGGCTCTCGGGCCAATTGTTGAGCACCTGCTAACGGCGAACCAGGAGTAATCATCATGACCAAAACATCAACAACACTGTTTGATCGCAAAATTCTCAGTGATGCCGTCAGGGCGTCGTTCTGGAAGCTCGATCCCCGTGTGCAGCTTCGCAATCCGGTGATGTTCGCCGTTTACCTGGGCAGCATCCTGACAACGATTCTGTGGCTGAACTCGCTGAGCGGATCGACCGGCGAGTCATCAACCTTCGTGCTTGGCGTGGCCGTGTGGCTGTGGTTCACCGTGCTGTTTGCCAACCTCGCTGAGGCCATCGCTGAAGGCCATGGCAAGGCCCAGGCGGCTTCTCTCAAGAAGAGTCGCACAACGGTCATCGCCCGCAAGATCGCTAATAAGGCGGATCGGATCACCGAAGAAGTTTCGGCGACCGACCTCAAGATCGGCGACATCGTGATTGTCAAAGCGGGCGAAACGATACCGGCGGACGGCGAAGTCATTGAGGGAGTCGCCTCGGTCGATGAGAGTGCCATCACTGGCGAAAGTGCTCCGGTCGTGCGAGAGAGCGGCGGCGACCGCAGTTCGGTAACCGGTGGGACACGAGTGATTTCTGACTGGCTTATTATCCAGGTGAGGACGCTCCCCGGCCAAAGTTTTCTCGACCGTATGATTGCGATGGTCGAAGGTGCCAAGCGGCAGAAAACTCCCAACGAGATCGCCCTGGCGATTCTGTTAGCCGCCCTGACCCTGATCTTTCTGCTCGTGGTTGCCACGCTGCTCCCCTTTTCGATCTTCAGTGTTGAAGTTTCCGGCCAGGGAAGGGCAATCAGTCTCACGGTGCTGGTGGCTCTCTTCGTGTGCCTTGCACCCACCACCATCGGGGCGTTGCTGTCCGCCATTGGCATTGCCGGAATGAATCGCCTCAGTCAGGCGAATGTTATCGCTATGTCGGGCAGGGCCGTCGAAGCGGCGGGTGATGTAGATGTATTGCTGCTCGATAAGACAGGCACGATCACGCTCGGCAACCGTCAGGCGACTCGCTTCATTCCGGCGTCGGGAACCACCGAGAAGGAACTGGCGGACGCAGCCCATTTGGCATCGTTGGCGGACGAAACAGCCGAAGGACGCAGCATCGCTGTTCTGGCAAAGAAGCAGTTCGGTCTGCGAGGCCGGGAATTGGAACAGATCCGGCCGCACTTCGTACCGTTCTCGGCTCGGACTCGGATGAGCGGCGTGACGCTCGATGGCCACGAGATTCGTAAAGGGGCCGCCGAAGCTGTCGAGACGCACGTGAGAAGCCTTGGCGGATTCCTGCCGGAAGATGTCCGAGGTGCCGTTCAGGAGATCGCCAAGTCCGGTGGGACGCCGCTGGTCGTCAGCCGGGACGACAAAGTGCTTGGTGTGATCGAACTAAAGGACATTGTGAAAGGGGGCATCAAGGAGCGGTTCGCAGAACTGCGGCAGATGGGGATCAAAACCGTGATGATCACGGGTGACAATCCCTTGACCGCCGCTGCCATTGCCGCCGAGGCAGGCGTGGATGATTTTCTGGCCGAGGCGACTCCCGAAGCGAAGCTGTCACTCATCCGGGATTACCAGAAGGGCGGACGCCTTGTGGCAATGACCGGCGACGGCACGAACGACGCACCGGCTCTGGCTCAGGCCGACGTGGCGGTCGCCATGAACAGTGGCACGCAGGCTGCCAAGGAAGCCGGGAACATGGTCGATCTCGACTCCAATCCTACGAAACTGATCGAGATCGTGAACATTGGCAAGCAGCTGTTAATGACTCGCGGCTCACTGACAACGTTCAGCATCGCTAACGACGTCGCCAAGTATTTTGCCATTCTTCCGGCGGCATTCGCAGCGACTTATCCGGCCCTCAAGGCGTTGGACCTGATGCGATTGTCGTCCCCATCCAGTGCCATCCTTTCGGCGGTCATTTTCAACGCTTTAATCATCATCGCCCTGGTGCCGCTAGCGTTGAAGGGTGTGGCCTACCGACCGGTGGGAGCGGCTCAACTGCTTCGCAATAATCTGCTCATTTACGGTGTGGGTGGATTGATTGTGCCGTTCATTGGCATCAAGGCTATCGATGTCATGTTGTCATTGATGTGGATTGCATAACTCCACCCGGCGAGCAGTGGGCGTCAGCCCCCTGTTTCTGATTGCGAATTGGTAATACTTTGTGATGTCGTGAATTCAAACTCAGAAATAAAACCAGAAACACCGGGCTGATGCCCGCTGCTCGCCGATTTAGGAAAGCTCTCATGGACCGCTATTGGTTGCTGACGTGGACCACCTACGGCACGTGGCTGCCGGGTGATGATCGCGGGTTTGTGAGTAATGTGGATGACGGCGCTGGCCATGGGCACCGAGTCAATCAACCGGGCACGAGCCCCACTTCGAAACAGCGTGGCTTGCAGGAGTTCGCCAGGTCTCAGATGAAAGGGCCGCCCGTGTTTCTGGATGCGAATCACGCCGCAGCGTTATTGACACAGTTTCAGGAGACTGCCGCCGTGCGGGGCTGGCAGTTATCTGCAGTCGCCATCATGCGTAATCACGTGCATGTCGTGGTCGGGGTTGTCGGTGATCCCGAACCAGACACACTGCTGCGCGACCTCAAAAGTTATGGGAGTCGACGACTCAATACAAGGAGTCGGTTGTTACAACGAGCGGACGTTGGTGGACGGCGTCAGGATCGCGACGAAAACTGCCGACGGAATCTGCGGTCTGGAATGCCATGAGTTATGTCAAAAACCAACCGGGCGCACTGGTAGTTTGGGCAAATCCCTCGTCTTGACGTCTCGTGCCACCTGGCGAGCAGTGGGCGTCACCCCCCTGTTTCTGGGTTGGAATTCATCCTATCAAAGCATCAAAAAATGGAATCAGAAACACCGGGCTGATGCCCGCTGCTCGCAAGGAGTCAACATGTTCGAACAACTTCGCACGGCGACACTCGTACTGATCGCTATGACCATCCTCACTGGCGGTGTCTATCCACTGGTGGTAACTATCGTCGCTCAAGTGGCGTTTCCGAGGCAGGCCAACGGCAGCCTGATTCAACAAGGAGAGCAAATCACTGGTTCGGAACTGATCGGGCAGCCGTTTTCTCGCCCCGAATACTTTTGGGGAAGACTCTCGGCGACTGGTCCTCACCCTTACAACGCAGCGGGATCCAGCGGTTCCAATTTCGGCCCGTTACATCCTGGTCTCAAAGAAACTGCCGAAGCTCGCATTTTGGCACTGCACGCGGCAGGTTCTTCGGGCAAAGTGGTTCCAGTCGATCTCGTGACCGCCTCCGGGAGCGGACTCGATCCTCACATCTCTCCGGCGGCAGCCGATTTCCAGGTGCCAAGAATCGCCGAAGCGAGGAAAATGTCGGAAGGAGCCGTGCGTGAACTCGTCTCACAACATACAGAAGGCCGACAACTTGGAATCCTGGGGGAGCCTCGTGTGAATGTACTGCGACTGAATCTTGCTTTGGATCAACGTCAGGGAAATTGAGGCCGTCTATGCCTGATGCTCGTCCTAATCCTGATGATCTGCTGGCCAAGGTGCAGGCCGAAGATACTGAGTCCGCACGTGGCTCGCTCAAAGTATTCTTCGGCTACGCTGCCGGTGTCGGGAAAACCTATACGATGCTGGAAAATGCTCAGCGAGCGAAAGCGGCTGGGCGTGAGGTCGTCGTCGGTTATGTTGAACCACACGGTCGCCCGGAAACGGAGGCATTGCTCGCTGGTCTCGAAGTCCTTCCGCTGCGTGAGTTTGATTATCGTGGCGTGAGGTTGCGAGACTTCGATGTCGATGCCGCTCTGGCTCGAAATCCCGACCTGCTGTTGGTAGACGAACTCGCCCATACGAACGCAGTTGGCTGTCGCCATGAGAAACGCTGGCAGGATGTTGAGGAGCTTCTCGAAGCCGGGATCAATGTCTGGACAACGCTGAATGTTCAGCACATTGAGAGCCTGAATGACGTCATTGGCCAGATCACCGGCGTCACCGTGCGAGAGACGGTTCCCGATCGGGCGTTCGATCTGGCAGACGATCTGGAACTGGTAGACATCACACCAGAAGAATTGCTACACCGACTCAAGGCAGGCAAAGTCTACGTTCCCGATCAGGCTCAACGAGCGATTCAAAGCTTCTTCCAGAAGTCGAACCTTACCGCACTTCGGGAACTTTCGCTGCGACAGGCGGCTCGACGCATTCACACCGATGTTGAGTCGGCTCGGCGAGAGAAGGCGGCAATCCAGCCGTGGGCCACTGCCGAGCGGTTGCTGGTCTGTGTGGGGCCGAGTCCCACGACCGCACGTGTCATTCGTACGGCTCGACGGATGGCGGCGGCTCTCGATGCACCTTGGCTGGCGGTCTCTGTTGATCTCACTGGCGAACCAGCGAGCAGTCCTCGAAAGCAGCAGGTCAGCCAGCATTTCCGCCTCGCCGAACGCCTGGGAGCGGAAACGGTCACATTGGCTGGGCAGAACGTCTCGGAAACGATTCTCGACTATGCGCGTTCTCGCAACGTCACCAAGATTCTGATCGGCAAGACAAATCAGCCTCGCTGGCGGCGACTGCTCGCTGGCACCGTCGTGGATGACTTGCTTGAAAAGAGCGGCGACATCGACGTGTATGTCATTCGCGGCGAGGAAGAGAAAACAGCACACGCTCCCGCCCGAACAACATCGACTACTCAAAAGCTCCCGTACATCTGGGCGGTTGGACTCGTCAGTCTGACCGGGTTGCTCGCCTACGGACTTCGCTTTCTGCATCTCGCTGATGCGGAAGCAAACACAGTGATGTTATTCCTGGCAGCAGTCGCCTGGACTGCCTTCCGTTATGGCCGGGGGCCAGCCGTGTTTGCGAGCGTACTGGCCGTGCTGGTTTTTGATTTCTTCTTCGTTGCACCGTTCCACACCTTCGCCGTCGCCGATACGCAGTATGTTGTTACGTTTGCGGTCATGCTGACCATCGGACTTGTGATCAGCACGCTGACATCTCGACTCCGGGCACAGATCGAGAACACCCGCCTGCGAGAGCGACGGACTTCTTCGCTTTACGAATTAGGCAAGCAACTGAGTTCTTTGTACGGGAATGTGTTTCTGGTCGGAGCGGCTGGTGGCAAGGTTGCCGAGATGGTGGGCGGTGAAGTGGCGATCTACTTGCGTCAGCCTTCCGGCCCGCCGGAACTTGCTTTCGGGCATGACACCACAATCGTCAAGCATTCAGTGAGTCTACCCGTGGCACAGTGGGTCATCGAACATGATCAGTTAGCAGGGACCGGTACGAATACACTTCCCAATGCGGCGGCCCTGTTCTTCCCTTTGACCGGCTCACAAGGCACCCACGGTGCGATTGCTATTCGAGTGCCAGACACCGAGCGATTGCTCGACCCCGAATTCCGCCGTCTTTTGGATGCGTGTGCCAATCAACTGGCGTTGGCACTGGAACGAGACCAACTCGCCATTGAGGCCGCTAACGCTCGCATCCAGGCGGAGGCCGAACAGGTCCGAAGCAGTCTGCTGAGCAGCGTGTCTCACGATCTCAAGACTCCCCTGGCAGCCATTGCCGGGGCCAGCAGCAGCTTGTTGGAAGCCACTTCGCTCGACGAAGACACACGCCGTCAATTGCTCGAGACTGTGGCCGATGAAGCGGCCCGTCTGAATCGTCTCCTCGAAAACATCCTTCAGATGTCGAAGCTTGATGCAGGGGCAGCAACTCCCCTTTGCCAATGGCACGTCTTGGAAGAACTGGTTGGATCGGCACTCCATCGCACTCGTCGTGAACTGGCCCAGCATGAAGTTGCTGTCCAACTGTCAAGCGAACTGCCGCTCTTGTACGTTGATGGACTGCTTATGGAACAGGTATTTGTCAATCTTTTCGAGAATGCGGCACGTTATACACCGGAAGGAACGAAAGTGACGATCCGGGCGGCACTCGATGGTGAGCATGTGCGGATCAGCATTTCGGATAATGGGCCGGGACTGCCTGCCGGTGCGGAAGAGCGAATCTTCGACAAGTTCTATCGAGCGTCTCCAACGGCTGATGGCGGTCGAGGCAGTGGTCTTGGACTCGCCATCTGCCGGGCTATCATCAACGCCCACAGCGGCACTCTCGTCGCCGCCAACCGACCCGGCGGCGGTGCCGAATTCGTGATCCGTTTGCCGGTTTCGAAGGATGCACCGCAAGTCGTGGTAGAATAAAGCAATGCAAGCCAACGGCCATCACATTCTGATCATCGAAGATGAGCAACCGATTCGGCGGTTCCTCAAGGCATCGTTATCGAACGAGGGCTATCGGGTCAGTGAAGCGGTGGCCGGTGAAGAAGGTTTGCGGATGGCGTCGGCCCAACCACCCGATCTTGTGATTCTCGATCTGGGTCTTCCCGACCTCGATGGACAAGACGTGCTCAAGCGGCTTCGGGAATGGTACACTTCTCCTGTGATCGTCCTCTCCGCACGGGACCAGGAGACTCAGAAGATCAAGGCACTCGACAGTGGTGCCGATGACTACTTGACCAAGCCGTTCGGCATCGGAGAGCTTCTCGCCCGCATGCGAACGGCCATGCGTCATGCTCACCGAGTCGGGCCGGAGGCGACGACCGCCACAATTGGTGCTCTTCGTGTCGATCTGGCAGCCCGGCTCGTTTACCGCAGCGACAAAGAGGTTCATCTGACGCCGCTTGAATACAAGCTTCTGGTGACGATGATCAAGCACGCCGGGAAAGCATTGACGCACCGGTTTCTGCTGCGAGAAGTGTGGGGCCCACAGGATTCCCAGGAGACCCATT
>JAIXUU010000228.1 GCA_027483405.1 Planctomyces sp. | reverse complement strand
ATGATCGACCTTTGCAGGTGTCGCAGAAGCATGCCGGGCTGACCGTGCGGGAATTCCTGCAGCAGGTGCTGCCTCACCTCGAAGTGAGTGTGTGGGAAAGTGCGGAGTTGAAAGGTCGGCTGCTGAGCGAGACCTTCGTACCAGTGCGGCTTGATGAGACGGTACACCCTGGCCAGCGAATCATTCATCGCTTGCCGGGAACCATCGAGCCTGCTGTGAATGCCGATATTCGCTGGCTGTATGAAGACGAGTCGATCGTGGTGATCAACAAGCCGGCACCACTCCCGGTGCATGCCAGTGGCCGGTTTCATCGTAATACACTGCAGTACCTGCTGGCACAGATTTACGATCCGCAAAGTCCACGGGCGGCTCATCGGCTCGATGCGATGACGACGGGAGTGCTGGTGTTATCGCGAACGCGGCACATGGCGGGGCGATTGCAGCCACAGTTCTCTCGGCGGGAAGTCGAAAAAGTCTATCTGGCACGTGTTCAAGGCGAGCCTGCCGAAGAGAGCTTTGAATGCCATGCACCCATGACGGATGTGGCCGGGGTGATGGGTTCACGCGAGATTGATGAATCGGGAGGAGTCGAGGCGAGTACCTTTTTCCGACTGGTGCAGCGGCTGGGGGATGGAACGAGCCTGCTGGAAGTGCGGCCGATTACTGGCCGGACTAATCAGATCCGAGTGCATTTGTGGCATTTGGGACTGCCGATTCTGGGAGATCCTCTCTATCTGCCAGGTGGTGAACTGGCGACAGAACCCAAGGATTCTGAGCAGGTCATGTGTCTGCATGCCTGGCGCATTCGTTTCCAGCATCCAGTGGATCGAACAACGCGGGACTTTACGGCTCCACCACCGGCATGGGCCGGTGAGGCCGGAGCAGTATCGTGATGAGTCAGCCGACAGGAACGATTTTCGATCGCTGATCAATTGTTATCGGGCGGGCCATTCGTTGTCGCAGGCATCGCAGCGGAAGCCTATGAGAGTGGCAGTTCCCGGGATGGGCTGGCCATTGCGATTGACCATGGCGTCGTCGAGTTCCACGGGTTCGACAATCGGATGGGAGCAATCGGGGCAGCAGCGGTTCAGGTAGAGCGTGCGGGCACGATCCAGCACAGAGCTGTTGACGGCGTCGTGCGTCGGGTAGGAATCGCTGGCAGCCAGAAAATGAGGGGCGCGGATCGTCGTCTGAGGAAACCGACTGGAACGGGATGGTAGCTGAGGACGCCGCATGGTTCGCTCGGGGGCGACATCCATCTGCAGCGGAGTGAAGGGCACAATCAACTCTTCTGCATCGCTGACAGCATCAGGCCAGTAAACACGCAATCGGCTCATGGTCGGGCATCCTTGCCAAAAGTGACTTTGAAAGCACCGGGATCATCTTGACCTTGGTACACGCCGCTGATGCGACGAGTCTTTCTTCACTTATGAAGGAAATATCGCCCATCGAGCGTGCCCGCAAGAGCGTCAATGGCAGTTTTTTTGGTAAAAGTTGCAAAAACCGCCGAGTCGTGTTTATCTATTTGCACCAAACCCCCTGTATTCGCAAAAACCTGGTTTTCTCAACCTCTGAAGGTGAGATTTTGCTGCCCGATGGCGAGACTCTCAGGGATCGTTAACGGATGACTTTGGGCGAGGCTCGCACGTGAGGTAGGGGCGAAATCGTTCGATCATTTTTTCGCCCAGGCCACGGACGCGAACCAGATCGTCAACGTTCTGGAATGGGCCTCTTTCGTCGCGGTCGGCCACAATCCGGCGAGCCAGTGTTTCGCCAATTCCATCCAACTGCAAAAACTCGATCCAGTTCGCCGAGTTAATGTCGATCTTCAGCGGAATGGGTTCTCCCTGGAGCGTTTCGACATGCACCAGTGGATTTTCCACAACGTAATGCCAGACAAAACGCCCACCCGCGAGACAGAGCAGTATGAAGGCCAATCCAAAAACAACCAGGGCATCGCCATGCGTCATGCCGCAAAAGCGAGGGGGAGTTTCGCTATCGCCAGGTTGCGCATTCAGATTCGTGCTGTTTTGTTGACTGGGCGAGGTCTCAGAACCCATGACAGTTTTCCTGTTACAGGATTGCCAGTGGGTTACGACGTTCTTCGAGAGTGCCGCGAGTGACACCCACGCGATTCATCGCACTGAGTGATTGCCAGACTTCGCGGCCTTTCCTTTGACCATCGAGCAGTGCCTGATATTCACAGATCGTTCGGCGGATGGTCTGACGATCCTGATTGAGAAACTCGAGGCGGAAGTTTCTCACCCCATGCTCGAGCAGATCCGGAACGACCTCGGCAGCACTTTGAGGCTGGGCATTGAACAGCGTGTTCCGGCAACCGACATCGGCTGTAAGGGGATGCTGCATACCCACACGATCACGCAGCTCGACAAAGTGGTTGTCACAAGGGCGGCCGCAGTTCGTTTTATTGGTTCCGGGCGAAAGGACAGCACAGAAGACACAATGCTCCATATGGAACATGGGCATCTGCTGGTGAATGACGACTTCGAGTCGTTGCGGCCGGGCGGCACGCACCAGGTCAAGCAGTTGTTCACGGTTGAGATCGTAGGAAAGGGTCAGTCTTTCAGGGCCAAAGCCTTCCAGATACTCGGCTGTCAGTTCGTTCGCGCAATTGAGCGAGAAGTCGATTACGAAGGGAATGTTTTTACGAGTGCAGTAATCAATCCCCGCGAGATTTCGCACCAGAAAACCAGCGGGAGCATGTTTGGCCATCGCGGCAAAAATGGGATATTCGCCCGGTTTCTGAATGCGTGGCGTGGCCAGCCAGACCTTCACTCCATACTCGCGTCCCCAGTCAGCAGCCTGGCGGTACTCGCGAATATCAGCGAAGTCGACATACACGCCACCGAGTTGTGCCTGGCCAGGGAGTTCCAGCTCTGCGGGAACAAGATGCTCCAGTTGTGCGGGCTGACGGACCATGACGAAAAGTTGCGGGAGTAGAGTCTGATTTGCTGTTGTCGAATTCTCTTCGGGAACGAGGCTTTCGATGCGCGATTGCTGCAGATGCTGGCGCCAGGTGGTGAGAATGGGCTGGGTGGCTGCTGTACGAGTTTCCGGAATGGCCAGAGCTTCGAGAAGTTGGCGGATGAGTTCCTGCCTGACTTTGGAAAGAAGGCTCATGGGAACCATCGGGCCGCCCACAATCTCGGCAGAGAGATCACGTATCGCAAAAGGGGTATGCCCCAGGCGCCCCAACTGTTCGAGCAGATAGGTTTCCGTGACGGCATGTTTTGTGGCCACGGGAAGTGGTTCGGTCGAGGTAACGACCTCTGTCGGCAGACTCGTGCCATCCTGACGATAGAGACGAGCTGAGACTTGCAGAGTTTCGCCAGATCGAGCCACCACCTGCAGATCGAGTGGCATGCGGGCCAGAGCTTCCGGCCCGGT
>JAIXUU010000341.1 GCA_027483405.1 Planctomyces sp. | reverse complement strand
CCTTTATCAAGTCTCCGCTCAAGAGCTTCTTCAGCGATTGCGGACAGCACACCTGGGATGTGTTTTGCTACCGCCAAGTTTGGCTGGCGATCAAGCAGTACGAAAAAAGATGTCGCCAGTGGTCAATAACGACGACTGACGACATCTTCGCTGCATCGAGAACATTGGCTTTAAGCGGCGATTCTCTGGAGTGAGCCCAGAATGCGTTCGAAGTCATCGTTCGAGGTGAACTCGATCACAATGCTGCCTTTATCTTTAGCTTTGCCTTTGAGCTTAATGGCGACCTTGGCACCCAGCATGCCCTGAAGCTGTTCCTGCAGCATCAGCACATGATTGGAAAGACCTTGCTGACTTCCCGAACCGGCCTCGTTGCCAGACTGTTGGAAGGGAACAGTGGCGCCATCTTCGACGGTACCTTCGGCCTGCAGGCTGCGGACAGCGTCTTCGGTCTTACGGACAGAAAGCCCTTCGCTCACGATGCGCTGAGCCAGTATGACCTGCTGGTCATGAGAGAGGCTGAGCATGGCGCGGGCATGGCCACCAGTGAGTTGGCTTTGCCGAACCATCTCCTGCACCGGGCCGGCCAGTTCGAGCAAGCGGATAAAGTTGCTGACAGTCGAGCGATCCATGCTCAAACGTCGCGAAAGCTCTTCAATCGAACACTGGAACTGATTGAGATATTCCTGGAACGATTGTGCCTTTTCGAGCACATTGAGATCTTGCCGCTTGAGGTTTTCTTCGAGTGAAACTTCGAAGACCTGCTGATCGGAAAGTTCCAGCACCCGGCAGGGAACTGTTTCGCAGCCGGCTTTGCGAGCTGCGATCAGCCGACGTTCACCGGCAATCACCTGATACATGTCGCCAATCTGGCGAACAATGATTGGCTGGAGAACGCCGTGCTGGCGAATACTGTCGGCCAGTTCGTTAATGGCCTGTGAATCGAAGTCCTTCCGTGCCTGGAAGGGGTTACGCTCGAGAAGATCGATATGAACTTCTGAGTGATCACCGACGGTCGAGACAGGCTCATTCTCGTGATGATGCCCACTCCCGAGCAGTGCATTGAGCCCACGGCCAAGACGACGACGTGAAGGTTCGGGGGTCAGTTGATCATCCATGATCTTTGTTCCATCCGATCAAATTGTGAACTCCGGCATAGCCGGATTAATCGCTCCGCACACCGTTATTCGGCAGACCGTGAGGGAGAGATTGATAACACTTCGTATTCCGTGAAAACAACCTCGCAACCGTTTCACGCTGCGCTTCACAATCGTTGCAGTTTACACTTGAGTGAATTCTTCGGCAGAAGTTGCAGTGCAGGGAAACGTCTATGGAAATCTGCCCATTTGTTCGCCTTTTGGACTGGAGAACCTTGCAGGCGGCTGATTGCTTGACTGCACGGCAGAGCCGGGAGGTGGATCGTTTTGCCATTGAAGAATTGGGCATCAGCAGCCTGGTGTTGATGGAAAATGCGGCTCGATCCGTCTGTGATTGGTTCAGCCAGCACGTCCAGGCTTCATCAAGCGAAAAGAAATCGTTCGTGGTGCGTGTGGTCTGCGGGCGTGGAAACAATGGTGGAGATGGATTCGCGATCGCCCGGCTGTTGTGGTCGATGGGCTACGCTGTCGAGATTTTTGCGACGCATCCGGAGGCTGAACTTTCACCCGATGCGCGTGTGAATGCCGCTCTCGCGAGGAAGCTGGGAATTCCGTGGCGAGAGGTGCGTGAGTTTGGTGAAGCTGCTGCGAGCGCCCGGGCTGAGGACTGGATTGTCGATGCAATTCTGGGGACGGGGCAAAGCCGTCCTTTGGGTGGTGAGCTGGCGGAACTGGTGCAGGGGATGAATGCCAGCCTTTCGCGAAGGCTGGCGGTGGATCTTCCCACAGGTTTTTCGGCAGATGCAGGCCCAGGTTTGGGAAAACCGTTGACTGATGAGCCGCATGAACTTGCAGGGCTGTGTGTACGAGC
This sequence comes from Planctomyces sp., assembly GCA_027483405.1. Lineage (GTDB taxonomy): Bacteria > Planctomycetota > Planctomycetia > Planctomycetales > Planctomycetaceae > Planctopirus. The sequence continues at coordinate 7,708 of JAIXUU010000341.1, read as the reverse complement.
GGATGTGACCATCACGTTTGTGACACCGAAAATGGGGATGCTGCATCCCGGGGCGCGAGAATATCTGGGGGAGACATTTGTCGCTTCGATTGGATTGCCTGAGAAATTGTTGCGAGAGGCTGTTTCTTTGCAGTGAAATCAGGTCGTGAGATCAGCTCGTGAGATTACGGGGGTTTCGGGTGCGGGGAGGAGATTGCTGGCGAGCAGAAAAAACTTCCCACGAGGAGTGGGGAGTACCGAATCTTTTGCATCTGCCGGGTGTTTACGACAAGATAGATGAGGTTCTGACTTTGAATTGATGACCCGCCATGGCCAGGTGATTGTTTCTGCCCACGCCATATTTCTGCTGCGAATGTTCGACATTGAAAGGCCTGCCCTATGATTTCCCATCCGCTGTCCACTGCGAGACGATCAACCGGTCGCCTCGTGCGAAAAGGCTTTACTCTGATTGAAGTTCTGCTGGTGCTGGCCATTCTGGGTGTGATTGCCGCGATGGTTGTCCCACAGCTTCTTGGCCGCCAGAAGGAAGCGATGGTCAAAGCGACCAAGGCGAGTATCAAGGGTTTGGAAGATGCCCTGCAGCAGTATGCTCTCAGTCACGATGGTGAGTATCCTCAGGGATCTCGTGACGAGGCTTTTTCGCTGTTGATCAAGCCGGGCAACGATGCCGACGGCCGACCGATTGCACCGTATCTGGATAAGGTGCCGCTGGATGCCTGGGGTCAGGGCTTTTATTACGAGAACCCCAATTCGAAAGTTCCCAACGCGACTAAGCCTGCGATCTGGTCAACGGGAGCGAACAAGCAGAACGAAGACGGCAGCGGTGACGACATCAACAACTGGGCGAATCTGGCTCTGTAAGCGATCGGGAATTCCGACGGTGTGTTAACGGGAGTGTTTAGGTGTGCTCGCTGCACGATGCATCAGATCAACCTCAACAATTAGTGAAAAGGCCCGGCTCCTCGAAAGAAGACCGGGCTTTTTTGTTGTGTGTTTAGAACAAGAAAACTTTACACCGTGGCGGCGGTTTCGGGTTTGAGGCATTTGCCGATGGCTCGGACGGCTTGTCTCAGGCGCTGGGAGTTCTCGACGAGGGCCAGACGCAGATAGCCTTCGCCTTCTTCGCCGAAGCCGCGGCCCGGGGAGACAGCCACGCCGGCCTCATCCAAGAGCTTCATCGAGAAGTCGATCGAACCCATCTGGGCCCATGGCTCGGGAATCTTGGCCCAGACGAACATGCCGGCTTTCGGTCGTTCGATCTCCCAGCCGAGGCGAGTCAGGCCGTCGACGAGGGCGTCACGGCGGTGCTCGTATTCCTTGGCAATGCTTTCCACCGCCGATTCGCAGTGACGCATGGCGACGATGGCCGCGATCTGGATCGATTGGAAGATGCCGTAGTCGTAATAGCCCTTGATCGTGGCGAGAGCGCGAACCATTTCACGGTTGCCACAGCAGAAACCGATGCGCCAGCCCGCCATGCTGAAGCCCTTGGACATGGTCGTCAGTTCGACACCCACATCGATCGCGCCGGGGGTCGAGAGGAAGCTGGGGGCTTTGTAGCCGTCATAGCAGATGTCGGCGTAGGCGAAATCGCTGATGACGAGGAATTTGTACTTCTTGGCGAGCGCCACCAGTTCATCGAAGAAGCTCTGCTCGATGCAGGTTCCCGAAGGATTGTGCGGGAAGTTGACGATGACCAGCTTCGGCTTCGGGAAGAGGTGTTCGCAGGTGTAGGCGACGTTTTCGAGGAACTTGTGCGGCTCGCGGACATCGAGCTGGATCACGTTGCCGCCGGCGAGCATCACCGAATAAGCGTGGATGGGAAAGGTTGGTGCTGGGACAATCGCCGTATCGCCAGGGCCCATGAGTGCCAGGCACATATGGCTGAAGCCTTCCTTTGAACCCAGGCAGGCAATGACTTCGTCGTCCGGGTTGAGTCGGGCACCGTAGATGCGGTGGTAACGGGCGGCGACTTCCTTGCGGAGGTTGCCGATGCCGTTGGCGACCGAGTACCGGTGATTGCGGGGATCGGCGAGCGACTCCTTCATCTTGTCGGTAATGAGCGGGTCGGGCGGATCGGTGGGGTTCCCCATGCCGAGGTCGATGACATCGATCCCTGCCTGCCGCTTCTGATATTTGAGCTTGTTGATCTTCCCGAAGAGATAGGGCGGCAGACGCTTCAAACGATCAGCCACGGGGATCGAGAAAGCGGAGTCAGACAGAGGAACTTCGGATTCGTTACGCATGGCAAACTGGGCCTGATGATACAGTTATGAAAAGCTCGGGGTGACTGGCGGACACAGAGATCAGGAGCAAGGTTCTCTTGAATCATGTCTTCCCACCCCGGTACGGAAAATACCGTCACTGAAGATTGTATCGGCGGGATCGAGTTTCGGGAATGCGACGACTTTTTGGTATGGCGAAGTTTGCATGTTCAATCGGCAAAAGCTGCAAACGAGTCTTGAAGAATGTGTTCATAAGAACACTTTTTGTCGATCCTCAATCAAGACCTGAGCGGCATGACTCCATAAACGACAAACCCCCAGCCTGAAATCAGACCGGGGGTTGGTGAGGTTGTCATGTTACTGAATCTGCACTGCTTTGAAGGTTCAGGACTTACTCAGAGCGGGGCGGAATCGGCGGCTGAATTACTGCGAAAGCATGGTTCTCAGTTCGACCAGGGCTGGTGTCATGCGGGAAGCCAGGCGACCAAGTTGTGTGCGGTCTTCTGTGCGGCACTGCACCAGATAGCTGTAAACTCGTCTCCAGCTCTCGTAGAGTTGTTCGGTCTGCTGGCGAGCCTGTGCGGCAGTTGATCCCCGCACCAGACTATCATGCAGACGCATGGCTCGTTCGGAAAACGCAGCGATTTCCCGCTGAGCTTCAGCGGCATACACAGGGCGTTCCGACTGCAGCCAGCGTTGGCTGACCAGTTGCAGGTTGTAAGTGAGACCATCAATCTCAGCAGCTAAATCAATGGCGGCCTGCCGGCTCAGATCATCCCGCTGAACCATGAGAGTTGAGCGAAGAGTGCCAATGGTTTGCTCGATCTTGCGGAGAATCGACTGAGCCGATTCGCTCTGGATAGGGCGGAACGTGGCAGCAAAATTTCGCTCTGCCGCTTCGATGTAGCGGAAGGCTTCGACGACATCGGTCATGCTGGCGGTGTTCGAGCGGTTCACAATATCAACGAAGTACTCGCAGACACCGTAAAACTCATCAGCCGTGGCGAGAACAGTGTTCGACTTGGGCAAATGCACCAGCAGCAGCAGTGGCGTGCGCTGGAAGAACTCATCGATATCTTTCTTGAGCGAATTGGTGAGATAGACCAGCTGCTGCTTGTCGAGTTGCTGGGGCATCATCAGCAACTGGCGGATTTCGCTGTCGGTCTGGGCGATGCGACGCAGATCGCGATCCATGGCCGAACCCGTGTAGGCCTGCAGCTTGGCGGCTTCCGGATACCAGAGTTCCTGAAAACGCTTGTACTGATCGACCACAATGTTACGGTCTGCCTGGTCCTGTACGGCCAGCGACATCGTGCGAATCTGCTGATTGACCCGATTGAGAGCAAACGTGAGTTCATCACGAATACGACGGTCACTGACTTCATAGGCCACATCGTCTGTGAGGTTTCGCATGTCGGTGCTCATCTGGATGAATTTCTCCATGAGAGCACGGGAATTGACCTGCGGCTGGATCAGCAGCACTTTCCCAATCGACTGGGCAATCCCATCAAGATTAGCAGCACGCTGTTGAGTGCGTTTGCTCAAATCGGTCGCCAGGCTCATGCGGTAGGAGAGTTCTCGCCACTGTGCATCGAGTTCACGAAAATCTTCGGTGAGATAACGGTGATCGTTGGTGCGCTGCGCCTGCTGCACGATGGATGTCAGCCGGGCCTGCAGATTCATGGCATCGACCAGCAGGGATCGCAAAGCGGGTCGGCGGGCTGATTCGTCACCCAGATCAAGAATCAGATCCGAAAGTTCATCCTGGGCATCGCGAACGAGTGGCCGCAACCGTTCAAGTTCGGATGTGGGATTCGAGAGATCACTGTTGGCGGGTGGCCGCAAACGAGAGTTGTTGTATTGATCGAACTCCATCATAGGAGCACTGAGGTCGTTCATTAATCGATCGCGCTCTTCACGACTGATCGAAGCTGGGATCGTACGAGCCTGGGCCAGTGCTTCGCCCATTTCGGCCACGAGACCTGTGCTCATGACGGCTGCCGCGAAGAGCCATTTCTGTCCGGCAGTTACTGTGTTTCCCAAGTACGAAGTTCGCACTGCGGGTTTGTCTGAATAAGAGTCATTCCGGTTGAAGTTACCCATGCTTCGGAATCCTTTCAGGAAGCAATCGCTAGAAAATCTGCCTGCTCTCTGCTGGATCGGGCCATCGATCCGATGCCTGAATCTGTCCAGCGAGCGTTCTGTCCGTCAATTTTGTGGGAGTTTCAGCGATGATTTCTGCCCACGGGCGGCAGAAAACGCCACTGTTCCAGCACACTCGCTGCAAAAACTAGCGAAAACTGCTGAACCGGCCTAGCTCAGTTTTCGGACGCCTTCGCAAATCCACATCGTACGAGAGTCCTGCAAGTCCCCTGAGAGGCTGATCTCGGCAATATAGAAGCCGGATTCCAGATGATGAATTGCGCTCTCGCGTTCGACTGGCTGGAGTTTTAGGCTAGAGGATATCGGGCAAACAGGATGCATGATGTTCACCTTCAGATGGCAGATCGTTATGTCAAACAAACAACTTTCACTTGGCGTCTGGCTGTGTGTACTTTCGATTCTGTGCGTTTGTACTCAGACAACCGTGGCCTGTGCTGACCAGAAAAGTCGCGCCAACTCTCGCGATGAGAAACGCGAAAACGAGGCGGTGAAAGAAGCCCGGCAGGATCTCGATAAAGCCAAAGACCGCTTGAAGGATGAAGAGAAGCAGTTGCGGGCTGCCAGGGCTGATTTTCAAAAAGCGGAGCAGGAACGGAAGCAGGCGGCCAGCACGCTGCAAAAACTCCGCGAGCAGATGGAAGAGAAGTACGAACAGGAGACGGGATTACAGGCTGCCCGGCAAAATCTGAAGCAGCTGACAACGGAGAGAGATCGAGTCCTCGGGCCGATCGTACAGGCGATTCGTCAGCGAGAAACGGGCTTGAGTGCCGGGCTGAAGCAGGCCGAGGAAAAACTTTCCCGAGCGACGACTTTGGATGAGCGAAAGGGAGCAGCGAAGCAGATCGCTGAGTACCAGGCACAGTTTCGACAGCTCGAAGCGGCGGCTATTGAAGCCGATCCACGAGCGAAAGAACTGTCTCGGAAGGTCACTTTGCAGGAGCAGCAGGTGCAATCGGCCAATCAGAAGCTGGATCGAATCATCGAGCGGGACAATCAGCTCAAAGCGGCTGAGCAGAAGTTTGCAGCGAGCCGCAAAGCTGAAGATGCTGCGGAACAGGCGGTGAGCAAGGCATCGCGAGATGTGGCCCAGGCTCAGACCAGTGTGGACCGTGCAGAGAAGCAACTCGCTCAAAAAGTGGCCCAGGATCGCAAGGATAAGAATCGTAAATAGCAGACTACAGATGCTAACGTACGGGAGGTTTTGATACTGATGGTCATGAAACCATCATTTGCATCTGGAGCCAGCATTGGCATGGATCTCAGCATCACACGACTGATTCGTACCATCCGCATGCTGACACCATTTCAAATGATGTCGCATTCTTTTAGTATATTTATAGCAGTGTTATTGGTCACTGGTTTTGTCCTACAGACTTCAGTATTTCATGAGAGACAAGAAAAACACTCTGTACCACTCTATGTATGGTTATTTATCGCTGTTCTGTTCTTAACAGCGATGTTTCTGGTAATCATCTCGCTGATTGCCATGGGAGTAATGTTCTATCGCGCGTTTTTCCCGCGGAAGGTGATTGTCTATTCCAGAAATGAGAAGACCTTGATCGAGAAGACAGTCACCTCCAAAGCCGATGCCCTGTTTGACTCTGCTGATAGCCACCGCATCCGCATCACCGACTGATTCCTCTCAGGCGACCGCTCGCCATTATGAAGATCTTCGCAGCTTCTTAACGATCCTTGCTATCTGTTTGACTCGGTGTCGCATTCGTTGACTCTGGCTACGCGCAGGCTGCTTGCAAGTCAAGCATGAAGCGAAGTTCCTAACGTTTTTTCAAAGAACGTTCACAAGATCGTCATAATTGGCTTCTACAGTCTTGGCGTCGTGATAGGGGAAACACTGAGAAGTGCTTGTTGAGCAATTCTTGGATTTCCAGCGAAACAACAAGTTTCAAATATGAAAAAGATTTCCAGTCTTGTTCATCAAGTCCTGTTGTTTCGCCACTACTTTACAACAGTCGCAAAGGTCAGACGCATGGATGCTGACCTTGCCTTTGCGTGGCGAAGGTGCTGACCGGATGGATTGACTTGGACAGTCAATCGCTGCCAAGCCAGCTCTCTGCGTTTGTTCAGCAGGGAAGGTGGTTCATGCAGTTGAGAGATGATGGGTCTGGATTTCGATGAGTCGCGCGGCATCGAACGATCGTTGAACCCATCAAGTGCTGAGTCGAAACATATCCGTTTGTTAGTAGTGCTTTGTGTCTTTTCCCGTTGGTTTCACGTCCCTTTTCACTGAAGAAAGACTCGAATGAAGAAGTTCTCTCTGAACGCTCGCAAGGGTTTCACCCTGATCGAGCTCCTCGTGGTGATCTCGATCATCGCGATCCTCATCGCTCTCCTGTTGCCTGCTCTGCAGTCAGCTCGTGAAGCAGCCCGTAAGACACAGTGCAAGAACAACCTGCGTCAGGTTGGCATTGGTCTCAACGCCTTTGCTGATACCGATCCAGGCGATCGTCTCTGCACCGGTCAGTTCGACCGCTTCCGCGATGGTTGCGTTGATACCTATGGCTGGACAGCCGACCTGGCTCGCGTCAACGCTGGTAAGGCACACGAACTCCGTTGCCCTGCCAACCCCATCCGTGGCTCAGAAAAGCTGAACGACCTCCTCCGTGGTAACGTCACTTCGAACAGCTCGATTCCTCTGGCTGATCGTCTCGACGCCTGTAACATCGACAGCATCTGCTACAAGATGAACGCTGCTGGTGTTTCCGGTACAACTGCTGCTCCGTTCGTCGCACAGTTGATCAAGGACGGCCATAATAGCAACTACGCTTCGAGCTGGTTCATGAGCCGCACGAACTTCAAGACCACCAACAGCGGCAACGACCCATTCGTTCTCGCCGACTTCACCACAGTTGCTACCATTTCCGTTGGTGGTACAGCTTGCCCAGCAGTGACTGGCACACAGATCTACCGCGATGGTCTGAAAGAATTCCAGAACACAGTGGGCCCCATCACCCGCCGCTTCCTCGAAGGTGCTGACGTTCCTTCGAACAACGTGCCACTCCTGGGCGATGCTTCTCCTGGGGACATCAACGAAGCTGTTCTTTCCGACAACGTTGTTGACAGCGAAGGTAAGCTGGTTGATCCCGCTTTGACCGCTGGTGCTCGCCTCGGCGAAACCGCTAACGACGGTCCTGGCTCAATCACCACCGCTAACCGCCTCCGCCTGCTCATCACCAACGACATTCCTACAGCTGCTTTGGCTTACAGTGGTTACCCAACTGCTGGTACAGCTGTTACCAGCACTGTCATTGCTAATTACGCTCCCAGCGCCACATGGATGCTGCAGGATACTCGTGACTGGT
>JAIXUU010000089.1 GCA_027483405.1 Planctomyces sp. | reverse complement strand
GGTCGAGATTGAGATAGTTACTCAAATTCGTCACATGCCAGTCGAATGTCGGAGCATTGGTAAAGACTCCGAGCTTGTTTTCGTGAATCTTGAGTTCACCGGCGACATATTCGACCGCAATGGCCTGGCCGGTAGCATCCGTAAAAATGTAGTGGGCAGGAGGTACCATGTTCATTTGCGGCAAGACCGTATTAGCCACTTTCACGCTGCGAATCGCTTGAGTGGCTTCTTCGATCGTACTGCAGGTTCCCAGGATGTAGGCCCCCACTTCCCAGGGAGCAATCGTCTGAGGGAGATCCTCTTTGGTGATCGACTGATACCTGGCATAGCCCGGAAAGTAGAAGAGGCCGCAAGCGAGCCCCTTTTCGTTATGTCCATCCAGCAGCACGGGAAGCCCGAATGCATTGGCCCCCACCGAAGCGTACTTGCTCTTCCACGTCAGGCCCGGCGTTCCATCAGGTGTAGTCCCTGTATAGGCAAAACCGCGGGGGATAATCACCACGTTCGACAACAGATCGGCACCAAACTCAAGTGTTCTGCCGTAAATGATCGATCCGTCTTTGGGTCTTAAAGTGATTCCGGTGCAGGCTGCCGCCGGTCGGGTAAAGATTGCCAGGCCCAGCAGCAATGCGAGCCCATACCTGGCACCGATACTCAAGTTCAACATCTTTAATGATTCCTCGTGCTGCCAGAAACAACTTTACTCGTCACTCTCGAACTCTTCCCTGCAAGTGGGCCTCCGTCCAATCGAAATGCTCGGCAGCAATTCAGATGCAGCCAGAGAAACGATCCTGATTCGCTACGGGCTACTTAGGCCGCAAAGTTTTCCATGGAGGCGTACTCTGTCAGTTGGCACCATCAGTGGACTCTCGGGAGACAGGCAAGACTACAGGAACTCGGCCATGACTCGATTGGCCAGAAAGATTCCTTCGCCGGTCAATCGAATTCCCTTTTCATCAGCTGCCAACAGATCTTGTTTGACCAGTCGTTGAATGGTCTCAGCCGCAAATTCTTGCAGATCGATACCAAACCGATGTTGAAATTCTACGTAATCCATGCCCCTTAAGCGGCGTAAACCCACGTAAAGAGCTTCACGCATGGCATGCTCTTTCTCCAGAGTCTCCGCTTCTGCAATCACCGACGCTCCCTGCTCCATCCGCGATAAGTAGCCCAGCACGCTGCGAGTATTGGTTCGCCGCGTTCCTTGCAGATAACTGGCTGCCCCCGGGCCAAAAGCGGCATAAGGCGAACCATTCCAGTACGCCAGATTGTGCTGACATTGATAGCCGGGGCGGGCAAAATTCGAGAGTTCGTAATGCTCAAATCCTGCATTTTTAAGCCGCTGCATGGCCAGTGCGTACATCTCCCGTTCGAGAGCTTCGTCAATCTCGGTCAGTTGTCCACGTCGTTTTCTTGTTGTGAAGGCCGTCCCTTCTTCAAAGGTGAGTCCATAGGTGGAAAGATGCGTGGGGCCGCAAGCAAGTGCCTGCTCCAGGTCATATTCCCAATCGACCAGCGTTTGCCCGGGCACACCAAAAATCAGATCGAGTGAAACATTGGGGATTCGGGCCTGAATTCGCTGCACGATCACGGGGATCTCTCCCCCTTGATGGTCGCGTTCGAGTGTCTGCAGATGTTTATTATGGAATGATTGCACTCCCAGGCTGATTCGATTGCAGCCGGCATGGTGCAGCACTTCGATCACTTCCTCTGTCATGTCCAGAGGATTGGCTTCGATCGAAAATTCCCCACCATCGGCCAGTGGAAAACGTCTCGTCACCATCTTGAGAAGTTGTTCCAGTTCGACAATTGGCAAATGTGTGGGAGTTCCCCCGCCGAAAAAGATGGTCTGGACGCCCGCTGGCCGATCATGGGCCTGCATTTCCCGCTCGAGCGCAGCCAGATACCGGGGGATGAGATCATCTCGCCCGGCCACCAGCGTAAAATCGCAATAGCCGCAGCGATGTCGGCAAAACGGAACGTGGATGTAAACCGACTGAAATTTGTTCGTGTGCGTCATCGAATCCATGGGCCAGTTCAAAGGTCAAATCGATCTGTCAGAATACATTCCAACCGCATAGACAGCACCTGCCTGACTTACGAGTCGAAAGTCAGCCGTGTCGCCGGGCCTGTTCCTTGCAATCCTGAACACGAGACGATAACAACTATGCTGGAACAACGGGGGGTGAGAAGCTGCCTCCGACTGTGGTGAGGCCGTGTGAACCGGGTCAGGTCCGAAAGGAAGCAGCCCTAAGCAGCAGGTTTTCAGGTGCAGAAGGGGGCAGCTTTCCACCCCTTTTGTTTTTGGACCAGTTGACATCGACAATTTCTGCCCAGAGGCGATTTTCAAGGCGCCGAATTGGGACTCCTTCTCGGATTTTCTCAACCGAGATGTCCCTTCGTGGTGAGCGAATTTGTGCTGTGCCAAGTATGATTCACAGTCGTGACACAGTGGGCTCAGGGTGATTTTCTGGCATTTTGACAGTCAGTTTCTGCCCACTATCCACCTGTTTGCCGATTCATCCCGCTTCCCGGGGCCAGTTCTCACTTGAGAATCTGTGACCAGTATTTCCGCCCGGGAAGTCGGTTGGGCCGAAGTTCCTTCGTGATGTGGCGAGTGACCGATGAATGTTGAGAACTATACCGTCCTGGCACGTCGATTCCGCCCGCAAACTTTCAGTGAAGTTGTCGGGCAGGATCGAATTGCCCAGACGTTGAGAAACGCCATTCTCGAAGGCCGCGTCGCTCACGCCTATCTGTTTACTGGTGCCCGTGGTGTGGGCAAAACCTCGATGGCGCGAATCTTCGCCAAGGCCCTCAACTGTCCGAATGCTGTCGACGCTGTCCCTTGCAATACCTGTGAAATCTGTCGGGCGGTTTCTGCGGGGCAGGATGTTGATGTTTCTGAAATCGACGGAGCTTCGAACCGGGGGATTGACGATATCCGCACGTTGAGAGCGAATGTGAACGTCAAGTCGATGCGAACCCGCTACAAGGTTTACATCATCGACGAAGTTCACATGCTCACGAAGGAAGCCTTCAATGCGCTGCTCAAAACACTCGAAGAACCACCTCAAGGGGTGAAGTTTATCTTCTGCACGACGGAGCCGAACAAGCTTCCGGATACAATTCTTTCGCGCTGCCAGCGATTCGATTTCGGTACTGTCAACATCGAAAGTATCGGCGAACGGCTCCGGCAGATTGCCAACACCGAAGGCTTTCAGGTTGATGATGAAGCCATTGAACTTGTTTCCCGCAGAGCCAATGGTTCGATGCGCGACAGTCAGTCGCTATTTGATCAGGTGCTGGCATTTGGTCATCAGCATGTCACCGTGGCCGATGTACATCGATTGCTGGGGACAGCCAGCGATGACCGGGTCATCGAACTGGTACAGGCTTTGATTGACCGTCATGCCGCCCGCGCGCTCGAGGCTCTTGATCAGGCGATTCTGGATGGCGTCCAACTCGACGCCTTGACCGATCAATTGATTTCTTACCTGCGTGATCTGATGGTGACTGCTGCAGGAGTCAGAGGCGTGGCTCTCCTGGGGGCGACTGAATCATCCCGGTCGAGAATCGAAACTCAGGCGGAAGCCTGGGGGTTGAAAACGATCTCCGCAGCCCTGCAGATTCTGGCTGAAGCCAAAATCAAGATGGCCCGCGCCACCTGGGGGCGAGCACTCACCGAACTGGCACTTGTCCGTATCACGCTCCTGGAAGATCTCAGCCGCCTCGATGAGTTGATTGCCCGGTTTCAAGGGAAGTCAATTCCCGCCACGTCCAGTTCAGGACGCCTGGCGACCGACCGGCCCATGAACTCTTCTCCCCGGGTTTTGCCACCACCGGCGGCCATCATTCAGGGTTCTCCAGAATCTCACGATTCACCGGACGTTCAAAAATCACAGCCTGAGTTTCAATCGCAGACTGAGCCTCAGCACCATCAACACGCAACGGCGAACACATCGAATGCAACCGTCGTCCCAGTAAGTTCTGACGTGACCGTTTCCGTAGATTCTTCCGCTGAAGCCTCCAGTATCAGCACTTCGCTCGCAGAGCCTGAATTGGTTTTTCAACCGGGGAATGAAGCGACTCTGCTCGAATACTTGCGTACCAGAAATACTGATTTGACTGGTATTCACCTGCAGCGTGCCATGCATTGTCAGATCACGGGCCCCACCCAACTGGAAATTGTCATTTCATCGAATCATCGCTTCGAGCAGCAATGTCTTGAACAGCCGAACATTGTGAGTAAGCTCGAACAGCAACTGCGAACCGCAACGGGAATATCCATTCGTCTGCGCTTCACGACCGGCTCTGCCCACGAATCCAGCGAATCCAATTCGCTCATACATTCAGAGTCTCCATCATCAAAAGATAACCCTGCCAGTTCCCCCAATGGTCAACTGGCGGATGGCAACGGGGGTGTCGCTCAATCGGAAACTTCTCCAAATCCAAGAGCCGAACGGCAACCTCTTCCTCATCCTTCAGTGACGGAAACCCCAGCGATTCGGCCAGCCAGCCGCACTGTTGAAGATCCAGAGGACAGATTCGTCCAGTCGATTGGAGCGGCTTTTGGCATTGATTGCTGGCGCGTGCATGAGCGTGAGCGGATTGTCTCCGTCGAGATCGAAGAGAATTCCGACACGACTGCAGATTCCAGCTCCGACGACTAGAATTAAGCATCCAGGGATCCTCAATTCTCATCACAACGATGCATGTTTCATAATTTTGACCCGGGAGAGCGGCAATGTTTGGACAAATGGCTGGCCTCGCTGCCAATTTGTGGTCAATGCGAAGCCAGATGGGAGAGATGGCTGCCAAGTTTCAACGTCTGCAAACTGATCTGGCGAATCTCCGCTTCTCGGCGACCTCAGGCCCCGTTCAGGTCGAAGTGAATGGCTTGCTGCACATGACGAATTGCGAAGTTCAGCCCGGCTATCGTGAAGCGGATATTGCACGCTGTACCATCGAGGCCACCAACGAGGCGATGAAGCAGGCACAGGCGGCTGCCGCCAAAGAAACACAATCGGCATTGGGCGATCTTTCCATGCTTCAAGGATTACTCGGTGCGAAACTTCCCTCCCCATAAGTGAGCCCCAGAAGTCGAATTCATCCAGAGCCAACCCGTCATCGACAGCAGCAGCACCAGTAGCAGAACTTTAAGTAAGGACTAAGGAGAGTCATGCCCCGTGCCATTGAACCGAATCATCATGCGTATGGCCGACATGTCGGTCTGCTTGTTCAGCAACTGGCGGCTCTCCCCGGGATTGGGCAGAAGTCGGCGGAGCGGCTGGCACAGCATCTTCTCGATTGCTCTGAGGAAGAAGCGGCTGCTCTTGCCCATGCCATTCTGGATGTTCGCCGAACAATTCGTCGATGTTCGGTCTGCCACAATCTGACTGAGCAGGAAACTTGCGAGATCTGCCTCGATTCGAGACGGGATCAGGGGTTGGTCTGTATTGTCGAGCAACCTCGAGACCTCCTGGCACTGGAAGCGACAGGAACTTTTGGTGGCGTCTACCATGTGCTCGGTGGCCGCATTGCACCACTGAGTGGTGTGGGCCCCGATGATTTGAACCTCGCCACGCTCATCCGCCGTGTTAAATCCGGGAAGATTCGCGAACTGGTAATGGCCACAAATCCCACTCTCGAAGGGGATGGAACCGCCCTGTACATAGTGAATCTTCTGGCCGATGAACCGGTCAAAATCACTCGTCTGGCACGCGGGATCGCCACCGGCAGTGTGCTGGAATTTGCCAATCGCGAGATGCTTTCGGATGCTCTCAAGGGCCGGCAGAGCTTTTAAAGAATCCTGAGCGCTGCAGGATTTTCAATGAATTTCGTAAATTCTCTCGGCCCGTGCTGGATCATTGCACAATAGAGCGTTTCCAATCACGAATTTTGGGCGCAATCCCAGCTTGAACTTGTACAAATTCCGCAAAATTCCGTTGGAATTGGCACAACGTCAAGAATTTCCGTCTCTGGGACAAAACTTACAGCAAATCATACGCCAAAGCTGAATAATCAGGGTACATTCTCTGTGAAGACAGCCTCGCATCTGCTTATACTGGCTAACGTAGTTTCTGAGTCACGCTCCGAAAGAGTGCAATAGACGACATCTGAGCGAATTCTGGCGCTCGTGAACAATCCGGATTTCGTTTACCTGATTTGCTGATTTTTCCACCGGGATCACTTATGCAGCTTAATCTCGGTCAACATATGAAGATGAGCCAGCAAATGCGGCTGGCTCCGCGCATGATCCAATCGATGGAGATCCTGCAACTGCCGGTACTGGCATTGCAGGAACGCATCGAGCAGGAACTGGCTGAAAACGTCTGTCTCGAGATGCGCCTCGACGAACCCGATGCTCCCGGCAAGCTCGCCGAAATGGAATTGGCCCGCGAAGAAGCCTTCGAAACCCCCATTTCTGCCAAAGAAATGGCAGGCAAAGATGAAGCGAATGGCGAGGCCGCCTTCGAGAGGCTGCTGGAAATCTCCCAGGACTGGCCGGAAGACAACTACACATCCGGCAGTAAGCCCTCTTCGAATCGAATCGATGAAGCCGGTGATCGTGCTCACGACATGATTGCGAATATCACCGAGAAACCGCAGTCACTTCACGACCACCTCCTCGATCAGTTCAGTTACTTCACAGTTCCGCGAGAAATTCGCGATTTTGGCGAATTTCTGATTCAGAACCTCGATCATCACGGCAGGCTGCAGAGTCCGCTCAACGATCTGATTCAGCTCTATGGTCGGCACGTTCGCCTCGAAGATGCCCAGCAGGCTTTAAGCCTCATTCAAAAGCTCGAACCCGCAGGTGTCGGTGCCCGCGACGCCAAAGAGTGCCTGCTCTTGCAGCTCAAGGAAGACACCCCTTTTCGAGATGTACTGGCAGTGCTCATTACCCAGCACCTCGAAGACCTCGCACAGAACCGGCTGCCACTCATCGAACGAAAAACGGGGTACTCGCTGAATCTCATCAAAGAAGCCCTCAAAGAGCTTCAAAAGCTGAATCCGTACCCGGGGGCTGAGTTCGAAAGTCGGCCCAATCAGACTGTCTCACCCGATCTTTATCTGGAACAGGATGAGAACGGCAAGTATGTCGTGCGCCTCGAAGATGAGTACACTCCCCGGCTGCGGATCAGCAAGCGTTACATCGAGATGATGCGGCAGGGAGCTTCCGATCCCACCACGCGCGAATACATCAAACGTAAGGTGGAATCAGCGAAGTGGCTGATTGAATCGATCGAGCAGCGGCACAACACGCTCAAACGAGTGGCTCAGGCCATTGTCGATCATCAGATCGAATTCCTCGAAAAAGGCCCGGAGTTCATTTCGCCTCTCAAAATGCAGCAGATCGCCGACATCGTCAAAGTCCACGTCACGACCGTTTCACGTGCTGTCGATGATAAATGGATCCAGACACCACGGGGACTGTTTCCACTCAAAAGGTTCTTTGGAGGTGGAACAACGACCGCCGAAGGGGAAGAGGTTGCCTGGCACATCATCCGCCTCAAACTCAAAGAGATTGTTGATGGCGAGAACAAGGATGACCCATTGAGCGATGATGCTCTGGTCGAAGAACTCGCCAAGCACGGCTTCAACCTCGCCCGCCGCACGGTGACCAAGTACCGCAAAGCGCTGAACATACCTTCCAGCCGCCAACGCCGCTCGTATTAGGCCATAGAACTCGTTCTGATCTCATTCAGTAGACGGAATGAATTGCTGGGTATTTTCAGTGAACCAGGCTCGTCCTCACAGTGGTGGCCTCATCGCACAATCAGCGTGTGCTCAGCAGTCCCCTCATCAAAAGTAAAACCCGGCAGTCACTTTGAAGAGTGGCCACCGGGTTGATTAAAACTTTGCGTGATTGTCTACATGCGGGCCAGGTTAGAAGCGCTGGTCTGCGGAACGAACATTTTGACGATCGACTTGCGGAACTCAGTCAGGCATTAAGCGGCGGGCTTGGGCGTTTCCACAATTTTGAGCATCTCGCCAGCGATCTGCTTGCGGTTCTCCGCATTGCCAGCTTTTTCCAGCCGACTGAATTGTTTCTTCAGTTCTTCAGCTCCTTCGAACTTCTCACTGGCCAGCTTCTCGATGGAGTATTTGATCCCTTCCAGCGCACTCCCACCGTTCCCGGTCTGGGAAATCGATCCCAGGTCTCGCTTGAGACCATCCAGTGAAAAGACGGGTAAAGCCGGGCGATCATTTTTGAAAACGAAAAAAGGCTGTCTCCACTGCGAGGGCAGGACAGCCTTCTCTCATGAGTCAACAGTACTCAGATCATTTGATCATCTGAGTAGATCATAACCAGCGATTAATGGGCGGGAGTCCAGACGGGGCTGCCAGGTGCGGTTGGTCTGGCTTGAACTGGTTGCAGGAACTGCACTGGCTGAATCGTGGTTGGTTGAATGGTCATTGGTTGAACAGGTGCTGCCTGAGGCGTAGCCGCTTCAAAACTTACTGTCTGCAAAGGTGTTGGTCCAGAAGCCTGCACCGTAGCCATTGGGCTGCCGACTGGTGTTGGCCCCTGAATGATCACGCCTGGCAGACGCTGAAACTCTTCATAAGAGACTTGTTGCGGCTGCATCTGTGCAAACTGGCTTTGTGGAGTGCTCATTCGCTGGCTCGAATTGAATTCGGGAATGGGCATCGGGGTCATCGGAGACATCGGAGCAGGAGTTGTTACTGGGGGCACAGGTGGTACGGGTGCCATTTGGCTGGCTGCCGGCGAACTCGGCATGTAATTGGCGCCCACACTGGCGGCAGAGCCGCATGATGAACAGCCACCGGTATCTCCGCCGAGGAGGAAGCCACCAGCGCCACCACATCCGCAATCATCAGTCGGAGCTGCCATGCCGCAGCAATCGCTGCCACCTAAACCAAAACCACAGCACTTTCGGGCGGCGCGTTTGGCTCGCCAGTGCTGAACTTTTCTTTGGAACCAGGTGCTGTGTCCGCAGCCGGCAATCACAGCTTCACAAGGATCCGGGGTGCAGGGATTCACGCACGCGTATTGCCGCGGGCAGCAACAGCCGGCAGCAAACATAATGGCCATTGCAGCCATTCCAAGGGAAAGTAGCGACTTCATGTCATGTCCTTGTGAGATGCAGTTGCGGAGGGGTTCGAGGCGGGATTTGTGAAAACAGGCGAAACAGGAGATCTGCAGGTCAATCTCCCCGTGAGGCATTGCACCCCACAATCAAGTTATCGGCATGATGATT
>JAIXUU010000042.1 GCA_027483405.1 Planctomyces sp. | reverse complement strand
GGTGGGAGATTCGGGCCCATGGAACATTCCAACTCGTAAGTCCAGTTCCCGGCGATGTTCTGCAACCACTTGTGCTCTGCCCGGGGAGTGATTTTTTCCATGCTGCTTACCTCATTCGAGAAAGGATTCTCAGTTCTGCCCGTATCGTCATACAGAGCTTATCATAAGGGTATCGTCTGTACACTAGAAAGAGGGCTTTCTCCAAGTGGATTCTGGAAAAGCCTGTTGATTCGATGGCCAGATCTCAGCGGGCTGACCTGGCATAGTTCCCGAAAAATTCACTCCAGAGAAAGTGCCTCTCGAGAGCCGTCATGCTCTGGCGGTGTTTATGCGGTTCCGAGGAAACAGCAGCGCGTTGTTGGTTGTGAAAACATGCTTGCCCGGCGCTGCAAGCATGGCACAAAGAGCGCTATCGTTTCATGGAAAGCGCATGATTTTCGGACTCATGGAAGTGAACCTTGATCGAAGCAGCGATCTCATCACGTGCCGTCAGGTCATCTGACAAAGCGATTCCGGTTTGGTAGAACTCTGTGGGTCGGGTATTCCGGGAAACGCTGCGTTCAACTTCCGCCGAAAGATTGATTTCATGACGACACCATTGCCTGCCGGATTTCAGACTGCTGCTGTGGAAGCTGGTGTGAAGCCGGGAACCAGCCGGCTGGACCTGGCACTTTTTATATCTGATGCACCTTGCGCTGCAGCGGGCGTGTTCACCACAAATCTGGTGTGCGGAGCACCGGTCAAGGTTTCTCGCGAGCGATTGCCTCGGGGAACGGCGAGGGGTGTGGTGATCAATGCGGGGAATGCCAACGCCTGCACCGGCGAGCAGGGGATTCGTGATGCCGAGGCAATGGCGACAGCCGTGGGCCAGGCCATTGGTTGCCCGGGCGAGGATGTTCTCGTTTGTTCCACCGGCGTGATTGGGCGGCTGCTTCCCATCGAGAAAATTGTCACGGCTATTGGAGTCGCGGGCCAGCAGCTTTCCCCAACGATTGAATCATTCGACAAAGCCGCCCGTTCGATCATGACGACAGACACCTTTCCTAAACAGGTCACGCGCGAGCTGCACCTGGCGGGAGGAAATGTGCGGATTACAGGCGTGTGCAAGGGGGCCGCAATGATCGCCCCCAACATGGCCACCATGCTCGGCGTTATTATGACCGATGCCAAGTCTTCGCCGGGAGTTCTGCAGGAAGCACTTTCCGCGGCAGTGGCCGACAGCTTCAACTGCATCAGCGTCGATGGTCACGAAAGCACCAGCGATTCGGTCATCCTGCTGGCGAATGGGCTTTCTCAAGTTGACTGCACCGGCGGCGAGGCGAAAGTTCTGTTCGCCAAGGCGGTCGCTGATGTGGCCATGGAACTTGCTCAACTGATCATCAAGGACGCCGAAGGGGCCTCGCACTTTGTGACCATCGATGTGACGGGCTGCCGATCAAGAGAAGAAGCGTTCAGAATTGCCAAGACCGTGGCAGACAGTGCGTTGGTGAAGACGGCGATCTGCGGAGCCGATCCGAACTGGGGCCGCATTGTCTCCGCCGCAGGCTATGCGGGTGTGCCCCTCAAGGAAGAAGATGTTTCGTTGTGGGTCAATGGCATTGCCTTGTACGAAGCTGGTGTCCCGCTGGCTTTTGACGCCGCCGCCGCTTCGAAATCGATGCGAGAAAATCGCGACATTCATATTGATCTGCGACTGACCCACGGGAACGGAAGCATCCGCTTCTGGACGAGCGACCTCACTAAAGAATACGTCGCCCTCAACGCCGACTACACGACGTAAGCTCTCTCGGTGCCCTTTCGGGCTTTGTGGCGGCGTATGAAGCCAGTTGTATTGCGATGAATGGGGCTTACGCCGCCAGGATGCGTTTTACTCGCCATAATTGAACCCAGAGGGGCACAGAAAGGGCGAGGCGGTTGATTTCGTTCCGTCACGACTGCCCGACACAGGCAAATGTGCTAAGCCCAGCATTCGGAAAGGGTTAGGAAAAATGCCCCCGGCGCGATTCGAACGCGCGACCTACGGTTTAGGAAACCGTCGCTCTATCCAGCTGAGCTACGGGGACATGGAACGCTGTTGAGAGAGATGATGTTATGCGGCAGATCGCCTGTTTCGCAAATGAGGGGGCGTTTAATGATGTGCTGCATCGGGATTGGGGAATCCGATACCTGAATCCTAACACCATCAGCGGCGTTCACGATAAGCCCGGGAAGCTTTTGTGAGAATCTCACGCTCTTTGGGTGTGAGAGAAGCTTCTCCCTGCTCGTGAATTTTCGCGAGAATGCGATCCACATCTTCTTCCAGAGGTGAACTGGGTTCGGGAGAGAAAACTTTGAGTCGCTTGCGGGCACGGTAGATTTTCCAACGTTCCTGCAGGCTTTCGAAGATGTTCAGCAGGCCAGAAATCTTCCAGTTGAAGTGAAAATAGGCCCATCCAAACGCCACACCCAACAGGTGAGCCGGATGGGCGACCCCTGTCCCTCCCATGCGTCCGCCCCATTGAGCCAGTGCATAGAAGCCGTCGAGGAATACGAGAAAGGCCATGAGGACGCGCATTTCCACTGTCAGCAGACCGAAAAAGAGGCCAATCGGCTGCTTGGGAAAGTGCATTGTGTAGAGCATTGTTGTGGCGAGAACGGCTCCGGAGGCTCCCACAATCTTGCTGGAATCCTGCATGCTGAGATCCCAAACGACTCCACCCAGCGCGGCCGCCACAGCAGCCGAGAGATAGAACGCAATGAATTCCTTCGTGCCGTACATGCGTTCGAGTGTGGGGCCGAACCACCACAGGAAGAGCATGTTGAAAATGAAGTGCCAGGGGCTCAGGCCGTGCAGGAAAGCGTACGTGACGAGTCGCCAGATCTGACCGGAAAGTACAGCCGACGTATCCATCTCGAGCCAGCGGTCGAGCAAAGATTCTCGATCGAGCCCGCCGGGTACCGGAACTGTCCAGACGAGTTGAAGAATCAGCGCGACCAGCGTGGTGATGATAATGCCGCGTACCCCAGGGGCATCGGAATTCCATTCCAGATCGTTATCGCCATCGCGAAAGTAATCGCGTGAACCCAGGCCCATATTGTCTTCCGTCCTGCTTCCCGGCACGCTGATTCAGCATTCATTCCACATGCAGAAATCAATGTGCCTCATCGAACTTGGATCACTCAAACCAATTTGAATTCTACAGGAAGTTATAGTGCCTTGGTGAAAAATGCGCAAGAGGATTCCTCCGAGAGCTTCTTTGAATAGCGGATCAACGGAGAAGACGCTGCTGAATTTGGGTTGGATCAACAGAGGATGTTCGAGACCAAAGGACCGTGAAATAGAAAAAGCCCACTACCAGTTGGGTTGGTAGCGGGCTTTTGAAGATCATCAAGGATCCCGCAAAGGATCAGATTCATTCAGAGAGATGTCGTGAATGAGATTGTTTGCAGAAAAGATCAGGTTTGAAACTGCCGAGTGAAACATGGCGTTTTCAAGGTTGAATTGATGAAGCGATTGGGTGTCCAAGTGCGGGTTTAGTAGCGACCGCCACCACCACCGCCGTAGCCACCGCCGCCGCCACCGTAACCACCTCCACCACCGCCGTAGCCGCCGCCACCGCCGCCATAACCACCACCGCCGCCACTACGGGGACGACCGCCGCCGCCGCCACCGTAACCACCTCCACCACCGCCGCCATAACCACCACCGCCACCACCACCCCGCTCTTCGCGTGGACGGGCTTCATTCACAGTCAGGGTGCGGCCCTGGAATTCTGCACCATTCATGGCTTCTACGGCGCGCTCAGCACCATCGCTCATTTCAACAAAACCAAATCCACGTGAACGACCAGTTTCGCGATCCGATACCACCTGCGCTCGCGTTACCGTGCCATGCTCGGAAAATGCTTCTCGCAGATCGTCTGCAGTCGTGCCGTAAGGCAGGTTTCCAACATACAAATTCTTGGCCATAGTCTTCCTTTGCGAACCCCTGGGGGGTTCCCGAACAGATACTCAAAACTCAACAGACAGTTCATTGACCTCACCGCGAAGTTGCGGGGAGATGTGGAAGATTCAGATTGACTGCAAACCAGATCGCCGACTCGTTCGCTTGGAAACTGTCTTTTCTCGACCCAACCGAGCAAAAACTGAGGCCTCGCATCGATACGCGTTCAAAGCTTGCGGAGAGAGCACTTGTTGATTCTTGCTGGCCTTTCAGCCCATCAAACCAACTCATGAACCAGCCGCTTCGTTCATCGTCTTCCCGTTGCAGAAGACCGTACTTCCACAACCTCAGGTTTTATCGCACTTTCTCCAGAAATATTAAAGCCCTTTCGGCGAAATTTTGGTGTACCTCTGTTTTCTCACTTCAAAAGTGTTTTTTGCGAACAGTGTTGACTCGGGGAAGCCACCTGATCGAGCCTCGATTGGCCAGTACTTCTGAGCCATCTGATTTCTGAATTCGCAGTTCGCCACCCGATGTAATCCCCTGGCAAATGCCAGTAAGAACTACAGGGTCGCTCTCCTGCTCAAAAGTCTGCCATTCCACCAGTTGGCCCGTGAGCAAACAGTATTCGCCCCAGCGATCGGCAATCGTTTTCTCTTCGGAAAAGGTGGTCAGTTCCTGAATGACTCGTTTGGAAAGCTCGGTGGTAAACGTGATTAACGCGACGGCTTCAAACGGAAAGAGTTGTTGTAAACTGACAGCGTCTCGATCCAGCGACTTTCGGGCGACATCTGAGATGTCGTTATTCACATTCACGCCGATCCCGATCACCACGCGCTGAGCATGTTGATTTGCCAGAAGTTGCGTCTGACTGGGAGTTTCGACAAGGACCCCTGCAATTTTCTGATCACCCACGAAAACATCGTTGGGCCATTTCACTCCAATCGCACCTGTCGGACAAAAGGCGCGAATGGTATCGCAAACGGCCATGCCACTTTTGAGTGCCAGATAGAACCAGTCACGACGTGCCAATAAGCGTGTGTCAATTTCCACAATCAGCGATAAGGTCAACGACCCCGTGCTGCTGAGCCAGGTCTTCCCCGCCCTGCCCCGCCCGGCTGTCTGCTCCAGAGCCCACACCAGTGCCGGTGTTTTCAAGTCAGGATCGCGAGCAATTTCGAGTGATCTGGTATTTGTCGAAGACAAAGATTCCCAGATCTCCACTTCTTTCAGCGGGGTCTCACTCAAAAGCTTTTCTCGCCACTCCGGGGCATCCGTTCGAAAATCCAACATGACTCCTTAGCTCACTGAATCTCAAGATTCCTTCCCGTTGCCCATCGAAACAGTCTGTTATTCGAGATATTCGAAATGCATGACTAGGCTGCAGGATAGGCGTTGGTACGACATCGCAGATGACTGACTGTAGCAAGTTTTATCATGGAATCAGTTTCTCAGGTGGGAAGACAATCTCTTCAGGATCAAGCCAGGCAATCTTGGGTTAATGGCGTGAGTGGCTGATTCCGCCGAATAGATGCAGAGAGCCGCAAAGGCAATCCTTGCAACATCGATAGCAGAATAAATCGCTCTCAGGAGGCATACTCAAGGCGTGTCGCGAGTACGCCAAAGATCACTTCTTTGCGGTGACATGGTTGATTGAAGCCACCGAAAATCGATTTGGCTGACATTCCATCAGAATTTCAATTGGAGATTGACGGCACGGGTATTCGATTTCTACAGTAAAAGCAGTGTTGAACTTCCGGGAGTTTATCTGGTCGTGAGAGCCATCTGCCATCACCGATCATCAGCAGCGACCTTGCTGAAGGTTTACCTGGTCCTCGGGGCACTTTTGTCCCAGGCGGGATGGGGGCATTCTCACGATCATGGAGTGGCTGGAGCCGCTGAGCATATCGCCCGGTATCACGGCGGTGATGCTCATGCGGGACAGCTCGGTTTTCATTGGCACTTCGGTTTCCCTCTGGAATCTGAGGGTGAGACTCCGGTTCCTCATCCATCAATCCAGCAACTCCTGCCCTGTGTCGTGACGGAAAGAATCTCAGACTCGGCAGGATTAATTCTCGCCCTGCCCATCTGGCCAAGTCATTTACAAAAGCATGACCTGAACGGCGATCTGGCCTCATTTTCGCCGAATTGGTGCTATCAAGAATTGACCGCCCTTCGGGATGTCGGCCATTCTTCGATACAAGTCGCCATCGTCGCACGCTTGAACTGCTGATGATCTCGACATCCCTCGATGTCGAAAGTCACTCTCCGCAGATTGCGTCTCGGCAGACTGCACGGCGTGCTGCCCTTCTGCATGTCTTTTGGCTTCAGTTTGGCAGTTTGCGAAGTGCCATAATCGCGTAAACACTTTCCAACGGCTGAACGCGATTCTCTTTACCGCTTTGAAGACCTGGCTTTGCCCGCGTTTGCTGTGACAGCCCGGACTCTTCTGTGATTGCCCGATGGAGTGCTTCGCACAGCACCTCGTGAGCTTAGCCTTGAATGATCTGTCAGAAGGATCTGATTCGACATTCCAGGCGAACGGCCCGTCCGGATTTGATGGATCGACGAACACATGACTTCATCTGGTTAATTTTTATTGGGGAATGTTTTCCATGACTACGCCTGTCTGGCTCAAACAAAAAACAGCGGCGATGATGGCAGTCCTCTTCGTTGCTCTGGGAATTGCTGCGTTCGTTCTATCTCCTAGGCTGCGAAACCTGGTCTTACAAAAGCCCGAGACCCACGCAAAATCAGATCTGCATAACCACAAATCGAACACAGAGCCTGCTGGAGAAGCTCCAGAAATCTCACAGGTCGATTTCCCCCAGGAGATGTGGAAAGCGGCTGGCCTGGTGATTGGATCTGTGCAGAAAGGCCCGCTTGATGAAGCCATCACTCTGACGGGTAAAATCTCACTGAACGAAGACAAACTGGCCCATGTCTTTCCACTCGTCGAAGGGCGAGTCGATGATGTGCGAGTGCGATTTGGCCAGAAAGTTCGTCAGGGGGATCTTCTGGTGGTGGTTCAAAGTAAAGAGGTGGGACAGGGGAAACTGCAGCTCTTTCAGGATCGTTTGAAGCTCGAGTTTGCCATGGCCCGGGATCGCTGGGCTCAGGAGATCAGTCAAAACACCTTGTCTCTCATCGAAATGATTCGTGCCGAAGCCGCCATTGAAAACATTGAAACGGCTCTCAAAGAACGAACCATGGGAGAGCATCGGCAAACTCTCATGAATGCCTATCTGGCTTCGATCAAAGCTCAAACTCAAACCCAAAGGCTTGCGCCACTTTCTGGAACAGGTGCTGTCCCCGCCAAACAACTGCTCGATGCGGAATCCGATGGTAAAGCCACAAAGGCCATCCTGCAGTCACTGCTCGAACAGACATCGCAGGATGTCATCCAGGCATCCCGGCTTTCGACGCAATCCGTCAAAGAGTTGCAGACCACGATCGCTGTGGCAGAAACGAATTTGAAAATACTGGGTTTTACCGACCATGATCTGAAAGAGATCGATCCTTCCGAAATGGGTGAAAATCTGGCTCACTACCCAGTCGTGGCCCCCTTTGATGGAACGGTGATTTCCAAAGATGTCGTGCTCATGGAGCGTGTGGGGCCCGAACGGCAAATTCTTACCATTGCCGATCTTTCGACCGTATGGGTCTCGGCCGATATCTACGAATCGCACCTCCCGATGCTTTCTCAACTGAAGGATCAAAAGATTCGGCTTCGCAGTGAGGCGTGGCCAGGCCGACTGTTCGAAGCCACCATCTTCTACACGGGTGATGTCGTGCAGGAAAGCACCAGAACTCTTTCAATGCGGGCTATGGCAGATAACGCCGAAGGGCTTCTCAAGCCTGGCATGTTTGTGAGTATCGAATTGCCCAATCTCAGCTCTTCTGAAGTCCTGCAAGTTCCTTTAACGGCTCTGCAGGATTACGAAGGGAAGACCTTTGTTTTCGTTCATGCTGATGCTGATCAGTTTGATCGTCGCGTTGTGAAAACGGGCCGTCGAAACACCACTTCGGTTGAGATTCTTTCAGGACTGAATGAAGGCGACAAAGTGGTGACTGATGGTGGTTTTGCCCTGAAGTCACGGATGCTGGCCGATTTGCTCGGCGAATAGTTCTTTCGACGAATCTGAAACGTTTGCGCAAGAAGCCACAAATTGAGCTTCAGTCTTCGGGGATCTTTCGATGGTCAATCATGTCATTTCCTGGGCGATGGAAAATCGCTTCATCGTCATGCTCCTGGCAATCATTTTGTTCGGAGCAGGTGTTGTATCCGCATCAAGACTACCACTTGATGCCGTCCCTGATCTGACCAATGTCCAGGTACAGATTCTGACAGTCTCACCGGCTTTAGGGCCTGTCGAGGTCGAGCAGTTCATTACGTTTCCTGTGGAAAACGCCATGAGCGGCCTGCCCCGCATTCGGGAAATTCGCTCGATCAGCCGCATTGGACTTTCGGCAGTCACCGTCGCATTTCAGGATGGAACTGATATCTACTGGGCTCGCAATCTGGTCAATGAAAGGTTGCTCCAGGCCCGGCAGAATATTCCACCAGGGATGGGAGACCCGCAGATGGGGCCCATTGCCACAGGGATGAGTGAAATCTATCAGTTCGAAGTTCGCTCGAGGCCTGGCTTCAATCATAGCTTGATGGATCTCCGCACGATTCTGGACTGGCAGATTGCCTTTCAGCTGCGCAGCATTCCAGGCGTGATCGAGGTCAACACTTTTGGCGGTGAGCTGAAAACTTATGAGATTCAGGTCGATCCCCACAAATTGTTGAATTATGGCATCAGTCTGAATCGAGTTTTCCAGGCTCTGGAAGAAAACAACGCCAATGCCGGTGGTGGCTACATCGCTCATGGCAGCGAACAGCGTCTGATTCGCGGCGAGGGACTTGTTACTTCGCTGGATGATATTCGCCGCATTGTCTTAGAAGCCCGCAGCGATGGAACGGCAATTCGCATTTCCGATATTGCCAATGTTCAATTCGCCCCCATGCTCAGACAAGGCGCAGTCACTCGTGATGGAAACCGTGAGGCGGTGACGGGCATGGTCATGATGATCATGGGGGGCAACTCCAGGCAGGTTGTCGAAGATGTCAAAGAAAAGATTCATGCTATCGAAAAAACATTGCCGGAAGGTGTCTACATCGACACGTTCTACGACCGGACGGAGCTGGTCGAAAAGACGATTCATACGATTGCTGAGAACATCGGCGTGGGCGTGCTGCTGGTGGTGATCATGCTCTTTCTGCTCCTGGGCGATGTCCGCGCCGGCCTGATTGTGGCCTCGGCAATTCCCCTCTCGGCGATGTTTGCACTGATCGCCATGTCGCTCGCCGGTGTCTCAGCCAACCTGATGAGCCTGGGTGCCGTTGACTTCGGTGTGATTGTCGATGGTGCCGTGGTAATGATCGAGAATGCTGTCCGCACAGCAAGCCGATACCAGCAGACCACGGGGAGCAAGCGAGTTCCCAAAGAAGTCTTCGTCGCATCGGCAAAGGAGGTGGGAACTCCGATTCTGTTTGCGGGAATTATTGTGATCATTGTCTTCCTGCCCATCCTGAGTCTGGAAGGTGTCGAGGGGAAGATGTTCCGACCCATGGCATTTACCTTCATGTCAGCACTCACCGGCGCATTGATCCTGGCTGTGACTGTGATGCCTGTGATGGCTTCACTATTTCTGGCTCGAAACATCAGTTCGAAAGAAACATTTCTTGTCCGGTGGTTAAAAGCCGCTTATGAGCCGATGCTCCATTTTTCGATGGCCCGGCCCGTGCTCATGCTCAGTGGAGCAGTTCTCTTGTTTGTGGCCAGCGTGCTGGTTTCGCTGGGCTTTGGGGTGGAGTTTGTTCCCAAGCTGGATGAAGGCGATATCGCCATTCAAGCCACACGGCTTCCGAGCGTCTCTTTAGAAGCTTCGATCGAAATGACCAAAGCCATGGAGCGAACGTTGCTCCAGTTCCCGCAGGTGGAATCGGTTATTTCGAAAACCGGCCGTCCGGAAATTGCCAACGACCCCATGGGTGTGCATCAGACCGATGTTTTCGTGCGCATGAAACCCGTTCATGAGTGGCCTGAAGCGATTGAGAAAAACACATTGATTGAACAGATGCAGGAGGCTCTGGAAAAATCGGTCCCCAGCAACTCGTTCAGCTTTACTCAACCGATTGAACTGCGAGTTCAGGAACTGGTGGCCGGTGTGCGATCCGATATCGGCCTCAGTCTGTTCGGAGACGATCTGAACACCCTCAAACTCGAAGGAGACAAAATTGTCCGGGTTCTCAGTCAGGTTCCCGGCGCGGCCGATGTTCAGGCTCAACAGGTTGCCGGCTTACCGTACTTGCGAGTCATCATTCGGCGTGATGCCATTTCCCGCTACGGCATTAACTCCAGTGATGTGCTGGCTGCGATCAGTTCCGTGGGGGGCGTCCCTGTCGGCGAAGTGTTCGAAGGCCAGAAGCGATTCCCGATGCAGGTTCGACTGGCCCCTCAATGGCGGGTTGATATCGATCAACTGAAAGAACTCAAAATCTCTGATCCTCAGGGTCGGCAGATTCCTGTCTCACAACTGGCCGACATCCGGCTGGAAGATGGGCCCTCAGAGATCAGTCGAGATTCGATTCGTCGCAGATTACTCATTCAATGCAATGTGCGCGGCCGAGATCTGGGTGGCTTTGTGGCCGAAGCTCAGAGGATTGTCGATCAGCAGATCAAACTGCCACCCGGATATGCACTCGAATGGGGTGGGCAGTTCGAGAATCTGCAGCAGGCTTCTGCGCGTCTGGCAGTTGCCGTACCGGTGGCTCTGTTTCTCATATTCTCGTTGCTTTACGTGACCTTTGGATCTGTGCGACTGACTCTGCTGATCTACCTGAATGTGCCTATTGCCGCCACCGGAGGGATCTTTGCCCTCTGGTTGCGGGGGATGCCATTTTCGATCTCGGCAGGCGTGGGCTTCATTGCCTTGTTTGGCATTGCCGTGATGAACGGTGTCGTGCTGATTGAACATATCCGGCATCTGTATCTGCATGGCCTGGATTCCAGAACCGCGGTGGTGACCGGAGCGATGGATCGATTGAGACCTGTCTTCATGACCGCGATTTGCGGGGCACTCGGCTTTGTACCTATGGCGGTCTCAGGGAGCGCTGGAGCTGAAGTTCAAAGGCCTTTAGCCACTGTAGTGATAGGTGGTTTAGTCACGTGTACGGCACTGACATTGTTGGTGTTGCCAGCGATTTACCGGTGGTTCGAAATCCCACAGGTCACCTCGGAAGAACAGGCTTTACCCACGATGAGTAATCACAATCCAGTTGCTGAGATGCATTCCTGAATCGATTGTGGCGGATGTGCCGTCATGAACGCCTGAAATGAATTGCGCGAACCTGACGGATCGATATCTCCTTTGAGATTTTGGCAGGGAGGCCAGAAATGCTGAATGTTTTCACGAAAAAGCTGTCGTTACGACGGTGCGGCCTGGCTCAGGTTCGCCTCCAAAGATGTGTCGTACTGACATCGCTGATTCTTCTGCAGTTTTTGCCGCTGATCGCAGTGGCGTCAGAGCCAGCTCCTAAGGGGAAGCTGTGGCGCTGGCTCAAACCAGTGCGAGCCACTTCTGAAGCTGCTCAAAAGCAGCCTGCTGAAAATCAGGATCACAAAGTCGCGTCTCAAGATGTCTCAAAGGAAGCTAATCAGCCGCTGGAGCAAGTTTCTCTCGAAATACCTGCAGGCTCATCTCGTGTTCCTCCGGTTCCGCCAGCTCCTGATGAAGCGGCTTCCTACAAAGACGTGACCTCTTACGAGATTTCTCCGGGGACGGCCGAGATCGCCGTCCTTCCACAACAGAATGTCTACTCTCTGGAAGACCTGTCGACTTTCGCAGAGATGTATCACCCAAGGCTCACGACGGCTTTCCGCAAGATTCAATCGGCACAGGGAGACACTGTGCAAGCCGGGTTGTATCCCAATCCTCGCATTTCCGCCTCATCACCTCAAATTGATGGCAATCAAAGCCAGTACAACGGCTTCATCTCTCAGGAAATCGTGACTGCTCGAAAGCTAAAGATCAGTGCCGCTGCTGCTCAAACGTCTGTCACGCAAGCCCAGTACGAATGGCAACAGGAACGATTCATCGTCCTGACGGAATTGCGTCAAAAGTACTATGCCGTACTGGCCGCACAGAAGCGGACTCGAATCCTCGAAGAACTCGTCAGCATTGCCGCACGATCACTCGATATTTCTGAGAGACTGTTCAAGGCAGGTGAAGGTGCCAAGTCAGACATTCTGCTGCTTGATATTGAACGCCGCCGTTCAGAAGTCGCCTTGCAGAATGCACAAACCATTTACAACGTGGGCAAAAGGCAACTGGCTTTGCTGGTCGCCTGCCCCGCTTTAAGTATTCAATCAGTCAGCGGCGACCTGAATGCCGAAGCGAGAAGTTATCAACTCGACGAAATCCAGGTTGCGGCAGCCAATTTTCATCCGCAAGCAAGCATCGCCCGGCTCGAAATCGAACGCATGTCCCGCCTCCTGCAGCGTGCTCGCGTAGAACCTGTACCCAACTTTGACGTCATGGGTGGATACCAGCGGCAGATTGGTGTTCCGGCTGAGAATCAGGGCTTGTTCCAGGTCACCATGAGCGTGCCCCTCTGGAATCAGAATCAGGGAAACATCTCCTCGGCAGAGGCAAGTCTTTCCGGAGCCAGAGCCGATCTTCAGAAGACGGAACTCGAGCTTTCCAACCTCGCTGCACAAGCCTATGCCACCTACGAAACATCCCGGCAACTGGTGGAAAAGTATCACATCGAAATCCTGCCTCAGGCCCGTGAAACTCTGGCAATCAGCCAGACACTCTACGCGCAAGGGCAGATCGACTTTCTCAGATTGCTGCAATCCCAAAGAACACTTCTCGAAACCGAGCTGGCATCGATTGAAGCTCAGGAGCAGTATTGGATCTCAGCCGCCGGGATTGCAGGTTTGTTGCAGGAAAACCAGTTTCCTTAAGAGTTGACGAGTTTTCTCAGGTGGATCACTCCAGAAAAAAATGATCAAAACTGAGTGATGAGGGGGTTTTTCTGACGTCACAATTGTGGTAACACATCGCTATTGATTGATCTATGCCAGAGAGCTTGATGGAGACGATGTTCTTCGAACTCACTCCTGGCCACGACTGATCAGTAACGGTCTTTAACTGCAAGATGTAGTCTGCCAGGAAGCCGCCCGCTGTGAATCCCACCTTGTTTTCGAATGTTCAATGGACTCATTGGATGTCCCGCTGCAGTCTCATGCTGTGGTGCTTCTCGACGATGGCAGCCCTGCCTGCAACAAGCTGGGCCATCGAAAGTGCAGCAATAACAGATCGCTCACCGCGTGTTGCCGGTTATGAACGCTACCATGGCCAGACTCTGGGCGATGCCGCCGATGAGGAAGAAGATCGTCAACCCGTTGATGAGTTGGCACTCGGCCGCCTGCTGGTGGGAGAACTGAATTGTGTGGCGTGCCATGCCACCAGCCATGAGTTGAATCAGGTTTTGCTTTCCAAGCAGGCACCCCGGCTGACGAACGTTTCACAAAGAGTTCAGCCCGAGTGGATTCTTGAGTATCTGGCAGATCCGCATCAGGCTAAGCCAGGCACTACGATGCCTCACATTCTGGGTGCTCTCCCGGAGAATGAGCGAGCCCCGGCTGCTTTAGCACTTACTCATTTTCTAGCTTCCGATAAAGCTCTGAGAAACTCGTTTGTGGATCGCGGGCTGGCGAATAAAGGAGCGAATACGTTTCAACGAGTCGGCTGTGCTGCCTGCCACAATCTTCCGAAGGATGGTGCCGAGGATTGGAAGACATCTGTCAGCCTCTCACATGTCAGCCAGAA
This sequence comes from Planctomyces sp., assembly GCA_027483405.1. GTDB lineage: Bacteria > Planctomycetota > Planctomycetia > Planctomycetales > Planctomycetaceae > Planctopirus. The sequence continues at coordinate 1,267 of JAIXUU010000042.1, read as the reverse complement.
GTACACCGTCGAAAGTCTGACTCGGTTTCTGAAAGAACCTCACGAAGCCAGGCCTTCAGCACGCATGCCGAGCCTCAATCTCAAAGATGAAGAGATTCGCGAAATCGTGGCCTGGTTTTTCCGCGATCTCACATTCCCACCCAATCTGACCTACGCCTACTACGAAGGGAGCTGGGAGAATCTCCCCAACTTTGCCGAACTCAAAGCGGTTTCAAATGGTGAAACATCAGGTTTTGATGTCGAGATTGCCCCTAAAACATCAAACTATGGTCTCGTCTTCACAGGCACAATCGATGTTCCCGCAGCAGGTGAATACCAGTTCTGGATTACTTCTGACGATGGCAGCGAACTAAAAATCGACGGGAATTCCGTTGCCAAGATGGATGGTATTCATCCCGCTCAAACCAAAGCCGGTAAGACCAGGCTCGAAGCAGGCAAACATCCCGTCGTGGTGGAGTTTTTCCAGCAGGGTGGTGGAGCCGAATTAAAAGTTGAGGTTCAGGGGCCGAAGCTCAGCCGTCGCCCTCTCGAATCACTGCTGGTCGCGCTTCCTTCAAAAGCATCTGCCGGTCAAGAACTGGCCAAACGTCCCTTCGAATTCGATCCCAATCTGGCGGCTCAAGGCAAGGAACTCTTTACCTCTTTGAATTGTGCTGCCTGTCATGAATACAAGCAGGGGAACGACACCCTGAAGCCACAACATCAGGCCACTGAACTGGCAAAGATTGATCTTGCTAAAGGTTGCCTGGCGGAATCTGTTTCTGGTAAATCGGCCAATTATCGCCTGTCCGAGGCTCAAAGATCGTCAGTTCAGCAGGCACTCAAGGCATTGAAGGATATTGCTGGCCAACCAGAAGCACTGGCCGCGTTAACTTCCGGCCCGGCGAAAATTCACCAGACGTTTCTTGCTTTCAACTGCTATGCCTGCCATCAGCGTGGTCTCTACGGCGGTGCTGAAAAGATTCGCGACAGCGTCTTCGAGACGACGATGAAGGAAATGGGTGATGAAGGACGCTTACCTCCTTCACTCAACGGTGTAGGCGATAAACTACGAGATGACTGGCTGGCCAAACTTTTGAATGAAGGTGCGAACAACCGACAGAATTACATGCTCACCCACATGCCTCGCTACGGGTCGGGAGCGGTTGGCCATCTGAAAGATCTGCTGATCGCCGCTGATCGCAAACCGGAACCTGCGCCAGACACGATTGCGAAATTCAGCGAACCGGATTACCGCATCAAGGCCGCTGGCCGACACATGGTGGGG
>JAIXUU010000442.1 GCA_027483405.1 Planctomyces sp. | reverse complement strand
GGCCAGCCAGGACCGGCGATGTGAACAATTGTGTAAGGATGCCGAGGCTCTCCATGAACAGGGAGATTTCCGGCATGCTTCGTCTCTGATCAGTGAAATTGAGAAAAGCTCTCCCAAAAACGCCTCAACTCGTGATATGAAAGCCCGGCTGTTGTGGGAAAGTGGTCGCCACCAGGCCGCCATCGCCGAATATCGGAGTCTGGCAGATCAGTTCGCGGGTGATCCGCAGCCCGTTGTCAATCTGGGTCAATGTTATCTCGAACTGGGGCAGATCGACGAGGCGCAACTCGCGACTGAGGCCGCGCTGTTAAGAGATTCACAATCAGTCTCTGCAAAAATGCTCTTGGGTAAAATTCACGAAAAACAGCGAGATTACGATGCGGCCTATGAAATGTATCGTTCCGTCAGTGATCTTTGGCCCGATGACGTAGCGGCTAAGCTGGCGATGGCTCGCGTACAGATCGAACGTGGTCAGGCTGACCGTGCCTGCCCGATTCTTCGAGAGTTGATGCACCATCCCTATGCGACGCTGCCCCAGCAGCGCGAGGCCGAGTGGCAATTGGGCCTCGCTTATGCTTCGAATCAGCGATGGGAAGACGCCGTCCAGCGTCTGGAGCAATCGATTGCCGAGCGTGAACTGTCGGCAGATGACTGGTATCACCTTGCCGAAGCCCAGTTTCACACGGGAAGTGGAGAACACGCGAGGATCAGTGTCCAGAAATCGCTGGCCATGCAGCCAGATCACCGCGGAGCGACGACTTTAGCGCAAATGCTCTCCGCCAATACCGGGGCCGATGCGATTGCCAAAGGGCAAGCTAACCCTGGCAATGTCGCCCAGATCCAGCCAGCAGGCTTCTCGGCAACTCGATAGAACTTCTATCGCTCACCACGCAAAGTCGCCAGTCGAAGTGTGGCTATTGATTGTGCAAGTCGGCGATCACCGGATTTCGCAAGACGCCGATCCCTTCGATCTCGACTTCCATGACATCGCCATTCTTTAAGAAGACTGGAGGTTTGCGGGCTACACCCACGCCCGATGGTGTCCCTGTGAAAATCAGGTCTCCTGGCTCCAGAGTGACGAGTTGAGATAGGTGAGCGACTAATTCGTCGATACCAAAGATCAACTCATTCGTCCTCGATTGCTGCATGATCAGCTGATTGAGCTTGAGGGAGATCGCCAGATCGTGAGGATCCCCAATTTCATCTGCAGTCACGAACCAGGGACCAATGGGTGCAAAAGTGTCAGGGGTCTTTCCCATGAGCCATTGGCCCCCTGGTCTCCCTTTCTGCCAGTCGCGGGCAGAGACATCGTTGCCGCAGGTGTACCCGGCGATGTACTCGAAGGCTTTGGATTTCGAGACGTTCTTCGCCTTTTTTCCAATCACCGCCACGAGTTCCGCTTCAAAATCGACCTGATGGGCGACTGAGGGCAAGACGACCGGGGCTTCGGGAGATGTGATCGTATTCGAGAATTTACTGAACACCACAGGCTCTGTGGGAATCTCCGCACCAGTTTCTTTGGCGTGATCGCGGTAATTCAGTCCAATGCAGATGATCTTGCCTGGTCGAGAAAAAGGTGCGACCAGTCGGCCTTCAATAAACGGCCCTTTGCTCCACCCCGTTACCAGCGCACTGGCGACACGAGCTAGTCCCTCCGGATCGGCCAGAATGCCGAAGAGCGTTGGAGAAATCTGAGCATCCAGAGCCAGCAGGTCGACGTATTGACCATCCGGATTCAGCGCGACCACTCGCAGCCCAGCTTCTGCGTCGATCATCCCCAGTTTCATCAAAGCGTCTCCCGGATCGGTGTGGAGTCTGCAACAGTCACTACACTCGGTCTCTGCAGCTCTCTCGACATCATGAAAAAGCTAATCTGGTTCTTTCGGCTTCACAAGACTGGCTGAAGATCATCGGTCTCATTTGACGTCGCTGATTGCATTGAGCAGTCAGCTTGTGGGAGTGCAGCAGGCAACAATGCACGATTGGCCACCCGGGTCTACTCATCAGATCGATCAGCTTTCTGCCAGTCGAATGCCCAGATCCTTTTTCTTTCCGACTCACATATCGAAAATCACTTGCCATGGATGTGTACTTGTGTATATATTTGTGCTCGGGTCAGTACTTCTGAGGGTCAATGCATGCGGCACGGATCTCACCTCGATCCTCCCAATCGCTTCGAAAACACCCACGCGGTGCCCGACCTGGAGCATCTCGAATGGGACGAAGAATACCTGCATCAACGGGAACATCGTCCGATTGAATTGATCGAAGATTCATCCCAGACCATCGTCTCTGAGAACAATTCACCGGACATCCCGTTTCGATACAGTGTCAATCCTTATCGCGGGTGTATCCATGGCTGTAGCTATTGTTATGCCCGAAATTCGCATGAGTATCTGGGGTTGAATGCGGGTCTCGATTTTGAAACCAAAATTGTTGTCAAACGAGATGCACCAGCTCTTCTGAGAAAGTTTCTCTCGCGTCGATCTTGGCAGTCGGAACCTATCGCTTTCAGTGGAGTGACCGATTGCTATCAACCAATCGAACGTGAGTTAGGACTGACTCGCCAATGCCTCGAAGTGGCGGATGAGTATAATCAACCGGTCACGCTGATCACCAAGAACGCACTGGTCGTACGTGACAAGCAGTTATTGGCTTCGCTGGCTTCGCGGAATCTGGTGCATGTGGCCATCTCGATCACCACACTTGAACCTCAACTGGCTCGAGAGATGGAGCCTCGCACCAGTATTCCCGCAGCAAGGCTGCGAGCGATCGAACTTCTGGCGAAAGAAGGGATCCCTGTCAGAGTCATGGTTGCGCCCATGATTCCCGGGCTCAATGATCACGAGATGCCGCAAATCATGAAATCTGCTCGGGAAGCGGGTGCTCAGGCCGCAGGTTATGTTTTGCTCAGACTGCCACTGACTGTTGAACCCGTTTTTCTGGAATGGCTGCGACGGACTCAACCCCTTAAAGCGGAAAAGGTGGAAAGCCTCATCAGACACACACGGCAGGGAGGCCTGAATAACTCCTCCTGGGGCCAGCGGATGACAGGGGCGGGCCCGATTGCTGAACAGATCAAAACGATGTTCCATGTCTTTCAGCAAAAGTACGGCTTCAAGAACTTTGCGCCTCTTGATTGTTCGCAGTTCAGCAGGCCTGCACCTCAAAGTTCGCAATTGAGATTATTCCAGTGATCGCTCCTGGCAAAGTTCGCAGATCGAAGTGGGCAAGCCGAGTCAGAAGGTGCCGTCAAGCAAACACCCAAAGCGGCAGATACCAGCCACATTCAATATCGTGCCACAACATCGATTAACATTGAATTGTCTTTTCTCTGCAGTAAATCGGTAACTGACTGCCGGCATTGTCGAATCGACTTCAAGTCACCAGCAGCTGATTGCTATTCTCTACCAGACTTGGTTCGCTGATCTTGCGAAGCAGGAAAGCTGAGTTCGCAGCAGCCGAGATTGAGCTTGTTCATGCGCAGGACGTCGTCTCCCAGAGAGTAATAGACGAAACGACCTTCTTTCTGCCTCTGGACAAATCCGTACTCGAGCAGAACTTTCAGATGATGAGAAACGAGCATCAGTGGCAATTCCAGCAATTCCGCCAGATCACCCACTGCCATAGAACCAGCTTGCAAAGCCTCGATCAAACGAAACCGGATCGGTTCGCCGAGAACTTTGAGCTTTTCGGCACATTCAATGGGACGGGCAGTTGCGTCAGGATTCTCTTCCATCGCTTGAGATTAACGCCCGTCGGACAGAATGTCATCTGCGACTTCGGCTCAGTCTCTTTGTTATCCGACGACCTTCTGGAACCTCAAGGTTTAACGAGGAGTCGTCAAAGTCACAAATTCCTGACTCGACTTTGACGCTGCAATGGGTTTCCAGATCGATTCAGCGACACGCGTGCGGACTCCACGCCGAAAGACAATCCCGCTGTCTTCCGTTATCTGCGCGAATGGTCCTTTGTAAAGCACTTCGAAAGTGGGTTCCGCAGTCTCAAAGTCGGGATTGTTTTGATCCTCTTCAAGGGCGTGTGGAGAAGATTTCGCCGAGATGACTGCCGGTTGCCTGGCGATAATCAATGTTTCTCGAAGCTGTGCATGACTCACCACAAAGCAGGGCCGGCTGCGGAATGTCTCTAATGAAATATGCACAAATCCCGTTTGCTGCAATTGGCCCAGCAACTCTTCCAGAACAGGGACATGTTTGACATACGCTGCGGGTCCGGGGAGATTCAAGTCGCTCTCGTTAACGGGTGAGTCAGAAGTCAGCACATGGATTTTCAACTCGCCATGCGGCTCGAGTTGTTGCCTTGAGGTATCGAGCCAAGTTGCGATTTTTTCCTGGGCATGCGCCTCATTGAAGGTTCCCCGCAGGTGCATCTGCTCGTAGATCACGCCTGGCTCTGGCCTGACGGGGCTTCCCAGGAAATGCTCAAAACTGGAGGTCTGCTTCATTTGTTGTGGCGGCAGTACTGCAGTTGTCGAGCAAGTTTTATCACTCGTGGTGCAGCAATTAACGGCAATAGGAGCCAGGTCATTGATGTTCTTCACTGACGGGCGAACTTCACCAGTGGTCGCCATAGCCGTTAGCACCGGCAGTTGTTGCCCTCCCCCGCGATGATTGATGTCCTCTTCAAGCACATAGAACTCCCACATGTTTCCGTCAGGATCATGAATCCAGAACTTGGTCTGCTTGGAGTAGCAGCATTCCACTCCCTCTTCGCGCTGTGTCGGAAAGCCCGCCATCTCCAGGCGACGCTGGGCTTCAACCAGTTTCTCAGATGACGAAAAACGGAACCCGGCATGATTCAGCGACCCGCGTCCGGTCGGAGGCATGGGTTCCAGTGAAAGCACCAGCGGAGGATCATTCACTTCAAACTTCGCGTAGTCTTCCCGACATTTAGCCGGTGGCTGTCCCAGCAAGTTGCGAAAAAAATCGATTGAACGATGGAGATCGCTGACATTGAGCGAAAGATGAAATCGGTTCATCAGGTCTGTCATTAT
>JAIXUU010000111.1 GCA_027483405.1 Planctomyces sp. | reverse complement strand
TAGCCAAGCCATTCCAGATGCGCGAATTCTTCAGGAGTTTTTGCCATGGTTGATCAGCCCGTCACCGGCCAGAGATAGACCAATCCCACCGGTTCGACCCGCTGGGCTTTGACCGTGTATAGACTTTCAATTCGGGCCGGTTCGCGTTTCAGTTCGTCAGGAATCTGTTCTAATCGTTTGGTCCAGAATCGCTTTTCGGCCTCAAATTGCGCCAGCTCATCTTCCTCCTCAAACCGGATCCTTAACTGTTTAGGGTCGAACTTTGACTCGGCTTTGAGCTTATCCAAGATATGCTTTCGCTGAGCTTCCAGAATCTCTCGCATGGCTTGGGCTTCGGCGTCTCCGCGTTCGGAAAGCTTCTTCGCCGCATCGGCGGCGTACTCGTCCCCTCGTGATTTCAGATGCGGCAGCAATTCGTGGATGTCACCCGCCGCTGCCTGCTGAAGCTGTGCGATGACTTCGGGCGTCAGCTTGATTCCACCGGCTTTAAGCAAGGAGTCGTCGAGAAGACCAAGCGTCTTCGTCTCGGCGTCTTTGGCGTAAGGTGACAGTGGATTCTTGCGAACTTTGGGATCGATCCAGCGGGCCGTGACAGGGATCAATTCCTCGTGCAGCCGGGCCGCTCCTTCGCCGTAGAGGGCCAGACGCCCCAACAGGATGACACGGGGAATCGAGTCGGTCGCCTGAGCAAAACAGGCTCGAGAGAGATCGTGATGCACAAAGCCCTGTGCGGTGAAGCGACCCAGTAACCGTTGAACAACCCGCTGTTCGAGGTGGAGATGAACAAAGTCGTCGCCTACGATACCGGTGTCTTCAAAGACTACGGGCCGGATGGGAGCCGACTTTCGCCAGTCCCAAAGTTTCTGGTCGCGTTTGCGGGGAACTCGCAATGTGTCCATCGTCTCGGCCCAGGTGGGATCGGCACCCGACCGTTCGTCGAGGGCGGGGAACTTGAAACAGTTGACGCCGTCAGCATCGACGACGGACTCCAACTGGTCCGACCCGAGAAGCTGCAACGAACAGGAGATCGCTGAGCGGAATTGAACATCGTTCAATCCGATCGATTTGCGTGAACTGTCGAGGAGGGTCCGCAGCCGATCGATCTGTTCGCGGAGAGCCTGCTGACGTTCGCGCGAGGCTTCGAGTTCGTCCGTAATCGCCGCGCGGCGTGAATCGTCGAGATGAATGGCATCGATCTCTGATTCCAGCGAATCGACTAGGCGGTGCCGAATCCCCATGCTGAGCGACTTCGCGAGCTTGGCGTCGATCACCTGGGAAAGGCTGCCGAGTTCCTCTTTGATCGTCTCCGTCTTGCGGACTAGGACATGCAGGATGCGATCCTCGGGACGTTGTTTGTAGACGAAGTAATGGCAGAAGACTTCCGGAGCGGGTTGCAGCTTGCGATCGATACGACCATTGCGCTGTTCCATGCGGCTGGGATTCCAGGGAACGTCGAAGTGGAACAGGTTGTGGCAGTGGGCTTGCAGGTTGAGACCTTCGCGGGCCGCATCGGTCGCAATCAGAATACGAACCGGATGCTTACGAGGGTCAATATTGAATGCCTGCTTGATCTCTTCTCGCCTGGCGGGTGGTGTCGGGCCATGAAAGACCAGGATGCGACTAGCAGCACGGTCGCTGTCTTTGATTGCGGCTTCCAGACGACCAAGCAGATAACGCTTTGTGTCGTCGTATTCCGTGAAGATCAGGACACGGGTGTCGTTCCAGGTAGCCCCCGGTTTCCCGAGTTCCGGGCACATCTGGGCGCGAATCCACTCGATCAGCTTCACCGTGCGAGCATCAGACTTTCCTCGCGCCTGTTCGGCGACTTCGGTCATTTCGTCGAGCAGCTTCTGCTCGTGAGCAAACAACTGCTGGGATGACAGATCATCGAGCGCCCCGAATGAGGCCGCCGACGCAGCCTCGAACTGGGCGTCTTCTTCGGCTCGGAGTTGCTCTTCCCCCAATGTGGCTCGCTCGTCGTCGTAATCGATACTGCCGGTCAGCAGATCGAGTGCTGGAGTCGAATCTTCATCCGCTTGAGCGGCACCCTGCAACTTCTCCCACTGCCGCTTTACGGTACTCCGATGCACTTTGAGCGTGCGGGCGAACGCTTCGATGGACGAGAGCAACCGCTGTTGCAAGCCAGTGATGAGCAGCCCCGAGGCGGCCTGTTTCCGTTTCGACTCGTTCTTGAGACGCTCCTCACGGGTCTGCCGGTATTCATCCAGCAGTCGCGAGAGCTTCAGTTCCGGTGCTTCGGGTGGCAGCCCAGCGATGCTGACCTGAATCACTTTACGCTTGGGAAATCCTCCCTGGATTTCGCGAATGTCCTCTTTGATTCGCCGGACAATGACCTCATCACGATGTTTCGCGGTGACAGGAACACCACGGCAGAATCGCTGCGGGTCGAGGATCTCCAAAAGGGCGGAGAAGCTGTTTGAGTGGCCGTTGTGGGGCGTGGCCGAGAGAAAGAGGCGATGCTCAAAACGGGGGGCCAAATCCCGCACGGCACGAGTGATTTGCGAATCAATCGCGTACTTCTGCCCGCTAGATGGTGCCGCATGATGAGCTTCATCGAGAATTAGGAGCGATCCGCTGCGGAAGGTTCCCAAAAGGTCGCGAAGAGGGCCCGCGTATGCCTCATCAATCAACAGGCGATGCGAAATTAGAAATCGCGTGTGCGTGCTCCACGGGTTGACCCCGAAGCCTCGCTCACGCCGGACATCCTTCATGTAATCTTTGTCGAGAATCTCAAATGTGAGCCCGAAACGGGCCTCCAACTCTTCCTTCCACTGCAACAACATCGAAGGCGGGCAGGAAACAACGATCTCCTTCACCTTCTTTCGAAGGAGTAACTCGCGGGCGATGAGGCCCGCTTCGATCGTTTTTCCCAACCCGACGTCGTCGGCAATAAACAAGTTGACGCGAGGTAGACGCAACGCCTTACGAAGCGGTTCTAACTGATACGCGTCCAGCCGAATGCCCGCGCGGAATGGCGACTGAAACAGTTTGGGATCAGTCGAAGTGACGCAGTTCCATTTCAGCGTGTTGAGGTAAGCCGCGAAGAGTCGCGAATCGTCGAAACCCTTGGAGGCCACCTCTTCCCATGCCTCACCCGTCAGGATTGTGGGATCGAGTTCATTTTCCCAAAGAACCTCCAGCGGTTGCCCCTGATTGTCGTCGTCGACACACGAAAGCTGAACCAGAGTGCTGTCTGTTACTCTACGCGGGGGGATCACATTCTCAACGAGATAAGTTCTCTGGCGAACGCGTGCGATACGTCCTGTTTCCAGACCCTTGGATGTCTCTGCCATGCTTCTCGGCCCGCACAATCTATTGAAAAACTGTGAAATGTCAGATGGTCGTGACTTTGCCTATTTCAAACGGGGCAAAAGAATAATTTGCCACAATAACCACTATAAACTGAGACGATTCCCTTGTTGGACTGAAGTCCCCCCAAGGGCATTCCCTCCTGAGATTGTCATGTGGATGAAGGCCTCAGTTGCTGCCAAAGCTTCCCTCAGAAGAATCGACCAAGCGCAAGCGATTGAGACCATATCATCTGATGAGGACAACCTCAATCGGCCATCGACTTGGCCGAGCAAACTTCAGAATTTGATTCTGAGTTGTGGCGAATAAACAAATCATGCCGCGAAGAAGCGAACCTCCGCTGCCAACGGCCTAGATGATTCCTGTAACTCTGCCAAAAAATCGCACTGTAAGTAGAAGTTTTGAGTCGTATCGGTATTGGTTCCCTATTGGAGATCAATCGACCGACAGAGTTACTTTCTCGAAAAAGTAATCTCGTACCATCCGATCGTCCAAACTCATTGGAGCGAGTAATAACTGGCATCGCGAAATCTCGCCGACGAATTCAAGTTTTTGCGAGTTAAATTTTTGAATTCGCAGCGAAATCGAACATACGTTCTTGCAGGAGAAGGTTACTGGTGTGGGCTATCTGACTCCCTGGTTGGCTCAAAACGGTGCTTCGGCATCCCAAAGCGGTGTGTCGATTCGAGCAGTACGGAATCGCACCGAGGGCAAGTTGTAGGAGCGCTGGTGGCTTGCTCGACCTTCCTCTTCAGAAGAATGCTTTTTGGAGTGAAACACGCGTCGATAATGACAGCTCGCGAATGACATCACCGTCTTTCAGTTCTATGAGAGAATTGGATCGGAAACGCCGCCATTTACCAAAATGGACGCACCTGTCTTTGCAATGTCATTTCTTTTTGCCTTTTTTCTTTTTGCGACCATACGCGGTTCTCATGCTCCCAAAACGAGTGAAGGATCGCCGTGTCCGTTGTTGCAGATGCTGCCTTAACAGCACCAACCGGCTGTAGTCTTCCGGATGCTCCGGATAAAGCAGCCGAGAATCGAATGCGGCGAAATCGATGAAAAGGCTCTGAAACCGAAGTGGCGTGTATTGCTTGAGAATGTATTGGTTCGGTGGCACCGGGAAATGTGGCCACCCCACGTTTTCAAGAAACAGCAGTGTCCGATGCTCGACTCGCCAGGCCCTGCCCAGTAGCGGCGTCGCGATGCTCATCGTCATACCGCCTTGGACCCAGCGACCGTACTGACGACATCTGAAGTGAACGGTTTTGAGGAATGCTTCGGTGTCAGCCAGGGTCTTCACGAATTTGACATGGAACGTCAGCATCACACGCTCTTCATCTTTCCCAAAATTTGCACGTTTGAGCCGCATCCGTGCCGCCGCATATCGTTTGCGAGCCAGTGTCGCCCAGCAAAACGGACACAATGAATCGTAGCAGCGATTGGTGTGGATCAGACTCTGGGTATTCGGTGGCGGACAGTTGAAATGAGACCGCATGGTCCGGCAGCCAGGCGTCCATCTCGCAGCTTTAAGCTTGTAGAGCCGGTTGATTTTCACAGCAGCCAGCGCCAGATAACGCTGAATTGGATCCGGTCTTAGCGGCAGTACAGAATCCAGAATCCGGGTGTAGAAACCGTTGATTTTTGGGTTCGCCAGTTCCAACTCGTAGTTGTACTCCAGTAGCGAAAACAGCCGACTCGCATCACCTAGCTTGCGTGGTCGATATTTCGGCATAAACAGTCCTTGGAATTGTTAAGAAATCGTGCAAGTTGACACAATTACAATCTTACTGTTTCTCGTCCGTCTAATAGACGGCCAAGAAACGGCGGGTTCTTACGAACAACCGACCCGCCTAAGAAGGCGGGTCGGGGTAGAGTTTTTATTCAGACAGTATGGATGTTGAGAAAAAAGTCAGTCTCAAATTTTCTTCTTTTTCTTTCTCGAAAAAGTACTTTTCTCAACAGGTGCGTGTTCAGCAGGCTTTGGTTCAGGAATTTTCAAGAGATCTGAAGGGTGTTCTGCTGACTGCGCTTCCAGTGCTGGTTCAACATGCGCATCAATCAATGATCGTCTGACTGAGTTGGCAACATCATGCGCCAAACAGTTCAGAGCCAACTGATCTCGTCCAACATGATGCCAGCGGACTGTGATGCCTGAGAACTCTGCCCGCTGAACCATGTGCCAAATGACATGGTGGACATCAGATTGCGCAGAATTGTGACCTCTGTGCTGTCGAACTGAGTGTAATTGCACAGGCCACCCCTTTTCGAGGCTGTTAAAGCGCCTTGGCGCGTCGTCTGGCGTTTGGAAAGGGGGTTTTCCGACCCGCACCCTAAATTTTGACCGTTTGGGTGGCATAGAGCATGTCGTG
>JAIXUU010000478.1 GCA_027483405.1 Planctomyces sp. | reverse complement strand
TGACTCGAACACCCGCAACATGGCCGAGACCATTGCCAGACGCTATGCCCCACAGAATCAGTTTCTGGGGCAGGCGGGGTAGTAGGGGATTGTGGGTGGATGGTGGGGAGTTGATGGTGGACTATACGCTATCGTCTTTGCCAGAATCAGTTGTCTGTCGATAAAGAGCGATGTGGGAAAACGAGAGAGCCCGGCGTGAGATTCACGCCGGGCCTAATTCGTTGCGTAATCCTTTGTAGGAAACTACATCAAAGATTGAATCTTGGATAAACACCTACATAAAGTGAAATCAAAAACGACATCATGTACTATTGTGGATGTCTTTATTCTTCATATCCTGCATTAACTTATCACGTCTTTTCCGAAGTCGTCTCAATACCCGCTTCACAATCAACGGTGAAACATTCTCAAAAGCACTCAGCAAGAGTTCTGGACAAGGCTCAAAAGGAAGACCAGGGTCAACTAGTTCTGTGAGATGATCAAGGTAGAGCCACCTGTCCGCTACTGCTTCCACATTCTTCGCTCGATTAGCAAGCTTATGGCATTCTGACTGTGTAAACTTCTGGTGAATTGCATTCATCGCCGCGGAAATAACCGCATCATGGGGGTCGTTCAACATTAACTGGAGAATAGAAAGCTCAATTGATTCGTTCGTCTGGAATCCAGCTACTTCACAGGCTGCCTCACGTTGCCGAAAACAGTTAGAACGAAGCATACCATGCAATTGTTCCGATACTTCTGATCCAGCCAAGGAACGACCAATGGCATATCGAATCAAGAGATTCTTTTCAACCGGGAGTCGCTGAAGCAAGAAGCGGCCACCTCGTTCGGCATCAATTTCCAAGATGAGAGAAGGGTACCTTTCACGATCATGCCAGCTTTCCATCTGGAGCCCCAGACACGCGGCTTCGAACGCTACTGGAGCATCAATTCGGGCAAGGCATCGAATTTTGCTTACTTTGGAGCCAGTTACCCAGAAATTACTTTCCTCAGACGTAACATCGCGGTGAAGGCGCTCTCGCAACCAACTATTTGCTAGAAACTGAGATAGCTTTACAGGATCTCTAATATTGAGTATAAATTCGAATAACTCAGACATCTTACCCCAATGGCAATTTCGGGGAAAATACTCCTGCGCTAACGCCATTGCCTTATCATGCAAAGGCGAATTATTGACAAGATTGAGTGCAGTAATATAGTTGAATTCACGTTGCAAATCATAAAAAAGACTTTCATCAGCTGTCGCTGTATTCGCAAAGGTCAACATCTGTCTGGCTCGAAATTGATGTTCTCGAACTCCAAGATTCCGTGAAACGAGTTGTGAGCCTGCTTCGCTTGTGTCACCAAGTAAATCCAATGCTATGATGCATGCCAGCGACGTCTCCGATGATATGTCGATTTTGGAAAGTATCGATTGAACAGTCTGGATATCGGCTTCTGTCCCGCAGAATCCAAGCGCCAGAATATCGCCTACTGATGGTGACACCTTGACGGATTCTCTGAGGTGTTGAATCTTGTTACATGGAACTGCAGCTGGCGCGATACGATCCATCGTAAGATCGGAGCTGCACTGCAATCCCCAGCGTCGAACCCCCTCAACAGCGTCGCTCCATTGACTGTTGATGCAAAGACCTTCAATGGCATCCATCTGCTCGAATGGGTTTTCGTCTCCACTTTCAATCGGGTCGCTTACTCTCAGCGCTAGAAGTCGAAGAGTTTCACTATTCGGTGATCGCATAGCCCAGTCGATGGCCTCGTACCGGCCCATCTGATTGTTGCACTGCAGGTACATGTTGATAACTCGATGAAATCCACTTCCACCGATGGTGCGTAGCAATGCCAATCCAGGTACGCGTGCATGGCTATCGGGGTCTCTGCCTTTTCGAGGTCCAATTTCCAAAAGAAAACTTGAAAGTTCGTCTTCAAATGCGGTTCCACGCTGTTCACGGATAACGTCAAGCAATCCCGGCATGTGGATCTCTGCAAGAATTTGCAGCTGTCGATATAAAACATTACCGTTATCACACCCGCCCGATAGATTAGATAGTTGACGAGTCAGGTCACTGACAAGAAATTCGAGAATATCCCTTGTCAGATAATTGATATGCCTCCAGAATGATTGCATGACCAGCCACGGTCGCTCAGATGATTCTATTTTTCTTCTCAGGCTATTCAGCACTTCTACTGGATGACGGTGAAAGAGTTCCGTGAGAGCTTCACTTCCCCAGAACAAATCGGATTCACTAATCCTCGCAAAGCCCTCCAAGGCGGCATCTTTGTTGATGCGAGAAAGTGCTTGAAGTGCCAATGGAGCACACAGATCGTGATGGTTTGTGATCTGGGTTTGCAACCAGGACAGTGATTCGTGATCCCGATATTTTCCCGAGTTGACAGCGAGTACTCGTGCCTTCTTTGGTGGGATCTTGGAAAACAAATTGGACTTGCACCTATTCCACGTGTTGCCATCATCGTTCAATTGTTCCACGAGCCAAGCTAGATCATGGACTGGGTCAATAGACGGATCGGCTTGTTCAATTCTTCCAATAATCCATTGAGTTTGATTTGGTGCCGCCTTGGACAAGGCGTCAAAAGTCTCTCTTCCAAAGTGGCCTTCATTTTCATGTTCTTCGAGCCATGGACGAGGATTTGAGTTTGCCTCAACATGAATCATCCAAATCAGATCCAAAAGTTCTGGACAAGAATATTTTCCAAGAAGTTTCACTCCGCGTCTCTTCAGAACGGGACTATCATGTTCCAAGAGTGAGCGGGCGAAGTCGCTGATTGCCGGGCCTCCTATGGCGACGGCGGCGTCAATAATTGCCGTCAACACAAAAGGTAGTCCGTCAAAAGTCTTAATGCGATCAAATAGCGAAGGAAGGATGCGTGATCCAAGTGTCCGGATGGGCCCGCAATAGAGTTCCTTGGCCTGTCGTTGGTAGAGTTCTTCTATGGTCATCAGCAATCTATTCGCAGCAGCTTGGCTCTCGTTTTTGGTCTCGGTCAGCATCCAAAGGAGATCGAATGATACGTACCCGAGAGTGACGTTTGCATATCGACATTCACGACTATCAATCTCTTTGATTCGTAAGATCACCTGATCTTCTGTGAGCAAGCCTTGACGAAAACGGGAATAGATAGAGCGGGCTACGGCCCAATTGAGTAGTCGGTCGTGGACAACCCGAAAATAGCCTTTTGTGTACTCGAGCCAACCAGCCTTTTCGACCCGATCCAGTACGGATGTATCGAGACCCGCTTTGAGGCATTGCTGTGGACTCCACGGGTACGGAGCGCCATCGAGAATCGTTATTGCAAGCGACTCAATATGTATAGCGTCATAAATTGCGGAGCGGAGATGACTCTCTGATAAACGACACCACATTCTGTTGTAGAGTTCATATTCAAGTATTGGAGACCATTCATCGTCATAAAGCTCGTCGGCATAAATTCTTGCCAACAAGGGACGTCGTAGTGTATCTCGTACATCAGCAGGAACACGAGACCAATCTTTCCCAGTACGTCGTCGTAAATATTCGTGGAGTTGCTCCCAAGTGAGATCATTACAGACTGTTTGCAGAATGCGCGACTGATATTGCTCTTTCAATGATTCGGCAACTGATAGTGGGCAAGATATCGCAATCTGAATTCCACGATTGGGCCAGTTGGCCGCCAAGATTTTCGTCGCTTGATCCGCGTTTGTCACGTTGTCGATAAAAACACGGAGTCTCGTTGGGGATACATAAGGCAATACGTCTTTGAGGCGTTCGGCGACTTGAGCCAATCGTAGGGATGCATCATTGCCTTTGCGAATATCCAGCCAAAATGTGTCGGCTGCCGCCTGAATGTCTTTGTCAGCATCTCCACTTGCGTCAACCCACACTACCGGTGCGTCATCGGCTGCCGCAATGGACGCAATTGCGTGAAGCGTCCAAGTCTTCCCACATCCGGAGTCGCCGGTAATTATTAACGTTCCTAAGCCTTCCTTCCATTCCTCAAAGATAGATCGGGCCATCTCAGCCCGCACATCCAAGGTTTCATCAAAACGTTGAGATCTCTGGATATCAGTCAGTTTTTGTGCTGCCGCAATTCGAAGTGCAGCCCACTCTGTCAACGGCACTGATGCTAGACCACATTCTTGCATCAGTGTCGTTGACGAGAAATGAGTATTACCTGATGCGGCCATTTCAAGAAGGCGCATGGCCAGCGCTTGTCTCACTTGGGGAATTTTTTCGCGATGATCCACAACGGCAAGCAGAAGTCGGTCAATCTCCGCCTCAACAAAATCCAAGCTCTGATTACCAACGAACTCGAATCCAGAGAGCAACTGATATAGAGTCTGGTAGTATTGCTCCAAAGTGAGGTTCAATTTCGTAATGACTGGCCGTCTTATCAGCTCCTCATAAATTCGGACAAAAAGTGTTCGCTCCGTGTATTCAGGCTTCGGAAAAAAGGCCGATTGGTCGTCGATTTCTGATCGATTATGGCGAAAACGTAAAGGCCGGATGTCGTCGAGTGTGGAAAGAATGTCAGGAGCTGGTTTTCGCCTTGCAAGTGATTCAAAGAAGGCGTTGACTTCCGCCCAGTCGCCTCTTCGTCCCTCGGTAATCAGCCGATAGCGGTACTGACCACTTTTCTGACGATACGCAGCAAGAAACATGTCTGGAAGCACGTCGGCGATAATGGCTTGAAGTGACCATGTGCTGTGATTCGCCCTTGACTTCATCTGCTCTATACAAACTTCTGATCCTGCGACTACTAAATCACCTCCACCCCCTAGTGGCTCAATGGTAAAAATCGTGGTGATGTCAGATGTTGTCCAGTCACGGTCTGAAGTGTTGACATGAATCTCAAGCGATCTGAGGAGAGTCCAAAGTACTTGGTAGATCATCCCCCCTGCTGTTGCAGCACCACCCGCTGCCGTCTGTCGGTTCATGATGTATACCCTCGAATACACGCCAATTATTCAGGAGTATTAGGGTACACTCTACTCTCTTGATTTGATACTCGTCGAGATTTTGAGAGTACATCTGATGGACTCCTGAAAGTCGCAGCTGATGAGGTTGTCTGCCAACAGAAAAGGGGTCGGGCGTGTGGCCTCGACCCCTTGATGGAGTTAATCAATTGACACATCGAACGCTATGAGAATTTCTAACGGATTACTCGGGTTTGGCGGGTTCTGCGGGAGTGGCGGCATCGACGGCTTTGGCAGCGGCGTCTTTGGCGGCTTCAGCGCCTTCTTTGGCCTTTTCGGCAGCCACGTCAGCAGCTCCCTTGACGGCTTCAACGGCTTCGCCGGTCTTTTCCTTCACGGCCTCAGCAGCCTTGTCGGCGGTTTCCTTGGCGGCTTCCGCAGCTTCGCCAGCCTTTTCAACAGTTTCTTTCGCAGCTTCAGCAGCACCATCAACGGCCTGCTTGGCACCTTCGGCGGCCTTGTCGATAGTGGCGACTGGCTTATCGGCACAACCAGCAATCAGGGCGAATCCACACAACAGAGCTGGGAGGGCGGCTGACATCGAAAACTTACGCATGACGGGAATCTCCGGGAAAGTTCGGTTGAGGTCATTGTCATACCCGACAAATGAGGCCTCAAACCGAAAGTCACAATCAAGGTGAAAGTTTCTGCCCACCGCCAGAGTGTTATGGAAAGGAAGCATTCCTTTGCCAACACCCTGAGGGTGAAGACCTTCCCGGCAGGTCTCACGCAGAGCATTTCACTGCTCCGCGAACATCCTTATGACCTTGTCTCTTCAGACTGTGAGCGAACAACTACATGGTTGTACACGCGCCAACCATCTGGTGTCACCATTTGAATCTCTTCCGCAGCGATAAGTTTCGTAAAGTACGAACTGACGAAACCGGTTATGCGGGCCACGCGATCTTCGCAGGTTACGTTGAGTTTTTGCAACTCCTTGTAAGGGGATCGATTCAAAACCTGATCGATCTCCCGGGCCACATGCAGCGTCGCGATATGACGGTCAAGAGATTTTCCCGAACTGTGGAGAGTGCTGATCATGGGGCTTCGTCCCTTCCCATTAAGTGTTGAGACAGGCCATCGCTCCTATAGCGAAAACCAGTGGCCCATCGAGGGCGACTTCGAAATGATGCGAGAAATTCAGAAGCGAAATCGCACCTGGAAATTTGACGAGCCTGAAGTTTGACGAGCGAAAGGTGATCATCACCTCACAGCCCCTCAGCCTATGGGCAACTTCACATCACGGGCTTGCGTCCCGTGAGGAGCGAGATCACTGCCAGGATCAGAAAAACCACAAACAGCGCCTGAGCAATCCATGTCGCAGTACCGACAATCTGACTGAAGCCCAGAAGCCCGGCAATGATCGCAAGAATGAAGAATGTCAGCGCCCAGTGAAGCATGATCCACTCTCTGAATAGCCTCGGAAGTCAGTCACGGAGATAAGAAAAGCCATAAGTTTTGGCGACCTGCCACTGGCTTAGATGGGTTTTCGTGTTCATCGGTTTGTGGAATCAGCAAGTCGTTGATGGGGCATCACTGGTTCCCTGCTGCGAAATTACCTTCCGATGCAACCGCGGTGCCAAACTTGATTGTCAATTCAGAATGACGGACGCAACCGATTGTCAGGTATGAAGGTACGGCATTTTCGATGGGGGCGTGATATTTTGTTATCAACCTCAGAACCGCAGTGCTGAATGACGAGCCGCCAGTCGATGGCCGAAAATCAGTCGGCACGAAAACAGCTGTCAAGGCGAGGTGGTCGCTCAGGCAGCAGAAGAGTTGAGCTTTCCGGTCTTAGAAGTCCCCTTCAATGCTCGTTCTATGAGTGGTCTGAGAGTTGCTGAAATCGTTGTCTCCTGAAAAATCGCACTCTCGCGATGAGACGAAAGCAAAAATCTGGGCCGAGTCTGGTTTCGATGTGGACAATCAATTCGGCTGGAGGCAGCTTAGGAGTTGGGCGAATTCTCAACGTGGCTCGGCCAACGTCATTCACCCCCAAAACTGGAGAGAATCAATGTTCGAAAACCTCATCGACTTGTTCCTGTGGATTGGCTTTGGACTGGTGGTCGGGCTGATTGCCCGCTTCTTTGTGCCGGGAAGGCAAAGGCTGGGGCTGTTCTTGACCATTGGGCTGGGGATTGCCGGTTCATTTGCCGGTGGGCTGCTGAACTCGGTGATCTTTAAAGGCAGCCCGGCACTCGAGCCTTCCAAGTGGATCATGTCGATTCTTGGTGCCGTGATCGTGCTGCTGATTGCCGGGCAGATCAATTCTCGAAATCGCTGATGTTCGTGTCGACGCCCTTTCATGGAACCTCGACTGGTTCTGTTGAGTTCTGGTACTGATCACCTGGCAAGAGATGGTTTTGGCTGTGGAACGATCCGCTCGTATTCGCGAACTTTGTCAGAGTGCTGTCGCTGCGGGAGCACTCTCGGAATTGGCACTGTCGCGAATCGAAAAATGGCTGGCAGATGACCAGTATGCGGAGTACCAGCCGGCCATCGAGGAGGATCTTGCGAAGCAGAACTGGCCCCAACTCGAGGCGGCTTTTGGAACAATTCTTCCCTTTGGCACAGGTGGCCGACGAGGAGTGATGAGTCCTTATGGGACAGCCACCATCAATGGCCGAACGATTGCAGAATCAGCCTATGGACTGGCGAGTTATCTGCGGGAAGTTCTCTCACAGCGTGGAGACGCTGAGCCACCGGTGGTGGTCATTGCCTGTGATTCACGGCATCGGTCGCTGGAGTTTGCCCGGCTCTCTGCCGAAGTGTGTGCGAGTGCGGGTTGCCGGGTGAAACTCTTTACTGAACCACGCGCGACGCCCGAGCTTTCCTTTGCGGTGAGATATCTCAAAGCCGATGCGGGGATTGTGATCTCGGCTTCGCATAATCCGCCCTCTGATAATGGCTTCAAGGCGTACTGGTCGAATGGCGGGCAAATTGTGCCGCCCCATGATCGGCAGATTCTCGAACGCATTGGGAAGATCGAGTTGTTGCCTCCTCGTACGGAACAGGTAGGAGCATCCGCACTCATCGAATTCCTGGGGAGTGATCTCGACGATGCGTACCTCGAAGCTTTGGCCCAGCAATCGATTCTTCGCGTGAGTGAGGAAGATCGCGCAGCAATCAAGATTCTGTACACGCCGTTGCATGGAGTGGGGAATAGTTCGGCTGGTGAAGTTTTACGCCGGGAAGGGTATTCAGGAACGAAACTTTTCGAACTGCAAAGCTCGCTGGATGGTGGCTTTCCCTTTGTGAAGGATCATCTTCCCAATCCTGAGCGGGATGCCGTGTTTCAGGATGCCATCGAGTTTGCGAATCAAAGCCAAACCCAGGGGCAGGGGTTTGATCTGATCATGGCGACCGATCCAGACGCCGATCGCTTGCGGGTGGCTGTGCGCGATCTTTCCAGCAGTCAGGCATCGAAGCCCTGGGTTCTCCTTTCGGGGAATCAGTTGGGTGCATTGCTGGTCGATTTTGCGTTGTCATATCGCGACTGGCCCCCGGATGCGTATGTTGTGCAGACAATGGTGACATCCCCTTTGATCAGCCGGATTGCGAAATCGAAGGGGGTTCGAGTGATCGATAAACTCCCGGTCGGTTTCAAATACATTGGCGAAACGATTGATGCCGAAGGCCCGGCGGGATTCGTGTTTGGAGCCGAGGAATCGCTGGGGTATCTCGCGGGGAATTACGCTCGCGACAAAGACGCTGCTTTAGCAACGTTATGGACTGCCGAACTGGCGGCGATGTTGAAAGCGCGGGGCGAGACATTGCTGGATCGTTTGCGGCAGATCTACAACATCCATGGGCTGGATGTGGAATCGCTCTGGCCGATACGCCAGTTTGCTGACAGTTCGCAGATGCAGGAGACTGGCCCATCAGCGGCTCATCAGGTAGTTGAACAGATTCGCCTGCGGATGCAGCAATTGAGACTCAATCCACCAGTGAGTCGAGCAGTCTGTCATCTCGACGATGATGTTTCGTGGCGACAAATGGATGATCTGCTGGAACGCAAGACATGGGAAGCACAACCCGCTTCCAGCCTACTGCCT
>JAIXUU010000432.1 GCA_027483405.1 Planctomyces sp. | reverse complement strand
CGTAGGACAGCAACAGCATTCGGCGCGTCATTCGACGTTTGCAGGCGATGCGCGAATGCGGGCGAACCATTGGCAAGTGGTTTCATAACCTGGGCGAGATAGGGGCCGTCACCACTGGTTGTGCCGGTTTGCAACACCCCGATAGGAATATCTGCGCGTCCGTAAAACGTATTCAAGACATCGCAGAAGGGACCTGCCAGGGGATGGTTTTTGCTGACGGTCACGGCGACTATCTTGCATTCGCCGCGACTGTGGAGGGCGTGCAGGATACCCATCGCAAATACATCATCAATATCATTGCCCATGTCCGTGTCCAGAATGACAGGAATGGGCTCAATCTCGGCCGCAACGGCTCTGTTGGTGATGGTGAATAACCACATGCACGCCAGGACAGTGAAACATACGAGTCGTCTCAATGGCACACGAATCTCCCTTTGGTTAAATCCCATTGGCCTTACGCCTTGCCGCTCAAATGCGAGCAGCGAGACCCTATGCTGCAGCCGCTCCCGGCGCGTGCCCGCCGCTTTTCGGCTGCAGCGGCCTGTTGGGCAGCACTTCGGCGACTAGCCTGCCGGACACAAGATACCGCAAGACGGCAAAGCTTGCTCCTCGGCGATCTACCTCTGTGCCGCACGCTGCGGAGATTCCCGTACCTCACAGCGAACCTCCCCGTTCCTCACCCGAAATCCAACTGTTTTATATCGCGGTTGATAGTCAGATTGTATCTCTTGTGACCTCACGATACCGGTAAAAATCAGAGTTTCTACCGGGGCCACCCTGCGGCCTAACAACCTCGAATACAATATGCAGCACGGATCATTGTCTCAATAACACGAATGCAAACAAGCTCCAGTTCAACAATGCTATGCACACGAGTAGTACTATAAAACTCAGGTTGGCCTTGTGGCTCCAACTTGGACACCTGCCCTTCAGGCGACACGACCACGGCTTGCCACCACCACCAATAATTCCATTCCTCCAGCCATAGATCTTGCAGATCCCCAGAGCTGTGAATACGATCGCACCAGCAAGCGGTGGTAGCCAATCTGATAGAGCCATCATGTGTCGCCGAACGATACCAATCACCCGGTACGCGTGTGTAAGGCCAACAGGTAAAGAACGCCCGATCGCGTGCTCGGACGCATGGCTTGATTCGGCCTTTGGATACTTACTTCCCCTCGATCGAAAGTTGGGTTCCGATTGTCTTCAGGTTACACGCGAGAACGATCTGCCCTTTCAGCGTGCTATTAGCGACCTCACGAAATTCGAGAATGCCAGCCTTGGCGTCGATACGGCCTTCGATATTGCCCGCAGTCCACGATTCAGCCAGAAGGCAGCGGTGGAACACGCCCTCCTTGTCCGGGGCGTAGATCGCGATCCACGCGTGCGGCACGCCGCCGCCGAGAAAATCGCAAATACCCACCCAGAACGTGGACCCCGCGTATTCGTGTTTTGTGAACGTCACGCCGTTCCCGGCAGCAATCTTTTCCTTCGTCAGTCGAGTTGGAAAGAAGAGATCCTCGATAGAGAGCGAATGCTCTTTTTCGTCAGCCGCGGTTGAGGCCCCGGCAGTGAGGGCGGCACCACACGCAATGCCGGCTTGTATGATCTGACGCCTTGTTGTCTTGGACATGTGAATTTTCCAGTTCTTGTCGCCGAACAAGCCTTCAAACGCCAAACTGCGATAGAAATTATATCGCACTTCGGCGGCGTAGTTTGGAGGTGTCGATTTTGAAGCGACAGTACCCTTAACGAGTTGCGATGAATCGCCCTTTGTCATCACATTTTACACCGCACGCGGCTCCGGTGCGATACCGCAGCCATCACAATCGCGATCTAACCCCGCATGACAGACATGACTCATCGGCTCGCTTCCTGTATGCCTCAGGCGGAGGCGTTTCCAGTACCCACAGCAAACCGCCCCATTCCTCATAAGAAATCCAATTGGATCACATTGCCGTTAACCATCAGTTCATTCCCCTTGCTGCTTCACCACCCCGATAGAAATGAAGGCACTCAACCGGGGGCCATTTGGCGGTCCCTGCGCGATGTATTGCACTTCACTCCTCCATTGGCGAATCATTGGGTTCCCTGGCCAAGTGCGAGAGTGAGTCGGTTTAAGTTCTCTTCGTTCGCAGTTCCCACTCTGGCTTTGACGGCTTGAGCCGTCGCTGGGTCATCAAAGGTTTGATCCCATGTCAGGTTCGTGCCTCCATCAACTTTCGACAGGCGCACTGTCAGTGTGAAGTAGGGCGCACAGTCATGCCGAATGACAACGAGTCTGCCCGGCTCAAGTGCCTCGAAGTAGCTCGTATTGGCGTAGTTGGTACCATCCGGCCCATGCATGGTAAAGATCCACTTGCCGCCCACGGCGAAGTCAAACACATCGAACGTGTTTGTAAATCCATCGGGCCCCCACCACGATGCCAGCACCGGTGCCGATGCAAATGCCGAGAAGATCGCCTCCGGTGAATAGGGAAGCACTCGTGAGGTGGAAAGGGTTCGTGAGTCTTGCATGGTTGTAGTATAAATTTAGGCGGTGACGGGTAATGCTCAATTGAAAAAGTTCGATGCTCTGAACTCAGGTGCAAGCGATATTTATCTGGAGGTTTCAAGAGGATATATGTATGGAATCAGACTCGCTATGTTACGGGCATCGTCAATGCCACGATGATGTGAACCGATGAACTTTAGACCAACTGTGCGTAAAGCTTCTTGCACGCCTATTTTCTTGCGCAGGCCCCTGATCGATGCGAACTCCGCCTTAAGGTTGATGTGCCTTTCGCCCAAAGGAAAGGGAGATCCATGAAATTCGCAATCAGATCGTAACTGCTTACGATCATAGTCGCCCCATGAGCAGAACGTGAACTCAGGAAAGGACTGGGCCCAATTCATCAAGTTGTGAAGTGCATTCTTAAATCCCGGCGCCTCGTCAACCTGCGATTGTGAGATGCCCGTCAGTTGAATGCAGAATTGGGTCAAAACCGGATTTCGAACTGGCGAGACAAACGACTGGAACTCATCAACCGTCAAAAGCGTACGCTTGCAGACCATGACGGCGCCAATCTCGATTGTCTCCATCTCGTTCCGTGGGAACGCATTGTCATCACAGCATGTCGCTTCCAGATCGATAACAAGATAATGTCCCATATTCATCTACCGCGGAGGATTTCGGTTGGATAACGCCACCATTCACTGGGCAGCGGAAAACGACTTGGATTTGGGGATTCGCGCGACCCGCAACTCCCATGTTATTTTATGTTAACCTGCATCGTCGCAGCGGATTTCATCCAACCAGAGGCGACGTGTCTCACCGCGTTGATTGGATTGCCATATCATACCCGATTCCACGTGCAAGCAAGACAGCCACCCACCGCCACAGGCCCATGTGTCAATGCAAACGGAATTTGAATTTGCTATCGGTAACCCAGACTTCTGAGACGTGTGACCGCAGACCATGATTTTGCCCGATTCGTGTTTCGGTGGATTGTCGAATGGTTCCCAGTACAGCATAAAGTCCGGTTGATCGGCTAGCGCTATATCGGGGTATGCATTCGCATGAACAAAAAAGTGCGTCTCTGTTTCGAAGTAAGGCAGCAGCTTGTTTTCGAGAAAGTCCCAATGCGACTCCGGTATGTCAGCGAGTGAACCAGAATCGCCGTCGAAACGCGCGTACGATTTCAGAGTTTTGTCACCACCGACATTAATCCATTTGCGGTAGTTGGAATCGTCTTCACGAGCGTTTAACATCATAATGTCATGGTTGCCGCGCAGAGGCCGAAGATCGTAAGCAGATTCGAGATGGATAAGCCAATCCAGAACGGCATTTGTGTCGGGGCCGCGATTTGGATAGTCCCCAAGGGTAATGATCCTGTCGTCAGATCCAATCTCGACGAAATCGCAGAGTTTTCGCAACGCGTCATAGCAGCCATGAATGTCGCCGATTGCGAGATGACGTTTCATTCCGGATACCTCGACTTCAGCAACATAACGTCAAAATCACCCGGCTGCCGCCAAGAGACTTTGACTTCAGGTAACGCCCGATCGGCAACTCTCGTGCATTTTTTGTTCGTCGCGCTGTGCGTCAGAGCACCATTCATAAGTTGATCGTACCTCGCCCCGGAAACACGAAAGACTTCGTGGATCGATCGAAGTATGGTCCGTTCGTCGGACAGACTTTTAGGCAGTCGAATACGGCGTGGCAAGTCGCAAACGCCAATGCCATTGGCGTTGTATCCACGGGATTCGTGTGCAATCTGTGAACGATGATCCCTACGCCCTCGGAATCGCGTATATATCCAAGAGCGTACGCAGCGCCGAATGAGATTGCCGCGAGATCTCGGCCGTCGGTGTCAATGTAGACGTTTTGGTCAAGTGTCACGATAGGGCATCGATCAGCCCGTACGATTGCTGAGAGACTGATGTCCGCGAACACCGCCCAGGAGCCGATCTGTTCTGCAAGTCGGAAGTAACCAGTTGGAACAGCGGGCATGGGAGATTTACTCGATCCGATGTTGTCCGACGAACAGGTATTCGACCGCCGAAGTGCGGTAGAGTTTTACCGCAATTTGGCCGAGTCGTATGGATATGTCAATTTTGAAGCGTCAGCATCTCAAACGAGTGGCGATGATTCGCTCCACGTCATACCACGCTACACCGCACCCGGCCACCGTGCTATACCTCTGTCTTCAACATCCCACGGTGGCGCAGGTTGATCGTTTTCGAGCTACCTGTGGGCCGCAGTCAGAAGAGGTTGAAGGGATCAGCCAGCAAGCGACTCTCGTTTGTCGCTTGAAATGCGACTAAATCAGAACTTCTGTCGCTGACGGGGAATCAAACATTGTGTGGCTTTGCCACGCCGGTAGAAATCAGAATTTCAACCGGGGCCACTCTGAGATTCACCGTGACCATGCGGAGTTTTGCAGGCTATTTCTTGTGACTTTCGTCACTCAGACGTTCAAAGCCACGTCTGGTCCACCCTGCGGAGGCTGAGTGAGCGACGAATCTCAGAAAGCCTACGTGCACCCACCGTCTGCCGCAGCGTTTTGTTCGGCGTCTTGATCGCCGCCAGCCAGCTTCTCTGCCTGTTTGATGACAGTGGAATCCACAGGGAGCAGGTAATCGTGCCGGTGCCGGCCCCCCGGTGGGGAGCAACTGAATGCGACGCCACACACGCGGCAACGGACGATATCTAAGGGTGATGCGGCGAGGACTCGCATCCGTTCGCCTGCGATCACCTTCCGTTTGTACCCCTGTACCCATCGCCGGTGTGGGTAACGATACCAGTCGGAAGCCCCACATTGGGGGCACTCGAACTTTATGCTATGGCTCATCGCATCTCAGCCTCCGGAATGTTTTCGGCTGCCTAACGACCCAGCTCAGCAGCGGCGGGGCACCGGTGAGCTGTGGACACGAAAAACGAATCATGCCCCGCCGTCTGCTGCAGCGCCTGG
>JAIXUU010000384.1 GCA_027483405.1 Planctomyces sp. | reverse complement strand
GCACGCGATGCTGGAGCCGATGATGTGGGGCTCATCGAGATCGGCAGGCCTGTTCTGGATCATGAGCGGCACGAGATCTTGAAGGCTTACCCCCGGACGAGAACGCTCATGAGCATTGTTGTCCGGATGAATCGCGAACCCATTCGTTCTCCCTCTCGATCTGTGGCTAATCTGGAGTTTCATCATTGCGGTGATGAGGTGAATGAAATCGCTCACCGCATTGTCCGCCAGCTTGAAGATCGTGGTATTGGAGCTATGAATCCCTCCATGGGTTTTCCTATGGAGATGGCTGACTTTCCCGGGAAGGTCTGGGTGGTGTCCCACAAACCAGTGGCTGTCGCTGCGGGACTGGGGATGATGGGGATTCATCGCAATGTGATTCATCCACAATTCGGAAACTTCATACTTCTGGGGACAATTCTGATCGATGCCGAGGTTTCGGCATATGACGATCCTATCAGTTACAACCCGTGCCTGGAGTGCAAACTTTGCGTAGCCGCTTGTCCGGTGGGTGCGATTGCAGCCGATGGTCAATTCAATTTTTCTGCCTGCTATACACACAACTACCGCGAATTCATGGGAGGCTTCACGGACTGGGTGGAGCAGGTCGTTGATAGCAGGAATGCTGTCGAATATCGCCAGCGAGTGACCGATGCCGAGTCTTCATCCATGTGGCAAAGTCTCTCGTTTGGTCCCAATTATAAGGCGGCTTACTGCCTGTCGGTTTGCCCTGCGGGAGAAGAAGTCATCGGCCCCTATCTAGCCGACAAAAAAGAGCATCTCCAGGAGATTGTGCGTCCACTGCAAGACAAGCACGAGACCATCTATGTGCTGAAGAACTCCGATGCTCAGCAGTATGTGACCCGACGATTTCCCCACAAGAAAGTCAAGATTGTTGGTAACGGTCTGCGGCCGACCACGATTGATGGTTTCCTCAAAGGGGCTCCTCACGTATTTCAACCAAAGCAATCGACTGGGTTGAATGCCACATTCCATTTCACGTTTACTGGCAATGAAATGTCGAAGGGGCAGCCTCAGCGGGCGACGTTTCAGATTCATGACCAGACTTTGACAGTCACAGAAGGCCACCAGGGCCATGCAGACCTCAGCATTATCGCAGAGGCCTCGACCTGGATTGGGTTTCTTCGAAAGGAACGCCACATCGTCTGGGCATTACTGACACGTAAAATCCGCCTGAGAGGTCCACTCAAGCTGCTGGTCGCATTCGGCAAGTGTTTTCCCCAGTAGCAGGACATTGCTCGCTGATGAATGAAGCTGCAGTTCCGGTATGGTAATGTCTCGTGCATCACAATGTTCTCTCAGAGTACGGTTGAGAAAAAGGATTGCCATGTGGCAGCGACTGTCAGCAACACAGGTTGTGTCCCCCCAAAAAACAAGAGTTTGGGAAGGGTCACGATACCGAACTTCTGTATCAGATATCTGCCAGATTCTCATGACCGTTCTGGCAGTCGCAGTTCTTTCTGCTGCAGAATGTTTGGCTGCCGATGACAAGCGGATTTCCCCACAAAACCTTGTGGAAGGGTCTCTTCAGAAAACGATCGACCGGATCGTGTCTAAGCAACCGGGGGCGACAATTATTCTCTCTCCGGGAGAATATCGACTCGACAAAACGCTGAAGTTGACTGCCAAGCATAACGGGATGACTCTTAGGGGCTCGCCGGGAGCCATCATTCGCGGGTCAATTTCACTGAACGATTGGAAGCCTGTCGCAGGGCATGACGGGCTTTGGCAAGCCACTTTACCCATGCCGGTTCCGGCACATCTCAGCCCTCGACTGATCTTTCACGATGGGAAACTCCTCGCCCGGGCTCGCACGCCTGATGCTGGCTGGCTGGAAACAGAACAGACTCTCCAGACAAATGGGCCCATCCAACTGGAGATTCCTCAAGAGCACTGGAATTCGGCTTGGGACAATCAATCGGGCCTTGTCATTCGAGCTGTCCAGAAATGGGCTGGCTTCGAGCAGGTTGTGACTGGCATTGATACAAAACAACGCACACTTACCCTTCCGCTGGCGGCCATCAGTCATCGGCAGGAAAAGAAAAACCGCTTCTGGTTTGAGAACTCTTTAGGGGATATCAATCGCGAGGGAGAATGGATCTATCGGCCTGCTGAAAACGCCATCCTCTGGAAGCCACTATTGCAGCCGGATTCTACATCGACCATACCACCAGTGGATGTCTCGCTACTGGAAGCCTTGGTGGTCGTTGACCATGCCGAGAACGTGACGCTCGAAGGTCTCGACTTCCGGGAATGTGGGAGTGCATTTTCTGCTCAAGGCGAAATCGATGTGCAGGCGGCGGCCAGAAGACGCGGTGCCATACAATTCCGCTGGGCTCGTCAATGCACGCTCAAAAACTCCATCGTCTCTCTCGTCGCGGGATATGGCGTAGATTTGCAGACAGGCAGCAATTCCATTCGGATTGAAAACTGCCGATTGCATGACCTGGGGGCGGGCGGGATCCGGATTGGTGAGACAGTGATCGCACCCGAGCCGGAAAAGCAGGTTAGTCACAATACCGTGTCGGGTTGTCAGATCAGCCGCTATGGAAACATTGATTTTGGTGCTGTGGGAGTCATCGTCTTTCAGTCGAGTGAAAACCGGATTTCGGATAACTCGATATCGGATGCTCCTTACTCCGGGATCTCGGTCGGCTGGACATGGGGTTATAAGG
>JAIXUU010000433.1 GCA_027483405.1 Planctomyces sp. | reverse complement strand
GTGCGTGCGGGTCAGGTGATTGGTGCCAGCGATGACAAAGCCATGGCACCTGCGAGCCAGGCCATTACACCGGATGATGTGGCTGCTTCGTTCTATCACAATCTCGGGATCGATCCCAAGAAAGAGTATCAGACCAATACCGGTCGGCCACTGATGATCGTGCGTGACGGGAACATCATTCCTTCGTTGTTTGCCTGAGAATTTTGAATATGCAGGTTCACCCCCATGTTGGTGGTGAGACTTTTACAACAGCCCTGTGGGATATCGCCAAATGCTGAAATCGATGATCGCGACAACTTTTCGTTTGTCGTTGCTGGTGGCCCTTGTCTGTGGAGCGATTGTCTCTCTGCCAGTCGATGCCCAGGAAGATGCCAAACCTGCGAAGAAACCAGCCCCTGGAGTGGCACAGCCATTCAATCTGCCAGACAGCATCAAGCTGACTGATGATCAAACGAAGAAACTGGAAGAGCTTAAGAAAGAAGCGACTCCGAAGCTTGAAGCGGCCGTTAAAAAGGTCGATGACGTACTGACCAAGGATCAAAAGAAGACTCGTAAGACAGCCTCGGATACCGCCAAGGCTGCAGGCAAAAAAGGGAAGGACCTGAAAGAGGCCGTCAATGAAGCTCTCAAGCTTTCCGACGAGCAGAAGGCATCGTTGGCCAAGGCCGAAAAAGAGCTGGCCGATCTGCAGAAGGCTACTCGCGAACAGGTTGTTGCCATGCTGACTGATGAGCAGAAGGCCAACCTGCCCACGCCAGGCAAGAAGAAAGCCAAAGCCAAGTAGCAGGTGCTCAAGTCTCGGAACGAGACGTGGAATCTCGACAAAAGTTAAAAGCAACAGCCCGGCCTCGAAGTTCGAGAGCCGGGCTGTTGTCTGTATGGCAACTTCACACTTTGGCAATCGTTACACAGCATCGAGTGCTTGGGAGAGATCGGCAATGATGTCTTCAATCGCTTCGGTACCAATCGAAAGGCGAATGAAGTCAGGTGTCACACCTGTCGAGACTTGCTCTTCAGGAGTGAGTTGCTGGTGAGTTGTGCTCGATGGGTGAATAATCAGCGACTTGGAATCGCCCACATTCGCCAGGTGGGAGAAGAGCTTCACGTTGTTGATGAGCTTGATGCCATTTTCCTGCTGTTGTTTCGGTGTGGCTCCCTTGATGCCAAAGCCCATAATGGCGCCACAACCTTTGGCAAGATACTTCTTGCCCAGCTGGTAAGAAGGATGCGATTCGAGGCCGGTGTAGTTCACCCAGCCTACCTTGGGATGAGCTTCGAGGAATTTAGCGACCGCCAGAGCGTTCGAACTGTGGCGTTCCATGCGCAGATGCAAGGTTTCCAGCCCTTGAAGGAACATGAACGCATTGAATGGGCTCATGGCAGGGCCGAGATCACGCAGGCCTTGAACGCGGCACTTGATGATGTAGGCCAGGTTCATAGGGCCGAAGGTGTCGAAAATCTTCATGCCGTGATAGCTGGGGTCGGGTTCGGTGAATGAGGGGAACCGGCCATTATTCCAGGGGAAGCCCCCCTTCTCGATAATCACCCCGCCAATCGATGTTCCGTGGCCGCCAATAAACTTGGTGCATGATTCGACGAGAATGTCGGCACCAAAATCGAATGGTCGGCACAGCACCGGTGAAGCCAGCGTGTTATCGACAATCAGAGGCACACCAGCTTTGTGAGCGATATCCGCAATCGCTTCGAAATCAGGCACATCGACGCGAGGATTGCCAATGGTTTCGAGATAGATCGCCTTTGTCTTGTCATCAATGGCGCGAGCAAAGTTTTCGGGTTGGCTTTGATCGACGAACTTCCCGTGAATGCCCATTTTGGGGAAGGTGTAGTGGAACAGGTTATAGGTACCACCATAGAGGCTGGTGCCCGAAACAAAGTTGTCGCCCGCTTCGCACAGGTTCAGAAGAGCAATCGATTCGGCCGCCTGACCGGAGGCGACGCACAAGGCACCACTACCCCCTTCGAGCGCTGCCAGGCGTTTTTCGAGAACGTCGGTGGTCGGGTTCATGAGCCGGGTGTAGATGTTGCCGAATTCCTGCAGCGCGAAGAGGCGGGCGGCATGATCGGTACTGTTAAACACGTAAGACGTGGTCTGATAGAGCGGGACTGCGCGGGAACCCGTCGTCGGATCGACAGACTGGCCGGCATGCAGGCAAAGTGTCTCGGGGCGATAGGCGTGAGTCATGTGGCGAATTCCATGATGAGACGAGAGAGAAATGACAAAGATCACCAAACTGGTCGGAATTGAAAAATTAGCCGATTGCTGCACGACTCGCAAATGGCCGGAGAAGAATTCTGTTGGGCAGGAGTTACCGATAGATGCTCGATGCAACACCTAGAGAATGACGGTGTCGCATCACGAATTGAGACTCGATTGTCGATGGGGAAGGCTTTGAGGCTACGATCTCTCGTATAAAAGCCTTACTATGTGAGAGTGTTCAGCAGGTGATTGAGGAAAAGTGTACTTGAACTTTGTCACCTGTGAATGATGATCGAATCTCCAAGAGTTTGTGATCTCCCTGATGAGCCGCTTCCGAAAGGCAGGTTCTTGATGATGACTTGTTCTAACCGAGCCTGGTTTCGACATTTTGAGAGTTGGCCGCAACGATGCGGAGTCTGGCCCCGGGATCTGCATGCTCTCTGGGCATGTATGGCAATAGTGCTGTGCCTATCGTTGGTGCCTGCGGTTGCTCAGGAAAAGTCGGGCGAACAATCACCAGCGGTGAGCACGCCTAAGCCTGCACCAGAAGCCGGCAAGCCTGAGAATCCGTTTCCGAATCGCATTCCTGCCCCTTCGCTCGATGGGGGAATCGAGTGGCTCAATACCAGCCAGCCCCTGTCACTGAAGGATCTGCGCGGGAAAGTCGTCGTGCTCGACTTCTGGACGTACTGCTGCATCAACTGCATTCATGTTCTGCCTGATCTGAAGTATCTCGAAAAGAAATATGGCAAAGAGCTGGTGGTCATTGGTGTTCACTCCGCCAAGTTTGACAACGAGAAAGAGACCGGGAACATTCGCAAAGCCATCTTGCGTTACGAGATTGAGCATCCCGTCGTCAACGATGCGGAGATGACCATCTGGCGCAAGTTCAGTATTCGGTCGTGGCCTTCTCTTGTGCTAATTGATCCTGAGGGGCAGTTTTGTGGTGTCGCTTCCGGCGAAGGAAATCGCGAACTGCTGGATCAGGTGATTGCCAAGGTGATCGATTATCATAGGGCGAAGGGGACACTCAACGAAAAGCCGATGGCTTTCGATCTGGAAAGCGGCAAAGAAGCAGCCACTCCTTTGCGATTCCCTGGCAAGCTGCTGGTTGATCCGGCCCACGAGAGAGTCTTTGTTTCAGACAGCAATCACAATCGCATTGTGGTGGCATCGCTGGCCGGTCAACTCCTCAAGGTGATTGGGAGTGGAAAGATTGGTGCCAAAGATGGACCGGCTGAATCGGCACAGTTTGACCATCCGCAAGGAATGGCACTGGAAGGCAATACGCTCTATGTGGCCGATACGGAAAATCATCTGCTGCGGACGGTGGACCTGACCACATGGGAAGTTTCGACACTCGCAGGGACTGGCGAACAGGCCCGCGGCCGTGATCGTGGCGGGGAGTTACGAACCACAGCTCTGAACAGCCCGTGGGATCTTTACATTCATCAGGGTGTGCTCTATGTCGCGATGGCGGGGCCGCATCAACTCTGGTCACATGCACTGGGAAGTAAGACCATACAGAACTATGCGGGTTCTGGACGGGAAGACATTACCAATGGAAGTCTGTCTCAATCGGCACTGGCGCAACCTTCGGGGATCACCAGTGATGGCGAGTCGCTTTATGTGGTTGATAGCGAAGGTTCCGCCGTTCGCAAAATCACCACCAGTGAAGCAGACAAACTGGAGAACCCTGAAGGCAAAGTGACCACTGTGGTGGGAGCTTCGGATTTGCCGCGAGGTGCGAGCCTGTTTGAGTTTGGCGATATTGATGGCAAGGGATCAGCAGTTCGTCTACAGCATCCGCTGGGGATCGTGTTTCACGAGGGGAAGCTGTATGTCGCCGACAGTTACAACCATAAGATTAAGGTCATTGACCCGATCAAAAGGACGTGTGAAAGCTGGCTGGGGAATGGAAAGCCGGGCGCCGCACTTGATCCGATTCAACTTTCAGAACCCGCGGGATTGGCGACCTATGGCGGTTTTCTGTTCATTGCTGACACGAATAACCATCGCGTGCTGAAGGTTGATTTGAAGACGAAAGCAGCCTCCGAGTTGAAGATCGAAGGCCTGGCAGCACCAAAGCCATGATTTCAAGAATCGTTTTCATGGTTCAACGTGACTGGCTGTGCTTCAAAGTTCCCCAGCAGATCGAACGGAAATATGTCCGACGCGCATGCGATGTCTAATCCTTCTGGAGAGTTTTGTGCCAAGGAATCTCTCACAGAGGAAGTTCGCAAAGTGATAGATCATACAGTCACAGATCACACCATGCGGCCCGAAAGTATTGACGAAGGGCGGGTGTGGCTCGCAGCCAATTTCCGAGAAACGCAAGCCACGATTGTTCCCATAGGGGCCAAACTATCGAGCCCGCGTTTGTATCGATCCCCACAAGCCCGGGTGACATTCGACACGACCAGGT
This sequence comes from Planctomyces sp., assembly GCA_027483405.1. Lineage (GTDB taxonomy): Bacteria > Planctomycetota > Planctomycetia > Planctomycetales > Planctomycetaceae > Planctopirus. Next base: position 3,222 of record JAIXUU010000433.1, on the reverse strand, counting down.
GGAATCGACTGATTGATTATCCTGCCCGCGATATGACGATTACTGTCGAAGCGGGCATGACCTGGCGGGAATTGTGTGCTCTTCTTGATGTGGAGGGTCAGCAGTTACCGATCGATGTACTCGAAGGTGAAGCGACGATCGGTGGCCTGGTCGCTGCTGGCTTCTGCGGCCCCAGGCAATATGGTTATGGCACGATCCGCGATTATCTGCTCGGTTTCAGTGGTTTTACGGCGGACGGACTGCTGTTTCAGGCGGGTGGGCGAGTCGTCAAAAATGTTGCTGGTTACGATCTGGCGAAGCTCATGTGTGGTTCCCGAGGAACTCTCGCTCTGCTCACGCAATGCACATTCAAGTTGAAGCCTCAGCCTGTCCAGTGGTCGTGGATGCTTACGACGTGGGAGACCTGGGAAGAGCTTGAACCAGCTCTCGAACGATTGCTCCTCTCAGATACCCGACCAGTGGCTGTGGATGTGCTGCAGAGAGCCGCATTGCCACCTGTCGGCAATGCATTGACGCTGGCCATTCTGCTGGAAGGGTCGCAGGTTTCACTCGAGTGGGAAGTGCAGACGATTCGTAAAGAGCTCTCGAACCTCGGGCCAACGGAACTGTTGGTGGTCTCAGAGGATCGGCAGACAGCCCATGCTGATCGTTTGATGACACGCCTTTTGAGCAGTCAACAGCAGCAGCCTTATGAACTGCTGGTGTCATTACCGAGTTCAAAACTGGTCGCACTGGCCAGACAATTCCCTGAGACCACCCGCATCATGGGCCGGGGATTGGATGGAACGCTGCTGCTCTCATGGAATGAACCGCCGGCACCTCAGGAGTTGGCCACTGGGCTGGCGAGTCTGGTCGAGTCGGCATCGCTCGCTGGTCATCCTCAGGCAGCGACATGGGAATGGACACGCTGGCCGGACAATTCGATCCCGCCACCTGCCAACCGCTCTCATGATGCGTCATCATCACGCTGGAGTCTGACACTCAAGCAGCAACTCGATCCTTTGGGACTGTTTAATCCCTCGGTGCTCGATCTGCGATGTGGCAGGCCCTGGCCCGAAAATCTTTGACGATGACTCATCAAGATCCGTTCGACTGGTTTTGAATGCCAGGCCCGACTAAGCCGCTGTGATTAATCTGTCACTGAAGTCGTGTTGTCGGCGAGTTCTCTGCGCAGCCAGGCACGCGAATAGGCCCATAAGCGGCTCGCAGTGCGGACAGAAATGTCCATCGTCTCGGCTGCTTCTGCGAGCGTTAATCCTCCAAAGTACAAAAGCTGCACGAGTTCGGCTCCTTGAGGTTTGATGTCAGCGAGCTTGGTCAAGGCTTCATCCAGGGCCAGTAGATCTTCCTGTGGCTCGACAAGGCAGGGAGGGAAGTCGTCGATGTTATGCCGGACAAATTCTCCACCATGCTTGAGACTCTTTTTGCGGCGGGCATGATCGATGAGAATGCGGCGAATGGTGATGGCGGCTGCAGCAAAGAACTGTGCCCGGCTTTTCCATTGTGGCCCGCGTTGCGGAATCCCGGATTGATCTTCTTCGAATGGAACTTCGCTCTCATGAATCCTGGAAGAATCGCTGCCGTTGGCCTGCTCTTCGGGTGAATGGCCATGTATCAATCGCAAATAGGCTTCATGGACCAGAGCTGTGGGCTGAAGTGTCTGCCCGGCCGGTTCCAGCGCCAGGCGAGCGGCTGCCAGCTTGCGAAGTTCTGCATAGACGAGTGGCAACAGATCATCTGTCGCATGTTCTTGGCCGGTATCGATCGCGGCCAGCAGGCGTGTCAATTCGTCCATAAGTTGCCAGATAAAGTGGGATCTCACATAGCACTACTGATGATGAGCGCCTTAACGAACATATACCAGCGAAAAATGGATGAACAAGTCGTCGGCAGAAATTGCCGCTCATCCGATTGTTTGTGAATTCGTGTGATTCAAGTGAGCTCAGGCTGGAAGAGTTGCCTTGCCGTTTGAAACGAGTTTGCTGGCAAGGAGCGGGCATTTGCCTTAAGGGCGTATCGTGCGGCCTGGTTTGACGCAGTTCGATTTTCCACACAGATCGATACAAGACGAGCAATCGAATGTGCCGTCGAATTCTCTTTGTGCCCCCAGTGGGGCATGAAATGGACGGTGCATTGAAGAGCTTACCGTTGTTGACCGGGCAGGGAGGCCTTGGAATGGCGACGAAGTCGTGGCGAAGTTGGGCTCATGCTGGTTGGACCCTGGGGTCTGTGCTACTGGCTTCTTCCATGGCTGCCGAAGGTCTGGCGGAAGAGTCGCTGTTTACCGACAGCTGGTTTCTGCGCGGGTCCGCGATGTCACGACCTGTCGAAGTCGACTCACCGCTCAGCAGTGAGTTGTTCGCTCCGTCGGTTATTGAAACGGATAACTATGAACTGGCTTCCTTTTCGAGTGCAGACAGTTTTTCAATTGATCCTGTCTCGGCAGCACTCAGTGCAGACTCGTGGCGTGATCGAACCCAGTTGACTGGCAACTGGGGTGGCTATCGCGATGCACTGGCCGAAAGCGGTGTGACGATCGAGGCTTCCTCGACGAACATCTATCAAGGGGTGGCGTCAGGCGGCATCAACAATGAATTTGCCTTCGGTGGACGTGGCGATCTGTTTCTGAAAGTTGATGGGGGGAAAGCGGGTCTGCAGGAAGGCATGCTGATTACGCTGCATGGAGAAATGAACTATGGCGAATCAGTCAATCGCTCGACAGGCGCACTCATTCCTATCAGCTTCCCGCAGGTATTTCCTACGGGCGATGCTCCCTCAGTGGCACTTTCGAATGTGAGTGTGACGCAGTTTCTTTCGGAATCGATGCTGGTTTATCTGGGGAAGATCAACACACTCGACGGCTTCATCCGGCCCTACCGTGGGAATTCGCACGGGATTGACGGCTTTATGAACGGTGCGTTTCTCTTTCCCACGGTGCTGGGCCGCGTGATTCCTTACTCCACTTATGGTGGTGGTGTGGTCTTTTTAAGAGAAATGCAGCCGATCCTGTCGATCAATGTGTTCGATACCAACAACACTCCCACCACCAGTGGGTTTGATGAGTTCTTTAACAATGGTGCCTCGCTGTATATCGAGGGGCGCATCCCGACCAGCTTTTTTGGCATGGAAGGGCTGCACTCGCTTTCGGGTGCTTATAGCAGTGGAACCTATCGTTCGACAGATCCTGGCTTGAACTTCATCATCGAAAGAATTCGTGGGCTG
>JAIXUU010000418.1 GCA_027483405.1 Planctomyces sp. | reverse complement strand
TTATCTCCGTTATGCGATGAAGGCCGGTCTGAGCAATTCCGAAATCCACGATCTGACCAAGATCGACCCGTGGTTTCTTGAAAACATTCGCGACATTGTTCGGATGGAAGAGCGCCTGCGCTGTCATGAGCGACTTGACCAGGTCAGTGATGAACTGCTGCGCGAAGTCAAACGCTACGGCTTCTCCGACAAGCAGATTGGCGACTGGCTCGATGTCTCGGATATGGAAGTCCGGCGCGAACGCAAGCGGCGGGGCATTCTTCCCACGTTTAAGCAGGTCGATACCTGTGCTGCGGAATTCGAAGCTTATACGCCTTATTACTACTCGACCTACGAATCGGAAGACGAAGCCCCGGGCCCCCGCACCGATGGTCGTCAGCGAGTCATCATTTTAGGTGGCGGCCCGAACCGGATTGGCCAGGGGATCGAATTCGATTACTGCTGCTGCCAGGCCTCGTTCGCACTTCGCGAACTGGGTATTGAATCGGTTATGGTCAATTCCAATCCGGAAACGGTCTCGACTGATTACGACACGTCGGATCTGCTCTTCTTTGAACCACTCACGACGGAAGATGTGCTGAATATCTGCGATCGCCTGCAGCCCGATGGCGTGATTGTTCAATTCGGCGGGCAGACACCACTCAACCTGGCCCGTGGTCTTGAACAAGCGGGCGTGAAGATCATCGGCACAAGTCCATCGATGATTGATGCCGCTGAAGATCGCGAGATCTTCAAGGGAATTCTCGACAAGCTGGGATTGCACCAGCCACCCAACGGCATGGCGACCGATGCCGCTCGCGCTGTGCAGATTGCCAGTGAAATTGGTTATCCCGTCCTCGTCCGCCCCAGCTTTGTGCTGGGTGGCCGGGCCATGCAGATCTGTTACGACGAGCGCATGGTGCGCGAATACATGACAGAAGCCGTCAATGTTTCGCCCGATCGTCCTGTGCTCATCGATAAGTTCCTCGAAGACGCGGTCGAAGTCGATGTCGATGCCATTTCTGATGGTGAAATCACGGTGGTGGGCGGGGTCATGGAGCATATCGAAGAAGCGGGCGTTCACTCAGGCGATTCCGCCTGTGTCCTGCCGCCTTATTCACTCCCCGATACCATCGTTGATGAAATCAAAACCGCCACTTATGCACTGGCCAAAGAGCTTCAGGTGCGTGGCCTGATGAATATCCAGTTCGCCGTCAAACATCAGGGTGGCGAACCTGTCGTCTATGTTCTCGAAGTCAATCCTCGGGCCAGCCGCACATCGCCGTTTGTGAGCAAAGCCACGAACGTCCCCTTGCCGAAGCTGGCAGCCAAGATCATGGTTGGCAAAACCTTGAAAGAGCTGGGCTTCACTAAGGAGGTTGTGCCGCCTTACGTTTCGGTCAAAGAGAGCGTTTTCCCGTTCACTCGCTTTGCGGGTGTCGATATCATCCTCGGGCCCGAGATGAAATCGACCGGCGAAGTCATGGGCATCGACTCGACATTCCCAGCAGCGTATGCCCGGTCTCAACTGGGTGCCGGGAATAAACTCCCTTCGAGTGGAGCAGTCTTTATCAGTCTCGCTGGCCGACACAAAGAGCACATTATCAGCAGTGCCCGTCGGCTGATTGATATGGGCTTCAAGATTCTGGCAACCTCAGGGACTTCGCGTGTTCTGCGCGAAGCAGGGATCGAAGTCGAGACAGTTCGTAAATTGCAGGAAGGTCGCCCGAACCTGCTCGATTACATGGCCAACAACCAGGTTCAACTCGTCTTTAATACACCCAGTGGAAAGGGTGCCCGTTCCGACGAAGGCCGTATTCGTGCTGCCGCTGTCATGAATGGCATCCCCTGTGTGACGACACTGCCTGGATGTATTGCCGTGGTGCAGGCCCTCGAATCGATTCAGGAATCACCAGAGCCGAGCGTGACATCTCTGCAGCAGTGGATTGCTCAGTTGCCTGCCAGCGAAGCGTAAGCCCCCAAGAGTGTCCCAAGAGTGCCCCAAGTGTGCCGACCGCGGTTCGCCGGGGACGGCTTCCAGTTTCCTCTGGCATCTTGCGGTTCGATGTGTTGGAATCAATGGGTGCATTGCCCCGCCCTTCGTGGCTCACCCGCCGGATTCTCCCGCCATGACACATTGCTTGAATTTTCATTCATCTCCCACAAATCGCCGTGAGTATCTGGCACAACTGGCCTGTGGTTTTGGTGGTGTGGCACTGGCAGGCCTGGCTGCAGAACGAGGCTATGCTGATGTTGCCGGCGCACCGGTTTTGCCCGCGACCCATCATGCCCCCAAAGCGAGGAACATCATCTTCCTGTATATGGATGGTGGCCCATCTCAGATGGATCTGTTCGATCCCAAGCCCAGGCTCACCAAAGAGCATGGCGAACCCATGAAGATGAAAGTTCAGGCCACGCAGTTCGATAACAACGGCAAGATCATGAAGTCGCCTTGGGAGTTCACTCAGCATGGCGAAAGTGGCTTACCTTTCAGTTCGCTGATTCCTCACATTGCCTCGAAGGCCGACGATCTGTGTGTCATCCGCTCGATGACCTCTGCCTTCTCTGAACACACCAATGCCAATTACTTTCTCCATACAGGCCACGGACTGCAGGGCCGTCCCAGCATGGGTGCCTGGGTTTCTTATGGCCTGGGTACAGAATGCCAGAACCTACCGGGTTTTCTCGTGTTGAACGGAGGGCTGATCCCTCCCGGTGGTGTCGATTGCTTCCACAATGGGTTTTTGCCGGCCACCCATCAGGGGTCAATTCTTAAATCACAAAAGATGCCCATCTCGGATCTGGAACCGGCTCCCGGGCCACTAGCAGCACAAAAAAGAAAGCTCGATCTGCTCAAGCAACTCGACCAGGCCGCTTCCAATCGCGCAGGGAGGCCAGATGCTCTCGAATCGGCCATTGCCAACTATGAACTGGCCTTTCGCATGCAGACCACCGTTCCTCAACTGGTCGATCTGGCAACCGAATCAGAAGCGACACAGAAACTCTACGGTCTCGATTCCGATTTCGCTCCGACGCGAGTTTATGCGAGGCAATGTCTTCTCGCCCGCAGGCTCGTCGAATCAGGCGTGCGCTTCATCGAGCTGACTTGCCCCGGCGTGGGAGTTGATCGCTGGGATCAGCATGGTGGTCTCAAGAATGGTCACGAATTGAACTGTAAAGCGGTCGATCAACCGATTGCGGCTCTCCTGACCGATCTCAAGAGTCGTGGCCTCCTCGACCAGACACTTGTCGTCTTCGCCGGTGAATTTGGCAGAACGCCACAGGCCCAGGGTGCCGATGGCCGAGATCACAATCCCTTCGGCTATACCGTCTGGATGGCTGGCGGTGGTGTGAAGGGAGGCATGAGCTATGGCCAGACTGATGAATATGGCTATTACGCGATCGACAAAAAACTGGAAATTCATGACCTGCATGCCACCATGCTCTGGCTCATGGGAATTGACCATACGAAATTGACGGTTCGTTTTGGCGGGCGGGATATGCGGCTGACCGATGTCTTTGGACATGTGGTTCACGATGTGATTGCCTGATGATTTTCGGGGGCTTTGGTCATGTGATCAACAGGCTCAACGCATTTGGCAGCCCGTTCGATCGCACTCTCGGCAGCAGCATGTCATGATCCCTGCATGACCCGATTGATCCCACGACTGCGATTTTAGTTAAGCGGCCCATAAGAAAGCGGCCCATGAGTCGAAAACGCTCAGTTTCACAAACACCTCCTCCTCCGGCTGCCTCACACTCATCGAGTCTTGAAGCTCCACAGACGCCAGACTTATCTCGAACAGTTCGCTGGGCAATAGCCGGTGTCTGGCTGGTGTTGGCAACCATGTTCTTCTACTGGACGGGTTTGCCCAATAATGGCAATGTTTCCCGGCTTGATTACTGGTCGCTGGTCCCTTTCCAACTGATGGATCTGGTCGATCCCGAGTTTGAATCCCGATTGCCGCACGGATTCTTCTTTCTCTTCGAACGCATCGGCTACTCGCTGGTTTCTGCGGCTCTCATCATCGGTTCGGCGGGTTGGGGGTGGCTGCTGATCCTGGGATCGAGTCGTCTATTCAAAGCGGATGTCTTTGCAAAGCAGGAATCGATCAATCAGGTAACCCTTGCGAATAACGAAAGTCGCGCTCAAACGGGGAATCTGCTGTTCTTCTCAGCCGCCCTGGGGCTCGCCACGACTTCGACTTTCGTGCTGATTGTGGGGCTGATGGGGCAGTTATCGACCATCCTGCTGGCGGCCTGGCTGCTCGTCGGGGGTGCCGGTGCCTTCGTGGGCTTAGTTCAGCCAGTACTTCGTTTAGGAAAACTGATCTGGTTATCGATCACCAATGCCTGGCAATCCCGCGATCTCTGGACGCTCCTGGGTTGGGTCTCGGCACTGTTATTTCTATGGACGATCTGGCTGGGTGGAGTCTCGCCCACAACCGATTTCGACGTGAAGGAGTATCATCTCGGCGGCCCCAAAGAATACTTCCTCAAGGGTCAGATCGAGTTCTTGCCACATAACGTCTACACGAGTTTTCCGTTTCTTACCGAGATGCTGTCACTGGCAGCCATGGTGCTGATGAACGACTGGCTGGCAGGAAGTTATGTCGCCACGCTCACGCTCGCTTTCTTCGGACCGCTGACGGCTCTGGGGTTGTGGGCTCTTTGTGAGAAGTGGTTTCCACAGGCTGCTCTTTTATCAGCCTGGATCTGGATCACGATCCCTTGGACATACCGGCTCTCGACTATCGCCTATGTGGAAGAAGCCTTTTCGTGCTATCTGCTCGCCGCTTTTTTGGCGGCTCTCTATGGACGATCCTTAAGTCTCCCGGAAGTGAGTCATTCCGCGGTACCAGAGTCTCATCCCAATTTCTGGTGGTGGATCTCCGGGTTGTCGGCCGGTGCTGCTTTTGGCTGCAAATACCCGGCACTCCTCTTCGTGGTCATCCCGATTGGCCTGGCAACCGTCATTCGATTTCCACTTGCGGCAAAGGCCGACAGTTCATCGAGTGAAAACCGATCAGCCAAGTCATTCAGGACATGGTGGATCTGGCCACTGGTCTTTTCTGCCGGCGTGCTTGTCTTTGCTGGCCCCTGGCTGATCAAAAACGTCTGGCAAACGGGTAACCCGGTTTATCCCCTGCTCTATTCCGTCTTTGGTGGCCTCGACTGGAATGCGGCGCTCAATGAAAAATGGCGACGTGGGCATGCCCCTCCCCATTATTCGCCCCTCTCGTTTTTTACCGATGTTTACGACATCCTCGCCCGCAGTGATTGGCAAAGTGGCCTCATTCTGCTGGGCTTACCTCTCTACTGGATTCTGCCTTCAACTCGCGAAAAAGGTGATGAACAAGTCCGGGATTCCCAAAACGTCCTGCTCCTGTCCCTCTTGTTTCTGGCATGGTTCTATGCCACCTGGTGGTTGTTCACACACCGGATTGACCGCTTCTGGGCACCGATGCTCCCACTGCTCTGCCTGATCTCAGCAGCAGGGCTGGCGCGCTTTTCTCAGAGTGTCCCCAATGCAGTCAGGCAATCCCTGATGATCCTGCTGGGGGCATCAGCGATCTTCAACTTCTCGATCAACACCGGCCCTGTCGGTAACTACAACTCATGGCTGACCAAGCTCCCGGCCGCCAGCGATTTTACCGCGAGAACCACATGCCCCGAGATCGCTGCCATCAATCAGGCTATTGAGGAGGGGGCACTTCCCCAAGACATTCGCGTCCTGATGGTCGGTGAGGCGGAGATCTTCGATGCACGATTCGATCTGAGATACAACACTGTCTTCGATGTATGTTTACTGGAAGAGTGGTGTACTCACCCAGACGGCCAGTGGCGTACCGCCGATGAGATTCGGGCGCGCCTGGCACAAGCAGGCATTACCCATCTCTTCGTCAATTGGCGGGAGATTCTGCGTTATCGAACGAGCTATGGCTACACTGACTTTGCGAATCCCAAGACCATCGAAAAGCTCCAGCAGATGCAGCTGATTGGCGAGCCGATTCGATGGCCCGAAGGGATTGGCGAACGAAATGCCGACGATCTTTCCGCAGCCGACCGTCGATTGATTGAAAACTGGGCACCGCAATTGATTCAAGGCCTCGGTTCCAATCAGAAGCTGATTACGGCACAACTCTTTCCAGTCATGACCGACTCAGTCTCATCCAGGCCATCACCATGATGAGTCCGGTCTCCCATGAGTCGAAGGGAGTCGCCGTCGAGAAACTCAGGCTTTGCGATAGACGATTCCCGTATCAATCAACTGAAAGCCACTCGAAATCAGCACTGCCATTGCCGCAGGGTCTTCCATGTTGGCGTGAGCCTCCATCAGGTCGACCTGGTCATCTTTGAGTTGTTTGCTGACATCGCATAACAGAGCCTGGCCGTAGCCTTGCCGGCGATGCTCAGGAGCCACATGAATCCCATGCAGACCAATCGCCCGCTGTTGCCATTTGCTCGAATACATATCGAGCCCGCAAATGGTCACCCAGCCGACAGGTAACTCCTGTTTTTTGAGGACCAGTCCCAGCCTGGCCGTTTCGAGACGACCTCGATTGGTAAGCGTCCAGAAATCGCGAGGGACAGGATCATCCAGCAATCGCAATTCGGTCGATCGGCGGACACGCATCAGCCGCACATTAATTGGATCTCGCTGACCAATCACTCGCTGGAACACCCCGATCATACTTTGTGGACGATAACCGAGGGACGTAAAAAACGGCTTGGCGAGAACATCCGATTCCAGAAATCCAGAGGCTTCGCTGCCGCCATACAGACCACTCCAGTAAGGATTGAAAGGGTCTGCCGGCCCGGCCAGTAAAACCTGGGCACCGTGCGAGAGAAGATAACTTTCTGCCTGCTGGACCAGCGCTCGCCCAATCCCGCGTCGACGAAAAGCCGGGTGAACCACCAGAGCACAGATCACACCTGTCGTCGAATCGACCGTGGTGCGATTGCTGCCAACCCCAAAGCCAGCATGGACAAAGCCAGCCGGCTGACCATCCACAAACGCCAGGATTAAGCCATGCCGGTCAAAGTGAGGCTGCGAGAGCACAAAAAAGTCGAGCTCGTCTGTTCCGTGCATGATCACCGCACCACGACCCAGCTCGGCACTATTCCATAGTTCAGCTATCACGGGGACATCATGGTTTCGAAACGAACGAAACTCCAACAAACTCACTCCCTGGTTTTGATTGCAAATTAGTCAGATCAACTTCACGCGGAGAAGATGTCTTTCTGAACCTTTTCCATTTCACACGATGATCATCAATCACAGTTTAATCATGCAACAAGGTCGCATGGAATGTCCACGCGACCTTGCTGTCATCGACAAGTTTTCACCGATTTCTCGCTTAGCGGCTGCAAACCTTCTCAGCAGCAGCCACAATCGCTTCGGCAGTCAGGCCGTACTTCTTGAGCAGGCCTTCAGGATCGCCACTCTCGGCATAAGTATTACCGATGTTCACAAACTCAATCGGGCAAGGAGCCAGCTGGGCAGTGACCGAAGCCACAGCCGAACCCACACCGCCATGTGGCAGGTGTTCTTCGGCAACGACCAGGCGACCAGTCTCTTTGACTGCCTTCACGATCGCTTCCTGGTCAATCGGTGAAACAGTGTGGAGATCGAGCACGCGAGCCGAGATTCCCTTGGCTTCAAGTGCGACAGCCGCATCGAGAGCAATACCCACCATCAGGCCATTGGCAATAATGGTGAGGTTCTTCCCATCCCGCAGCTGATTGGCCTTGCCAATTGTCAGCACTGAATCCGGGCCATAAATCTCAGGCACATCAATACGGCCACAACGCAAATAGACCGGCCCATGATGCTCCAGCATTCCTTTCACGAGGTGTTTGGTGCTGGGGGCATCTGCAGGGACAACGACTGCCACACCTGGCAATGCCGACATCAAGGCGATGTCTTCAATGGCCATTTGCGACGCGCCGTCTTCGCCAATCGAAATCCCCGCGTGAGAACCCACCATCTTCACATTGAGATGAGGGTAAGCCACGCACATACGAATCTGGTCGTAGGCATTGCAAGTCAGGAAGGCAGCAAAGCTGGAAACCACAGGAATCTTGCCCGCAGCAGCCAGACCAGCCGCCACACCCACCATATTGCTCTCGGCAATACCCACGTTAAATCCACGCTCAGGGAAGGCTTTGGCAAAGACTTCCGTGCGTGTGGAGTTACCCACGTCGCCATCGACAGTCACGACAGTGGGAAATTCATTGCCCAGTTCTTTCAAGGCAGTACCGAACGCATCGCGTACGGCTTTGCCCAGCTTAAGACCGGCTGCTTGTCCGATTGTCATTTGAAAAATCCTGTTCTACAGGCATGAACTTGAAGTACGGGAAAACAACAGCAGCAACAAGAAATTGTGCGAACTAATCGGCCAGCAAGGCCAATGCCTTTTCGGCCAGCTCTTTGGAAAGTGGCTTGCCGTGATAGTTCAGATCGCCAGTGGGGGCCAGAACAGGCAGAATGCCAAAGCCCTTTTGCGTCTTAGAGACAATCGCTGTCGGACGATCTTTGATCGAACGGGCGATTGTCAGAGCGGCGATCACCTGCTCGATATCGTTGCCGTTAATGGTCTGAACGTGCCAACCGAAAGATTCAATCTTGGGCTGGAACTCGGTGAGCTTGAGAACGTCCTTGGTGGCTCCCGTCTGCTGATATCCGTTCTGATCGACGATCGCGGTCAGGTTCGCCAGCTTGTACTTCTCGGCAGAAGCGAGAGCTTCCCAAACCTGGCCTTCGCCCATCTCACCATCGCCCAGCATGACGTAGGTATGAGCTGATAGACCATCCATATGGCAGGCCAGTGCATGTCCAACGCCGACGGAAAGACCTTGCCCGAGCGAGCCCGTCGAAGCTTCGATGCAATCGAGTCGCTTCATATTGGGATGACCTTCGAGCCGGCTGCCCAGCTTGCGGAGTGTCATCAGTTCTTCGACAGGGAAGTAACCACATTCTGCCAAGGCGGCATAGAGCACGGGGACTGCATGTCCCTTGCTGAGAATGAAGCGGTCACGGTTATTCCAGCGAGGCTGTGCTGGGTCGTGCTGCATAAACCCGCCAAAAAACAGTGCGGTCACCATCTCCACGGCAGACATACTACTGCTGGGATGGCCACTGCCAGCTTCCGTCGTCATGCGGACAATGTGTCGACGCAGCACCTTGGTTTTGGCTTTCATCTCGTCCAGCGACAGCGGCTTGAAAATGGCCACTCGATATTCCTTCGATGGGAGGCGACGGGAAAATTTGTTCAATAGCAGGTCTTCACGCAGCCAGTGGACACCATGCCTCCAGAGATTCACCCAACCGCCTGTCAGCAGTCCGGGGCGAAATGGTTGACATACTGCCAATTCCGCTTGATTCCTTGCCCGCCGAATCCTAACGCTGAAGAAAACCAGCAGCAAGCCTGCACGGCTGAACCCATGCAAACTTGGCAGGTTTCTGCTTCCAAAAATGAATTCACGTTAAAAATTCAGCCTTACATTCCAAAAACCCGTGACATCAGAAATTCAAGAAGGATGCAAAAATCGCTCGTAGAAAATTGGCAGATAGGGTCGTTGCTGCGAACTCCACTCTTTCGGGCGGCAGCATGATGGAACTCCCAATTCCTGACAATCAATGATTGAATGACCGATACCGATATGGCATTGTGGCGAACGACTTTACTGGAGGATTTCTCGAATCCCGGCTGTCATCAGCGATTTTGACTCTCTTCTCTACTTACTGACGGATTGGATCTCTTCGAGCGATGACACTTCGCCACCCCCCCGTCACCAATCCCGAACCAACGGATGAAGAGCTTCTGGCCTGGCTGGATGAGACCGTTTCGTTGGCACGCAGTGCTCAAATTGAGCATCTCGTAAGGCAGTCGACTGAACTTCAGAGCCGATTGGACGGACTGCGGCAAACGCGCCAGAGCGGTGCTTTAACGCTGGGCGAAATCTGGCGAAGTCATCGCGTGGGGTGTTTTTCCCGGGAAGTTCTCGCTCGCTACGCGAGAAACGAGAGCGGAGCCGGCCTTTCGGAACAGATCCGTTTTCATCTCGAAACGGTGGAATGCGTCTGGTGTCAGGCGGTCTGGGAATCACTCTCGGAAGACGATCTTTCACGAACTGACCGCGTTTTCCAGACTTCAGCCGGCCACTGGAACCATCAGGACGGAACTCGCTGAAATTCTGGCATCGAGTGCAAAACCAGTTCCTCACAGGTCGGAAAAATCCGATGTGGAGGTCGTGAATGCAAGTTTTCAGTGAAAATTTGCCAAACTTGAGGAATATCAAGGGATTTCGCATCTTGACGAGCGAATTTTTTCTCTTAACAATTGATGCATTGAGTGATTCTTACGGTTTTGTCAAGGCTGAGGCGAAAGTTGTCGGTGAAATTGACGCAGCATCGCGGAACTGCGATTGCCACGGAGTATGGTCATGTTGGTTCTCTCACGAAAAAAGCTTGAAAGCATTGTAATTGATGAGCAGATCATCATTACTGTGGTCGAGATTCGGGGAGACAAAGTCCGGCTGGGGATCGAGGCCCCCCGGGACATTTCCATCAAGCGCTGCGAACTCGAAGATCGCCATCAGTCTGAGCCTCCCGTCGCGGGTGAAGCTGCCGTCAATGGCGGCCAGCCAGTGCCCGATCATTCTCCACTGGAAAAAGCTCAGAATTCACCAGCCGCCTGAGTCACATTGTTTCTTCGCTCGGATTTTCGAAGCAAACGATTCCCCAGCTGGCAAACAGTCTTCGGTCCGAACGGCAGAATTCTCGCGATTCAAAAATCCAGACCAGGATTCTTGTCGGAACACTTGCCTGCCTCCGACAGAGCAGCTACATTTCTAAGCACTGGGCCCCATCGTCTAGAGGCCTAGGACATTGGATTTTCAGTCCAAGAACTGGGGTTCGAATCCCCATGGGGTCAGTACATCGACTTTGCTGTTGTCCTCGGCAAATGTTCAACGAATAAAGCTCCTGATGCGTCA
>JAIXUU010000130.1 GCA_027483405.1 Planctomyces sp. | reverse complement strand
TTGTTGAGCGAGTCGGAAGCATTGGAAATGAGTTCACGAACTGCGATTTCGCGATTCTGATACAACGAATGTGAAAGGATGTTGAGGAGCTGCTTGATCTCGGTCTGGAATGTGAATTCTTCGCGGGTGGCGGTCGTCATCGAAGCCCTCACTGAACTTTGGGAAGTTGGAATTCGTTTGAGAATTGCCAGGCGGACTGCCAGAATGGCAGTTCTTCATTCTTGTGGCCATCTAGGATGCAACGTCTGTTCCGATTGCCATCGGATCTTCTTGCAACGGCAAGGTCGGACTTGTTGTTTTTTCGTAAGTCTTTATTGTGTAGTTTCTTATGACGCTTCTTTAGTGTTGATTGCGAAGTTGGTAAACCTCCATGTTGCAAGCAGGTTCTGATGGCAACGAGAATTCTTCAGGAGATCGTGAGGATAAGCCTTTGAAATTGTCACGAACCGCTACCGATGCGTCGTTTTCTATGGGTACACTCAATCGAAAGAGTTCTACAATCCTGTCTTTCGTTCGGAAGTCTTGCTGAACGATCACCTTCACTGATTTTCGTCCAAGGAAAGTGCATGCCAGCTGGTGCATGGCGAATTTGTGGCTGCTTGACACTCGCATTCTGCTGCCTGTGGGGGAGTGCGCTGCCAGCGGATGAGTTTGAGTTGCTGAACGAACGCCGAGAAGTCAGGAAGCTTTCGGGAAGACTGGCGGGTGAGGGTCAGGGTGCCCTTGCCATAGAAAAACCAGATGGCAGTTACGAACTTGTCGGGAGCGGTGCCATCAAGTCTCGTAAGCCAGGAGATGCCCCATCACCCATAGCTCCTGCACAACTAGCCCGGCAGTTGGAAGACGAGTTTGGCAAAGACGTTTGCGTGACGTCGATTGATGCGCCTTATGTGGTGGCCTTGCTTCTGGCGGCACCATTGCCAAAAAGCCAGGAGTCGCGAGCCAATGCGTTCTGCAAAAAAGCAACACGATTTTTTAAGACAGTTGAGAGTGTTTTTGAAAAATATGCTGCCGATATGGGCCTGCCCCTGGAACCGCCCCCGCATCCACTGGTAGTGGTGATTTTTGAGACCAATGATCAGTTCATCAAATACTTCAATGAACAGACTGGTGGGACGGGGCTGTCAGGGGCCAATGTTCTCGGGTTTTACTCAGCAGCTTCCAATCGACTTGTGCTTCGTATGGCGGAATGTGACACGTTTGAAGTCCCACTTCATGAAGCGATTCATCAGCAAGTCCATAATCGAGGATTGCTGCAACGATTGGCGCCTGTTCCTGTTTGGTTCAATGAAGGCATTGCGACGGGATTTGAAGCCAACGGTGAAAAGGTGACTGGCGGCCCGGGCAAGCTGAATCTGCGTTATGCCCGGTCGGCACTGGCTGCGAAGAATGTGAACTGGCAGGAAATCATCACGGATGACAAGGCCTTTCGAGGAGATCTACTGGCGGGCGAGGCTTATGCCCATGCCTGGGCCATGCACTGGCTGCTGATGACAAAGTACAAGCAGAGCTATGCGACATACGTCAAAAAACTGGGCGAAAAGTCGGTTCTCGCCACCGAAACTCCCGAGACTCGTCGCAGGGAGTTCGAGTCGATTTTCCAAAAGAGTATTGACGATCTTCAGAAGGAACTGCCGCAAGCACTGGAGGCTGCACTCAAAAAGCAGAAGGTGATTGATCGCGACCAGATGCGGCCCGGGTATGTCGTCGCCAATTCCAACCTGGCCTCGGTAGAAATCAAAGCGACATCCTCGCCCGGTGGACGTCTGCAGGTCGAGGGTCAACTCAAGAATCTTTCTACGATCCGGCCTATGACATTTCTTGTGACGCTCGTGACAGATAGCGGGCAATACACCCATTGGGTGCTCCCCAATGTCCCGATCTACAAGACGACACCACTTGTTCGGCAACAGCCTACGATGCCCATTCCTGGTAGTGGGGTGATCGGGTCTGGCAGCTCTTTCCGATTCTTTATCGAATCGGCTCTTCCGGAAAGTCCGCAGGCCCAGCAGTGGGAAGATGGGCAACTCCCGATCCCTGCCCTCATCCGTGAGTAATCAGCGATCTTTCCTGACTCATCCAGGGGGAAGCATACGCCGAAAGTAAGCCAGACCGTTCATCGTATCACCCAGAGGATCCTGCCCTTGGGTGCGGATCGGCATGAGCCAGCCGCGAAATTGAACTTCTTCCAATGTGGCAATAACCTCAGGCCAGGGGATTGTTCCTTCGCCAATAGGCGTCTCAAGGCCTCCCTGCTGGAAATCACGGATGCCATCGCGAATTGTGACATGGCCGATCTGCTCGTGGAGCGAAGTAATGGCTTCCGCAACCGAGAGGCCCTGCATCGCAAACGAGGCCGTATCGAAATCAATTGCCAGTCGGCCGGTGGAGATGGACGTAATGAATTGACGCAGATTCTGTGGCGAATCGGCTGTCGGGATGATACAGAGGATTACTCCATGATGATCTGCCTGTCGGGTGAGATCGGAAAACACATCATCGAGAATCTTGCGAGCCTTGGAGGTCGCTGTCGTGGGATCGTTTTCGGTGGCTTGAGGCAAGTGGCCCGGGCGAAGACAGACGGTGCTCAGGCGGAGTTTTCCTGCAAGTTGAATGGCATGCCGGATGAGCGTCAGTCGGTCATCCAGCCCATCGTCTTCAAAAAGTGCCTTTCGCAGTGGTAACCAGCCACTGGCCAGAGTGAGCCCCAGTTCACTGGCATAATGCTGCAGTTCTTTGAGGGCTGTGGCATTCCAGTCCGGGCCGTTCACTTCTCTGGCGAGGTCAAGTTGCACTCCTCGGGCCCCAGCCTCTTGTGCGGCTTGTAGTGATTGGCGCATCGGGAGTCGAAACAATCTTGTCGGCAAAGAAAGATGTTTTTGATTCATAAACAGACATACTCGATGCTATTGAATAATTGCAGCGGCGTGACGCAAAGCCCCGAAATGACTTTTAGAAGACTTTATTCTGAAAATCTGGCCACAATCCGGCAACTGTGAGGCTTACAAGTTGCCTGCTCACTCGTCCCACCTTTGCATTCATGTTAATTTATATGTTCAAGAACAGCAGTGGAGAAATTGTTCGCCACAAAATGCCGGCTGAGTCCACTTGGGTGAACCCCGCGTACTCGCCTCAGTAACATATGCTGTGACGAACGAAAATGGCTATTGAAGAAACGAATTCTGGGAAGTGAGAGCAATTGATGGCGGCGCGAGTTGGGCTGTGGATGGTCGGTGCCTGGGGTGGCGTGGCAACAACAGTGGCGACTGGCCTGGCGGCACTCCGGCAGGGGTTGTCGGAACCTGTTGGGCTTGTGACAGCGAAGGAACCTCTCGCCAGTCTTCCGTGGGCTGATTGGGGTGATCTGACGATTGGTGGTCATGATATTCGCGAAACCACGTATGCAGCTGAAGCCCAGATGCTCTGGGAAAAATCGCGGGTCTTTTCTCCCGATTTACTGAACCGGGTAGCAGATGACTTTGCTGCCTGGGATCAGAATATTCAGCCGGGTGTTCTGGTGAATGTGGGCGATCGAATTCGTTCACTGGCGGGTGAAAAGTCGCGATCATACCTGGCAGAGAGCCCATTGCAGGCGATTGCCAGAATCCGCAAGGATCTCGAAAACTTTCGCGAACAGCATCGACTGGATCGATTGATTGTCGTCAACGTCGCTTCGACAGAACCACCCGTTGACCCGGCCCTGGCAGAACTTGACTGGCCACAGATGCAAAAGCTGCTGGGAGCCAGCGAGCCGATCAAGCTCCCATCGAGTTCGCTCTATGCGATTGCTGCTTTTGAATGCGGTGCCTCGCATGTCAATTTTACTCCTTCAGTGGGGACTGATCTGCCCGCATTGTCCGAACTGGCATTAACTCAAGGAGTGGTACATTGCGGGCGCGATGGGAAGACAGGAGAGACGTTATTGAAGTCAGTCCTGGGGCCTATGTTTGCTGCGAGAAATCTGCATGTGAACAGTTGGGTGGGCCATAACATTTTTGGCAATCTGGATGGGAAAGTTCTGGATGATCCCGCCAACAAAGCCACGAAAGTCAAATCTAAGGATCACCTGCTGACGGAGATTCTGGGCTACAAACCGCAGACGCTGGTCTCGATCGAGTACATTGAGTCGTTGGGCGACTGGAAGACTGCCTGGGATCATATCCATTTCGAGGGGTTCCTCGGGACGAAAATGGCCATGCAGTTTACCTGGCAAGGGTGCGATTCCTTGCTGGCTGCGCCCCTCGTGCTTGACCTCGTTCGTATCACCGAGTTGGAAGCACGGCTGGGAAGCAAAGGATTGCTCCCCTTTGTGGGATCTTTCTTCAAGAGCCCGATGGGTTGCTCAACTCCCGAATTTGCCACGCAATACCAGCAACTCGTCGAGTGGGCTCAACTGCGTCAAAGCCAGTTCGAAGAAAAGTAATCCAGGGGTCTCGCCGTAACCTTCGAGGTGCCTGAAATCTGTCTCTCTCAAGTCGAGAAATTCGGGAAAGTCTAGTATTCCACGGAGTTTGGCAGTTCAATAAGTTGAGTTCTTGTTGTAATGCAATGAATAGTTGAATTGCTCCTTAAACTTACCGCAATTTGAGCGTAGGTAATTGACGCGATGGTTACTGCATGATTGATCAATCGCGTGAAGTGATGTGGCAGGGAGTTTTCCCGAAATGTATTCGCAGTTTTTTCGTGACCTGACGATCTGGAGCAAGCGAGAGTCGCATCACCGCCCGGCCATTCAATCTGTTGGGTTGTTGACGGGTCTGGCCCTCTGCTTGCTGATGGCACCAGCGGTTGCCTCAGAAAAGCTCGATTACAATCGAGATGTGCGGCCCATCCTGTCGAACAAGTGCTTTCGCTGCCACGGATTCGACGACAAAAATCGAGCCGCTGGTTTGCGACTGGATATGGCGGAGGGGGCACTGGCTGAGCGTGATGGTGCAGCGGCAATTGTGCCCCATGCCCCCGAAAAAAGCCTGCTGGTGGAACGGATCGAGACCAGCGATGTTGATCTCAGAATGCCACCGCCCGAGTCACCGCAACAGTTGACCGAACAGGAAATCGCCCTGTTGAAACAGTGGATTCGTGAAGGAGCCGAGTATCAGCCCCACTGGGCCTTTGCGCCGCTTTCAAAGCCTGAGATCCCTTCAGCAATGGCAACGCCTGTCGATAATGTGCCTGGCTCACCGCTCGATGGATTCATCGAGAAGGAGTTGCTGGCTAAAGGCATTCCGGTCGCACCCATGGCTTCGCGGGCTGTGCGAATTCGCCGACTTTATCTCGATGTATTAGGGATCCTCCCTTCTCCTGAGGAAGTCGATCGCTTTGAGCAGGATGCAGCTCCTGATGCCTGGGAGAAACTCGTCGATACGGTTTTGGCCAGTCCGCATTATGGTGAGCGCTGGGGGCGGCACTGGCTCGATCAGGCACGCTATGCCGATTCGAATGGCTACACCATCGATGGAGCTCGTGTCATGTGGCCTTATCGGGATTGGGTGATTCAAGCACTGAATACGGACATGCCGTTCGATCAGTTCACGATCGAACAATTGGCAGGAGATCTCTTGCCCAATGCCAGCAAAAAGCAACTCGTGGCTTCGGCGTTTCATCGCAATACGATGATCAACGAAGAAGGTGGTGTGAAAGCGGATCAATTTCGCCATGAAGCGATGGTTGATCGAGTGGCGACGACAGGGTCGGTCTGGCTGGGCCTCTCGATTGGATGTGCCCAATGTCATACACATAAGTATGACCCGATCACACACGAGGATTTTCACAGGCTGTATGCGTTCTTTAATGCGGCTAAAGATGCCAACAATCAGGCCGACACTGTTCCGGTTTATGTGAATGAGGTCTTCGGACTCACTCCCGCTCAAGACGCTCTCCTGGCACAACTGAAAGCTCTGCGAATTGAGCAAGGAAAATTGAAAGAGGCCGTGGGGAAAGAGTCGAAGGCGGCCAGTGGTGGAGATCCGGCTGCTGTTCGCTGGAACCGAGTTGAATTCACGCAGTTTGCTGCTGGAAGTAATGGGGAGCTTGTTCAACTTCCTGATCAATCGCTGCTGGCCAGTCGGAAACTCGCCGAGAACGACAACTATGAAGTCACGTTCGATTGGCCCGAAAAAACGCGAGCCATCAAGATTGTGGTTTTGACCCACGAATCATTGCCCAGGCAAGGCCCGGGTCTGGCCTCGAATGGTAATTTCGTTCTAAGTGACGTTTCCCTGAAGCAGAAAGATCGATCATTCCGCTTCGAGCAGGCTTTTGCTGATCATGAACAACCTGGCTATACCGCCAGTCATGCCATCGACAATGATCCTCAAAGTGGCTGGGCAATCAATGTTTCCGCTGACCAGACCAAACGCAATCCGCAATTGAAGATGAACGCTCGGCATGAACTCGTGTTAAAGGCTTCTCAAGAGGTCGAGCCAGGGCCCGTGACGATCGTGCTTCGACATGATCGGAATGCTCATTATCTGATTGGCCGGTTCGCTGTAGAAGTGGCAGATCAATGGCCTGAGGCGACAACCTCCTCTTCGCAAATCCAGCAGCAGCTGGCGGAAATCAACGAGCAGATTCGTCGGCTGGAAGCACAAGTCCCAGGGGCTGGCCGTGAATATCTGCAGATGGTGATGCAGGATCTTCCCAAGCCGCCACCGACCTATCTGCTGTTGCGAGGAGATTTTCTCAATCCCGATCTTCCCCGAGGCGAGCTTTCTCCCGGTGTTCCTGCCGCCTTGACTGTCTCGACTGGCCCGGCTGACAAACTGAAAAATCGACTCGATCTGGCCCGGTGGCTGGTCAGCAAAGACAACGCGTTGACGGCTCGAGTCTTTGTGAATCGTGTCTGGATGCGATATTTCGGCCGAGGGATTGTCGAAACCGAAAATGATTTTGGGATGCAGGGTTCGCTGCCATTCTCACCAGAGCTTCTCGATTGGCTGGCAGGTCGATTCATCGAAAAGAAGTGGTCCATGAAGGCGCTTCATAAAGAGATTCTGCTTTCAAAAACCTACTGTCGCGAGAGCCGAATCATTTCTCAGGCACTGTCAAAAGATCCACAGAATCGCGCCTTGGGGCGACAGCAGCGTCTCCGAGTGGATGCGGAGATTGTGCGCGACCTGATGCTTTCAGCCAGCGGGTTGTTGACTCCCACGATCGGTGGTCCGAGTGTGTTTCCTCCGCAACCGGCGGGTGTTTTCCAATTCACGCAGAACAGTAAGCCTTGGAATGAAGAACAGGGTGAGAATCGTTACCGCCGGACGATGTACACGATGTTCTATCGGAGTGCTCCTTACCCGCTGCTGGCGACTTTTGACGCACCCGATTTTACTTCGGCCTGTACACGGCGGCAGCCCAGCAGTACGCCACTTCAGGCACTTTCGGTGGCCAACGATCCGATGTTTCTGGAAATGGCAGGTGGTCTGGCTCAGCGAGTGCTTCAGGATCAGCCTCGCGATCCGGAGGCAATTGCCAATGCCATGTGGAAGATCTGTCTGTCGCGTGCCATGAACGCCGATGAGCGCGAGATTGTGGCTAAATTCTTCGAAGCGGAAAAACAAAGGTTTGATCGATCACCAGAGCAGATCAACGAACTGTTGAAGCCAATGAAACGGTTTTCGTGGCCAGCGGATCTTTCTCAAGCCGAGATTGCTGCCACCATCAGTCTAGCCCGGCTGGTATTCAATACGGATGAGTTTATTACACGCAACTAAGCGATTTTCTGGTCGTTTCTTCTGAGCCTTGAGACTTCTTCTCGAACCAGAACAGTGCAGGTCAGCATGTCAGATTTATCACAAGACAATTCGAAGATTTCGAAACAGGCTGCTGATGTTTTGAATCGCCGCTATTTTCTCCAGCAGGCTCCACTGGCATTGGGAGGGACGGCACTGGGAGCTTTGCTGGCTCAGGATGGCTTCACAGCGGAACCGGCACCGGCACCCAGGTTGGCGAAAGCGAAAAGTGTCATCTTTTTGTTTATGGCCGGCGGCCCCAGTCAGCTCGAACTGTTTGAGGATAAACCCGAGTTGAAGCGGTTTCATGGCGAGGCACCACCGGCCAGTTTTACTGAGGGTCGTCGCTTTGCATTTTTGAAGCCGGATGCCAAGCTGCTGGGCAGCTCTCGCCAGTTTAATCGCTATGGCGAATGTGGGATGGAACTAAGTGAACTCCTCCCGTATCACCGTTCGATCGTCGATGATGTCTGCTGGTTGAAGGCTGTGGCAACAGATGTCTTTAACCACGGCCCTGCCAAACTTTTTATGAATACCGGTTTTCAGGCACCGGGGCGGCCAAGTTTTGGTTCCTGGCTGACATACGGCTTGGGGAGCGAATCACAGAATCTGCCGGCTTTTGTTGTGCTTCAGAGCGGCCCGCGCGGCCCTCGGGCTGGAAATGCCCTGTGGTCGAGTGGTTTTCTGCCGTCTCAATATCAGGGTGTCCCCCTGCGAGGACAGGGGCCGCCAATTCTTCATCTGCAGACGCCTGCGGGATTTGATGATGAAGGGCAGAGCCGACTGATTTCGACGTTGCGGCAACTGAATGAAGTGCAGTTGCAGCGGTCGGGTGATCCGGAAATTGCCACTCGAATTGCGGCTTACGAAACCGCCTATCGGATGCAGACGAGTGCTCCAGAGTTAGTGGAACTCTCACAGGAGACCGAAGCGACGCTCAATCTTTATGGAGCTGAGCCTGGTAAAGCTTCGTTTGCGAACAACTGCCTTTTGGCCCGCCGGCTGGTCGAGCGAGGAGTTCGATTCATTCAGCTTTATCATACCGACTGGGATCATCACGGTGGCAAAGGGGCCGATCTGACAGACGCTCTGGAGAAGGAATGTCGGGCAGTTGATCAGGCGTCGGCGGCACTGATTCTCGATCTGAAGCAACGCGGTTTGCTGGACGATACGCTGGTCATCTGGGGTGGGGAATTTGGTCGAACGCCACTGGGTGAAGTACGCGGGACAATTGGTCGAGATCACCACATTGATGCCTTTACCATGTGGGTGGCAGGTGGCGGATTTCGGCCTGGATACATCCACGGCTCGACCGATGAATTGGGGTTTGCAGCGACGAGTGGACGAGTTCACGTTCACGACCTGCATGCCACACTGTTGCATCAACTGGGGATTGATCATGAGCGGTTGACTTACCGCTTTCAGGGGCGGGATTTCCGACTGACCGATGTGCATGGCCACGTGGTGCAAGAGGTGCTTACCTGACTCTTAACAGAATTCCCTCGTGAGGAATTCCTGTTGGCGAACATCAGGGAACCATCAAAAAAATTGCCAGTCGCGGGCTGCCACCTGCGACCGGCAATCTGTTCTATTGGCGTCTGCCAGCTGCCTGTGACGTCTTGCCACGTTCTGCAGCGAGCAGCCTTTCACTTCATGTCAGAGTTGATAACTCAACTCCTCTGCAGCGAACGCCCCTGCTGAGATTCCGTTCTCAGTCAGGCATTTCCGCGAAGCCCGGTAAGCCAGCGGGAAGAACTCAAACAAATCTACTCAAAGCTCCCCTGTTCTCCAAACCAGCAGGCTTGTTGAACAAAGAATTCACAACACTCAGCCCGCAATCTGCCAGGAGTTCCCCGGAGAGGAGAGCTGATCGAACTGTGGGGAAAACGTTCTCGTATACAAATCCCAATGCTCCCGATCCCAGATCTCAACATGATCATTCACGCCCAGCAGATAGATTTCTTTATCGAGCAAAGCGTGAGTAGACAGCCGATCCGGAATTCGGAATCGTCCTTGATTATCTAGATCGACCCTCTCCGCAGAAGAGTAAAACAACCGCAAATACGTTTGGTCACCCCCAGGAAAGCCTCTGGAACTTAATGTTTCCGACAGGCAATTGAAACCTTCCGGAGAGTAGAGTACCAGTGATTTCTGAGTCCCAGGGGCGATGTACAGATGGTTACATTCGAGGCAACCCAAGTCTTCGCGTAGTCGCTTGGGGAGGCCCACACGCTGCTTCTCGTCGAGAATTCGCAGGTAAGTACCCGTCAGCGGCATCTTGACCCAGTCGCTAGTTACAAGCCAACGTCGAAAGATTTCAAGAAGGGATGCGTTTCCCCATTCCTCCCCACAATCTCCCACAAAGTCCCCGCAGAATATCAATCCGTCACCATCGTGCAAGTTCAGCTCGTGGCCAGAAGGGGCTGATGATGTTCTCCGTCGCCGTAGCTCGTTATCCACAAAGCGATTCGGTCGTTGAAAAATTTTTCAGTTCATATCGTTTGGTAGTGATTGTGTGCTCTCTCCCAACAACTGCCGGTACAAAAAATCGTAGGCAGAAATTGTCGCCTGTGTCGTAAGGTGTTTTTCAGTATATACTTGCG
>JAIXUU010000475.1 GCA_027483405.1 Planctomyces sp. | reverse complement strand
GTCGTCTTTCATCTCCATGTTCCCCGGAGCAGGCTGCGCTGCATCTGGAGGATTGACGGGCTCTGCCTTGGAATCAGGAAGCGGATCAGAGGATACGGTTACCTGGAGTTGAACAGGCAATAGCGTCTGGTCGCCAATGGGGCGACCTTCGATACTAAAGTTTTTCACACCAGCGGGGAGGAGGAACCAGAGGAGCGGCCCCTGCTCGGCCACACAGCGATATGAGTTGCCATCGCCGGTTTTCGCGACGAGATGGAACCCCAGTGGCCCCACAAGTTGTGGCAAAGCGAAAGAATCTCGAAAGCGGGGAATTTCGCCAGGTGTGCCTTTGCCCGAAAGTTGACGAGCATATGCTTCGATGAATTCGCTGCCGGAGGTTTTCAGCAGGTCCAGTTGAGGCTTGGCCAGCGTCTCAAAATTCTTCTGAAAGTATTGTCGAATGAGGGATTCTGTGGGAATTTCGACCGCGACGAATTGAGTCTGCTTGCCTCGATTGACGGCAATGTCGAGTTCATCCCCCTTGGCGGAGATGTAGATTTCCATGACTGAACTCAACAGCGGGAGCTGGTTTCGCTCCAGTGCACGAAAGACCTTCTCGCGATTCGCTTCATCCACCATGAGTGATGTTGACCGAACAGAGACCTTCGGGATAGATTCCGGCGCTTGTGCGTAGGCTTTGACCTGTTCTTTCAAGATCGATTTTTGAGTCGACCACCAATAGCCCGCTCCACCCAGGCAGGTCACCAGAATGACAGCCACAACCCCCATGAGCAGACCACTGCTGTCGCCACGACGACGAACTTTGACCGTTCTGGGCTTCTTGGAAGCTGTCTGTGTGACCTCGACTGGTGAGACAGCGCTGCTCGCGCTGGATGGTGCCGCATGCCTGGAAGCAGTGGGAGAAACTTCTTCGCCGGTCGCTTCATCGACCGATGAGAACTCGACTTCGAGTTCGTCATGATCGTTGGGCTTGGGGATGGATGCGGCTTTTGAAGCGGCAGGTATGGCTGACGAACTCGTTCTGGTCGCAGCTGAGGATTTTGTGGCAGGGCCTGCGACGGGAACTGGTGCAGGTGCCGCTTCTGGTGGAGCAGCCGGGAGCGTCGACTTTTTTGGAACTTTGATCTTCTTGCGGCAACGCGGGCATTCACCACCACGCCCTCCGGCGCGATCAGGGACGCGGATGTGCGCTTGGCAGTGGACGCACAAAAATTCAATCGTCATGCGAATCTGGCCCGGTCTGGAAAGTCGTTGTCGAGGCGAGATGTCTTGCGGCATCAAGTACGAAGAACCCAGACAAAGAACTTACCATTTTCCCGGCACAATCGGGAGGCCACGGGCCATCCCGATCAATTGGCCGCTGAAGTCTCGTTAGAATCGCAGTTCATGGGGCGCAAAACGAGGAAAATCAAACTGGAGAGGAACTGACATCTGCCCGTCCACCAGTTTGCTCCAGAAAAGTCTGGCTTCGTATTGAACATCATCAGGAAGTGCCTCCAGGGGGCTCAGGCACAAAGAGACGTCCTGTGATTGAACAATGGCCCGAACTTGACGGGTCGTTTGAGTCGCAGGATCAAACCCCCAGAGTTGAAGACGAACCTTCCCCTGCTGACAATCATGGACCAGCTCGGCAGGTTCCCGGCCATAGGTATTGGAGGCTGAGGCAATGAGAGACGAAGTCGCGAAGAGCTGGAAGAGAGCAGGATTCTCGGGAGCAGGCTCAGGCCGGATGAAAAGGTAATTCGCAGAATCTTCCGCAGTGCTCCAGATGGCTGCGAGTTGCTGGACCTGAGGGTGGAGCCAGGGAGCAGCGAGCAAAAGGAGTAAACAACTTGTCAGGAGCGAACTCGAATTCCGCATGTTAGCTGCCTCCCTTGAACAGAGCCGACGGCGGAAGAGCACTTTCCGGATCGACTATGTTGATGAAGTTATCGGGAATTCGGGAGTTGGACAATACGACATTCCAGAAATTGATGGAATGTTGGGAGTTGGGAGTTGGGAGTTGGGAGTTGGGAGTTGGGAGTTGGGAGTTGGTTAGTGTTCAGATATAGTTAGATGGGCTGAGGCGACTTTCTATCCAGTGGGAAAGCGGAAGGGGCGGGAGATTCATGGTTGAAGCGGGGGTGATGTGAATGGAGCCGCTGAAGTATCCGACGCCTTGGCCTCCGCCGGAGAGGGAACGCGATGGCTTTGATCGGATTCCTCTGCTGGGTGGATTGTTGAGAAGCATTTTCACGGGGAGTCCGCATGACACATTGCTGGAGGGACTGCAGGTTCAAATTGTCGAGCAATTGAAGGCTCGAACTGCGCCACATCCGGCATGGCCCAGCAATCCGGTGGAGATGGAGATCGTCAAGGCGTTGTCGAAGGCGATCTGTGAGGAGAAGTGGATCGAAACCGCTTATCTGCATCCGGACGATCCGCTGTTCCTCGTGTGGTGGGGGCCGTTTGATGATTTGACCCCATTGATATTTTGCATTGCCCTTGAAAAACCCGATTTGAAGGGTCGACTAACAAGGGAAGAGATATTGCAGTGTGCTTTCGAAGGCTCATCCTCGGGATGTAATCGCCACGATCCTTATTGGTGTCCAACGACGGTTCGCGAGTTTACAGAACGCCTGGCTGAAAAGGTCAGAGAAGTCTCTCTTTGTCAGGCATAGTGCTTGTTGTTCGAAGCTGCGTTTTATGAAATACAGTGTTGACGCAGATTCATCATTCAGCTCATGTCATTTCCTAGGGCTTCGCCATGTTCATCTCTCTGAGGCGAGGACGAAACCCGCCGGCCATTGTCAGCCGCAGGCTCGTGATCATCCTGGTGGTTGCAATCTGCTGTGGTCTTGGTCTGCGCGTTGTTCAGGTTGAGTTCCTGAATTGGCAGCGCCGTCTGGCGATGGAGTCCTGGCGGCTGAAGTATCGGACGGTGGATTGCTCGGGGCATGCCGATGAATTCGCGAATTTCGTGCATACCGGGTCTGCCAGCTTGGATCGAACTCTCCTGCCCCGCACGGAGAGCGGTGAAACGGTCATCGGTTGCGAAGGTGGTAACGTGATCGTGCAGGGTGTGCTGGACTATGATCCGCACCTCGGATAC
>JAIXUU010000366.1 GCA_027483405.1 Planctomyces sp. | reverse complement strand
GTACTCGCAATGAGTTGCTTCCGGGTTTGTCGGAAGAGAGGATTGCCGCACTTGCGAAGGACTTACCGTTTAAACTTCCTGCGGAGGCCGTTGAGCTTTTCCGATGGAGATCCGGCACCACTCGGCAAACAGCTGATTGCGATTTTTTTCCGTATTATTCATTACAGTCTTTAGAGGACGCTATATCTACTTTTCAAGAACTGGGCTATGACGATGAGTTTCCCAGATTCCATGGAGAGCAGCCAGTTCGATTCCCGTTGTTTGAGAGTGTTGGTACTGATTATTATTGCATTTCAGTGATCAAAGATGCATGCAATCAACACGCAGTTTTTTTCGATCCGAGCGATTCGCAACCTGACTTTGAGTTTTCTACTCTAGAGAAGATGTTGCAATGTATTCATGTATCATTGGAAAGAAATGTGTATTACGTCAATGAGCAGGGTATTCTTGCGGTGGGTGAGTGTCAGTACAACTCGAAAGGCCAATTGATAAAAGTTGACGCTTCTGCTTATTTTGAAATCATCAAGGAGGTTGACCCAGTGGGGGCGGCCAAAAGATCCGACTTGTGAAGGTATCGTGGCTTTGTCAAGTCAGTGATAGTAGTTGACAAGATGGAATAACATTGCATGGCACTTAGCTTGGCATTCTTGTGTCAATGCTGGTGCCGTCTGCAAGGCGGGGAATTGCAGTCCGGCGACGGTCAATGAGATTGGCCAGGGCTTTAAGGACGTGCTGATTGCGATGCTGGCTCCGCTGATGGGTGCGCTCATCAAGGGGGTGCTGGGCAAGCTCCTGTGCCGACTCAAGGAACTGCTGGCCAAGTTGATCCTGGCAGTGCGGGAGTTCGTCAAGGGCGTCCTCAAGAAGATCCTCACCTGGCTGTGGAAGCGCAAGGGGGCCTCGGGAGGCAAAGGGTGCGGCTGCAGTGGACCCAACGGCTGCCCCCTGCCCGACCCCGCTGCGAATAAACCTAAGCCAAAGCCCAAAGGCTGCGGCAACTGCTTTGTCGCGGGGACGCTGGTCAAAACTTATGCGGAGCGGGTGCTGATCGAGCGTATTTTGGTCAAGGAGCGGATGGATCCGGCGTTGCCAGACGGCTGGGACCACACGGCTATTCCACTGGAAGGTCGATATGTCGACTGGCGACAGGTGGAACTGGTGCTCCTCTCTGACAACGCCCCCTGCGGCACTGCCACGCTGCTACGTCCCGCCGCATGGGTGATGGAACATGATGCCACTCGCGGCGAAGTAATCTTCCTCAATCTCCCCGAAATCGGCATTGAGGGACCGGCTCAAGTCGTTAGCATTGAAGAGACGATTGTCGTGCCAAGCCCCGGTCGCCTGGTGACCGGTGTCTTCCGCCACACTTCCGGAAGCATTCTTGAACTCAAGATCGAAGGAGAACATCAACCGCTCGGCACCACCAAATCCCACCCATTCTGGAGTGTCGACCGCGAAGACTGGGTCTCGGCCCACGACCTGAAACACAGTCCATAGATCTGATCTCTGGCTTGCCAGGGTGTTTTGCAGTCAAGCGGCGAAAATTCTCTTGAGAGTCCGACAATGTGGGGTCGATTTCTGGTCGTAGATCACTTTTGGTAGCCGGGAGATTTTGTGATCGGTTTTGGGCGTTTGGGGGTAGGCTGTCCTTTGCTAGTGGCGGGTGTTTCGGCGTCCATCTCCGAATCCGCTACATCGCCCACACCGGCCTCGCATTTGAAATATTCATCTAATCGCTCGCGCAAGGTGCTACTACCCACCGCCGTCAGCATTCCGCTGGAGTGCGCTTGTTGAATTTCAAGCTTGAGCTTTGGCCAGGTTTCCACGAGGAATTTCTCGCGCTGCTTGCCCCATGTGCGACGCTCCGCTTCCTGACATGCCAGATCCACTTTCTTTGAAAGTTGTGCATATTTGGAGTTCTCTCCTTTTGGGTGTCCTCTTTTTAACAGCACGGACTCCTTCCACGTCAACACAGGATCGGGCATGCTCTGAATCGAATTGGCGGGAAGTCCTTTACGGAGCACACTCATTGCATGTGACATGTCAGATGCCAACTTGTCGATAATCTGATCATTCGTGGCGTCCGGTGGACATCGCCGGGCCACGCGACGTAATTTGGCGGCCATCCATCGCAGGAGCTCTTCGCAGATGGTGTCCAACCGGCGAAGTCCCGGAGTCACTGCATGTAACGGCAATGTCTTAACAAGGTCCAGCATTTCCCAGATACGTTTTTGCGTGATATCCGATTTGAGATGCAGCGAATTGATCAACTTACTGGAGCTGCGCTCGGCGTGAGTGAGATCTGAACGACCGACACTTATAATCTCTCCCAAGTCCACCACTTCATCAAAAATCTGCTGGCAACCCCGCTTCACTGCAGCCGCCTCACGCCTGCCCCAGATCTCGATCGACTGGGTCAACTGTTCAATTATCTCTGCCTGAAGAGGTCTCAACGACGGTCGGCAATCGACAGCCATGACCTCACAAAGCTTCCTCTCCCGAAGTTCCTTGACCAGGTGAATGAGCGATTCTGATGCAGATGATGTCTCAGGTGTGCTTCCATGACTCTTGCGGAAGTTCTCCCAGGCCTGGCGAGCCTCGGTTTCGTCCAGCGATCGCATGTAGGCATCCAATCGTCCTGAAGCAAAACGGACGATGGGAGTCGACAACAAAATCGAAGATGTCAGTGACAGCAGGAAGGTCATGCTCGAAAATGAGGCAGTCCAGGGAGAGTACCGATTTCCGTTCTCCAACTGTTTGACGGCTGGATGCAGCGGCAGAACCGATTTCGTTGGCGTGACCAGCAAATTGAAGCGGCTGCCATCGTCCACACCATCCGGATTCGCAGGTCGAAGTTTCTGGGATCTTTCGGAAAGATCGACCTTTTTCGACCAGGCCGACGCTGCGGCTAAGGCAATGGATTGGGCCGTCCAACCATCCATGGAATTTGTGCAGGCGAGGACTTTACGTAGAGCAAGAACTTTGACCTTCGACGGAACAAATGGTCGGGAGTTTAAAAGCTCAGTGCTGGCGTTTGCCTTCTCGGCAGGAGACGCTGTTGAATCAGGTTTGGCCGTTGTACTCCCCGTGCTGTTCTGCGAGTCCGCCGTGGTGATCGGAGCTAAGCCGTACGTCTTTTCATCCACCTCCAGTATTGAATAACCCTCGTGAGTCAAAGTATAGCCCGACAATACACTCGCGCAGTCCACTACTTCCCACTCGCCTGACCAAGCCATGTCATAGAGCAAGCGATTTTCTACGCCAGTGGTAAGAAATAAAATGTCTGGAAATGAGTCGTAGCGCAGTTTGGAACTGGCGGTTTTGTTGAAAAAATCCTTCTTGTCGTAACTGGGATTTTCCTCATCCAGGACAAAGCCATACTGTCCGGCCAGCAAGGCTGCCTTGTCATTTGCCGCATCGAACCAATCGTTCTCACCGCCTGCCTGCCCATCGTTCAAACGATCTGCAATTGGGGGACAGACCAGTTCGAGCATCTCGCCTGCAAGCCGCCTTTGGAGTGTGTCCTTTCGCCCCACGGCCAGACGGATCGGAGATGACAACGGTTTTTGAGTTGGTTTGCGAAACAGGTCTTCGAACGAGACCGCTGCCGTGGAAGTAGGAGAACTTTTGAAGATCTCTTTCAAGAGCTTCTTCTTGGCAACGACCAACAGCATTTCGGTACGGAAGGGGGCCAGCAGTCTGAGATCCGGGGAGTCCTGAGCGGCAAATGCATCGACCACGATGGCACAGGTTGGTGGAGGACTGAGACCCTTTTTACTGTTGATGAGACGCAGGAGATTGTCCTGTGTGCCACCTGTTTCCTTGACAGTTACCTTTTCGATGCCATCACCGAAAAAAGGGAAGTAACGCCAGATTCCTGTTGTCGTCGTGATGTTTTTCTGCAGGTCTACGGCACTCTCGAACTGAGTCGTCGATGGAAGATCGGCGAAGATGACAACCTCTTTCCTGAGTGGTGAGAAGATATAGGCGAGGAAGTCTGCACCGGCTGTTAACACGATATACATCAGAAGTGTCAAACAAATGAACCGGAGTATGTTCCAGATCCAGTTTCCAGCTTGAGTTCGAACGGCAAGTGCTGACAGTTGGCTGACTAATGATGTGTCGGCGAATGTCCGAAACAGACCTAGAAAACGGTTGGCAAAATCCATCGGCAAGACCTTCATTCGAAAACGATATGCCAAGGCAATGAACAAGATATCGAAAACTTGTGAATCACCGGAGGGAGCTGTCAGCCACAGGTTACTTGGCCTCGTGCCGATTTCCCCATTAATTAAAGAATCTTCTGATAATGATAGTGTTCCATGGATCACTAGAGGGTTTTTGCCGAGTATTGGCAGTGTTGATGCGTTAAGTCAACAAGTAAGCGATGTTTGCGTCTATTTTCCGAAACAGTTTCCGTTTTGGAGAGCTCCATTTTATCGTTGAGGCGTCAAACATGAGTGTAAGTACGAACAATGATGAGCAGTGCGACGAGTGCCAAGGAGGACGAGTACCAGTGAAACTGTCACGAATGTGTCCCATGAAAAGTCGGGACTTCACGCCGCTTCATGGGCTCACGCTTTCACGGAGCGTTCAGACGGCCAATCGAATTAGGACGAAAAACTAGAATCGGTCTAACGTCGAGCCTGCAAAAAGTAGTCAGTCGATCGGAACTTAAGACGTTCTCCGTATCTAACCGCAGGTCTGGCGTTTGAGTGACACCGGGCCGCACTTATTGAACCGCTGCTCGATCATCGATTGAGCGTTCTTGTGCATGTGGCTTACGCCAGGGCTCCGCATGATTGGCTGTGATGTCGAAGAGCTTCCACGGTTTCAAATGGCATACTTCTCATGGACCCCGTTCGAGTTTTTCCAGAGGCACAAACCTTCTTACGTCGATTCGAGTCGTCGCGTAGCAGGATCTCGCCGAATAGAGCTAGGTAGTTTTTCTGAAACAGAGAAACGGAATAATCGGTGTGATCCGCAGAAGTTGCCATATGTGCGATATGTTGGATATCACCGGAAGTAGCCCTCTTGTGAGTGATAGAAGATGCTGTATAGCGTGAAATGATATCCATCTGGTCGGGCTGGATTCTACGGCCCGAGCTCATTTCATGCAGGTGTGCTATGACGACCACTCATGCCCCGGTTTCCGTCGTTCGGCCTGAACTGTTTCGGAAATTCAACCACGTCCCTGCGTACGATATTGTGCCCATCTCGCGAAGCTGGCTGGAGCGGATCGGAGATTGGCTGCATCGCCGCCTGGTACGTCGTTTTGTGCGATGGAACTCGGAAAGTATGGCTTTTCTGGTCTCCCAGCTGCCGATCATGTTCGGGGCAGTTGCGGCCATGGTGCGGCTGGGAGGGTTTGAAGCTCTGCTCAAACGCCCGCAATCGCTGAAGGAACTCGCAGAAACTCTGCAGGTTGATGCGCACTCCTTAGAACATATCTTGCGACCACTACTGGCCATGCATTTCATTGATCGTGATGTTCACGACATCTATTCCATTGGCCCACTGGGCCGTGAATATACAAGCCAGGGGAGGCAACCCTTTGCCGCCTGGGTCGAACTGGTCGACCGTATTCAAGTTCCCGTCATGTCTCAATTACCAGATGCTATCCGGGCAGGAGCACCACTGACGCGGTTCGTCTATCATAAGACCTGCTGGGAAGTGATGGCCGAACATCCGGGGACTTGTGAACTTCACGATATCGCCTGCGGACGATGGACAGAGCTTTGCGTCGATCAGGTCGCGAAATGCTACGAGTTCTCGAATGTGAAGACACTCATCGACATTGGTGGCGGGCGCGGAGCCTTTCTTGCGGCGATGTTGCGTGCAGCCCCGCATGTTACGGGAGAGGTTTATGATCGCCAGGAGACTCATGCGGCTGCTGGTGAGATGTTCTGCGAAAGAGGTGTGGCAGATCGTGCGGAACATCTCGTGGGGAATTTTTTTGAGGAAGTTCCCGCGGGGAGGGATCTTTATACAATCAAGCATGTCCTGCACGACTGGGATGACGAGAGTGTCCGCAAGATACTGTCGAATATCCGAAGGGCGATGAAGCCGGACTCAAAACTGCTGATTGTCGAAGGTTCGGTGGATCATAACGTCGCGCCGGGTGAGATTGTCCGCAGTCTTTTCGATCTGCATCAGTATGCTGCCACCTGGGGCTGTTCGCGTACTTTTGATGAGTTCGCGCGGTTGTGTGCGGATTCTGGTCTCCACCTGCAGCGCGTGATCCCGACACGCCTCATCGACCCCCAGATTATGGAATGCGTTCCTGCATAGCGTTCAGAAAATGGTGGGCAGATTGTTGGTCGACTGCGACCTGTCTGCGAGTCGCTGGGCAAATTGGCTCGTTGCCGAAAGACTTTCGAGTGAATCCTTGAGAATCTCAAGTTGAATTCATCGATGTGGGGCGATATGCATCTACTTAGGGCATCACCACCCGGGTAGAACTCAGAGTTTCAACAGGGGTACATTGTGTTTTGCAGGGTGATTCTCGTGGTGTTCGTCCCCTAGGCGTTGAAAGCGACGACTGAGTCAAACTGCCAAGAAAAAGTCCGGACCTCTTTGTTTTCTCAAGATCATTTCTGTCGGTCCAATTCAAGAACGCAACATCCAAAACTTGATCAAGAACGGTGGATACGTGCCGATTGGAGCAACCCCATGAGCCAAGAATTCGATTTCGCCGAAGACGATAAGTTGAAGGAGAGAGAGCACCAGCTTTCAGAGTTCCTCGATCGCATGTTCGATAACGAGGATCGGCCTTACTTTGTTTCAGACGATGCCTGCATTTACGACATATTCAGCGGGAGGGACGAAGACTTCAATGATCGCCTTCAGAAATGGTATGGCAAAGCGTTGACAGGAGATGACTTTCGACGACCTGTCTGGCAACTTCTCGATTCTCTCTACAGGCAATTGATCCATTCGTGAAACGTCAGGGTGGCCCCAGTTGAAATTCTGATTTCTACCGGGGTGGTGAAGACACCTGAGACGATTAGGGACTCGCCGGGCAGTTTTTTGAGTCACGAGACCTGCTCTGCCCTGTGGGTTGTACTCTTGGAAATGATACGGACTGAAGATGGTGCAATTCGTTGGAACTTCTTGCACGCTACTTTCGAGATGGGTCATGTCGAGAGAGTATAAAACTGTCCTCACCCGGCCCTCTCCTGCGAAGAGGTGGGAGAGGGTTCCAGGAGCAAAAAACATGCTCTTGGTATGGAATTTCATAGTTTCCGGCGCAACATCGCTGGTTAGGATAGAAGGACATCGCTGGCGCGCCTTGCGGGTGGAATGTGTAATTCCAGTTGCAATCCGGATGATGTCCTTCGATCTGCGGCTGAATTGGAGCCGTAACGCTGGAAGGTGTTGAAAGACACCCTTCCAGTTTGAGAGCGATCCTGCGCTCTCAACTCGAATTCGAGACACCGACACTGTTCTCTGGTTTGTTTTCTCTGGCCCGCTGAATGACACAAAGTTCACTTTGGATCATGCGGCTTGCTTGAGAAACAGACATGCCTGAATGTGTTGACTGGCTGTGATTTCAGAATCCCCAGTGACAGTTCAGGTTCTCAGAGGTTGGTAAGCGATTGTCATTCAAGACAACAGATGGAGCCCTCGAAGTTGACTTCGAGGGATGATTCTCAGGTTGCGCTTTGATGATGCCGTAGATCTGTTTATTGTAAGAATACTTTAATGAGCCCGGCGGTGACTGGTGACAGTGGCCGCCGGGTTTTTGTATTGATGGGAGAGTTGATGGTTGGTCGTAGATAGTTGAAGGTTGTAGAAAGTTGGTGCAATACGTCGGAACTTCTGGCACCCGACGAAGAGATGACGGATATCAGTCGATATTTTATGGGGTGCGGCGGTAGT
>JAIXUU010000091.1 GCA_027483405.1 Planctomyces sp. | reverse complement strand
TCATCCTCCCCAGTGGTAAGCCACCCAGCTACCGTTGGCATCTTCAATGGCCCGAGTTTCATCTCTATCTGGGCCGCAGTGCAGAACCACACAAAAACACTCCCAATGGTTATGTTTCGATCAATGCGAAAACGCTCTGGTCGATGGGAATCTCCAGTGCGGTCAATCTGGTGGTTCGTTGGATTGAGCTTCTGGAAGGAAAAGTGCGATCGATCAAACCGAGCCGGTGTGATCTGGCCGTTGATCTTCAACTCAAAGACCCACTGAGTCTGCCATTTCTCTTGAGTCATCGAGTTCCGCAGCATGTGCAGCATTCGCACAATATGACGGGCGATTCACTGGAGACGTTTTATCACGGCGCCAAGAAATCACCAATTCAACTAAGAATCTATGACAAGGGCCTGGAAGTTCTCAAAGGGGGCACCAAGCTCTGGTTCTACGAGCTTTGGAATGTTGAGCCCGAAACGCATGTCTGGCGTATTGAGTATCAGCTACGCCGGGAGATTCTCAAACAGTTTGGAATTGATCAACTGGAGGATCTGATTGAGAAAGTCGGGGGATTATGGCAGTACCTCACCGAAGACTGGTTCTCTTTGCGGGCACAAGATGACTGCAACACGAGCCGGCGCACAGTGCTTCCCTGGTGGCAGGTCGTGCAATCGTGTGCCGATCAATTCGGGCCATTGATGAATCTGGAGCGAACGCTGGATACCGCTTCTGCTGACAGCACCTGGTATGTGAACCACGTCGCTGGCTGCCTGGTGGGATATGCCGCAAGAGAACGGTTACTCACGTTACAAGACGCACTCGCTTCTATGTCTGATCAAGTGCGTTGGTATTTCGATCAACACGACTTTCAAAGCAAGCTCACTGTGAAATCGATTCAACTGGGTTACCCGGGGAGTTCCGGGGGCACAGAAATCGATACCTCTACTTCCGGAAAGGAATCCGAATCATGAGTCGAGAACGCAAAGCCCGTAGAGATCGAAAACGTCTATTGATGATTTTAGAAGAATTCAAACCAATTCTTGTTCTCTTCGCAGCAAAAGAAGGCCTTCGAATCAGATCGGACAATGAGGCTTTCGAGTACTTGCAGGAGCTTTTTCAACGAGGAGTGATGATCGACAATAAAGTCGATCCAGAAACCGGCCTTATTGAAATTAGCGTCATCCTAAGCCGTTTGGATACTCAAGACGAAGATATCTCCTTCGATGAATTGGAAACCATAATGAGACGAGCGAGTTAGATATTTATGGTTTGGGGTGTGGAAATTAAAAACTCTTTTGGAACAAATGAATTTGCAAAGGAAATTCTGATGGATCAGAACAACACAATACTGGCGACAGCTGAGAGTGTCGCGAGTATGCTGAGCATCTCATTGAGAACGCTCTGGCGGATGCGGAGTGCGGGGAAACTTCCTGCACCTGTGCGGGTCGGCAAATCGACACGCTGGAGAGTCTCGGATATTCAGGAATGGATTGCGGCAGGGTGCCCAGTCCCGATGGCTGCACCACTTCAAAAACGGAAGGGATAGACCGTGGCTTCGATCTATCGACCGACTTACAAGAAGAACGGCAAGACCGTCAAGGTTCGCAAGTGGTACATCCGTTATCGTGACTATGACGGCCAACTGAAGACTGTGCCTGGCTTCACCGACAAGGGGGCCACCCAGCAGCTGGCAGCCAAGCTGGAGCGGGAGTCCTCCATGATCCAGGCCGGGTTGTTGAGTCCTGCGGCCCGATTCAAGGATGAATCCCTGGATGAACATCTCTTGGCCTTCGAGCAATCGTTGCACGCCAAGCAAGTTTCGGAAGGGCAGGTCAGCCTGGTACTGACACGCTGCCGGAAACTGCTCGATCTCTGCAAAGTTCGACGTTTGGCGGAACTCCGTGGCGAATCGATCGCCAAGGTTCTGGCCGAACTGAGAGCAAACAAGGGGGATAAGCAGGGGATTAGTGCCCAAACCTCGAACCACTACTTGAGAGCCATCAAGCAACTGACGCGCTGGCTGTGCCTCGAAAAGCGTATCGGGGAAGATCCATTGATCCGTCTCGAAATGCTGAATGTGCAAGTCGATCGTCGGCACGATCGCAGGGCACTTTCCGATGCGGAGTTAACTCTCCTGCTGACAACGGCAGCCAGTGGAGCCGATTACTTGGGGTTCAGCGGTGAAGATCGGCGAATGCTGTATCTCGTCGCGAGTGCTACGGGTCTGAGAGCTTCAGAGCTGGCCTCCTTGACTCCTGAAAGCATTTCGCTTGATCGCTCGCCGCCGACTGTGATGGTGCGGGCCGCTTATTCCAAGCGACGTCGTGAAGACGAATTGCCCTTGTCGGAAGAACTTCGGAATGAACTTCAAGTGTGGCTTGCGGGCAAGCCCGCAAGAACTCCTCTCTGGCCGGGAGACTGGGCGAAGTATCGCTATGCCGGAAAGCTCTTGAAGTTTGATCTTCAGGAAGCGGGCATACCCTACAAGGATGCCAACGGGCGATATGCCGACTTCCACGCACTGCTTCACACGTTCATCACGAATCTGGGACGAAGCGGTGTCTCGTTGACGACGGCCCAAAAACTGGCTCGACACTCGACACCCGTCCTGACGGCGGCACGTTACACCCACATCGACCTGGCCGAGCAGAAGAAGGCGGTCGATTGTCTGCCGTTGCAGCGCCCGTTGCAGCGCGAAGGCGTCACAATGGGGCATTTGGAGGCAAAACCTGACACTCCTGAAGTTTTGCCGGAAGAGACCGGCAAAAAAGAAAAACCCCTGAAAACCAGGGGCTTTTTGAAGAAAACTCAGCGGAGAGACAGGGATTCGAACCCTGGATACCCTTGCGGGTATGCCGGTTTTCAAGACCGGTGCATTAAACCGCTCTGCCATCTCTCCGGGCGGTGCCTTCGATGCTTAACTGACGTTAAGGGGTTGGCTTTCGGCTGTCAAGTTTTCGCGGGTGGTTTCGCGGGCTGTTTCCGGTGTGAAAACTTCTCAGGTGTCCCTGCTGCGAATCCATTGTTGGCAATTCTGGCTGGGCTTTGTGCGGGCCGATTTGTGCAGCACAATATACCGGAGACTGTTTACCAATTGAAATCGTGAATCGATTTGTTGCGAAGGCGTGCGTTTCTTCAGTGATTATTACGATGCCCTATGGTCGTCTTTTCCACGGTGATTATCATGTCGGTGTGATCGTTTTCTTCACGTGATCGATGTGATCTTTCCACAGAAATGGTGCGGCAGGCTGGAAGAATGGTCTGAGCTGGGGGCTGGCCAGATCGACCGACTCATCCGTGAGATTCTGTGAGTATGGGTTCCTGATGCCATGAATCGAGAGTTGAGGAGACGCTTGGTAAAAGCACACCCAGCCGTCCTTTGGGCGGACACTTTTGCAAGTGCCACTGCTGGCAAAGGACGGCTGGCAGAAAGACTCATGAGATATTTTGAAGTCGTTAGATCATGTCGAGACGTTGGTCAAGTGTTTGCTACACATGACTCATTGGCAGGATGATTTACTGTCATGATATGTGGATCATGAATTTTGTAATGTATGATTATTATACTACTTTTATTAGTAGTTATAGTAACCACCAGATTCTCCTGAGGGAGCGTCGCAGACGATGTCGCGATCGCCGTCGCAGAAATCCAGAGAATCACGATATTTACCGCCGCCAACAGAACCTTGGTGGCCGGTCAGGCCGTCATAGCGATAGCTCTGGTTGACAGTGCCGAAGGCTGTGGCCACATCCTCCAATTCCTGATTGACTGCGTGGGCGACTTCGGAAAGTCCAACGACGAGGGCGAGGACCGCGATGGTCGCGACGAGTACGAGTTCTGCGGAGACGATAAAGCCAGCTTCATTGTGATACAGGGAGAACAGAAGAGCATTCATGGGCAAATTCCTCGAAAACAAGATGAGTGTGTTTAGTAATTCAGAGTTTGCCGTCTCGTGATTTCCATGAGCTGCTGCTCAAGGTGCATTGAAATCCGATGTGGCTGGTCGAAGGTGAAGAGTTGATGGTAGTGGCTTATGGGCGTTCGCCGGAGAAGTCGCCGTTAGGGACGATGTTGCAGTAGTTGTCGCAGAAATCTTGACGATCGCTGTATTTTGAGCCGTAGGTGCCACCCATGTGTCCATCGAGTCCACCCACCTTGTAAGACTGGTTGATGTTGCCAAAGGCAGCACCGACATCTTCGAGTTCGTTGTTGATGTTGAGGGCGACTTCCGACAGGCCGACGATCATGGCCAAAACGGCGATGGTCGAGACGAGGACGAGTTCAGCGGAAACAATGAAACCGGCTTCGTCATTCAGGAGGGCGTGGAAGAGGTTGGTCATGATCGAGATCTTTCTGTTGTTCAAAGTGTTGAGAACTGTGTGATCCAGCGTCGTGTGGTGTTTCGCCAGATGGATAAGATGTAAAGCAGGTGCTGCGCCAATTGACTTGGAAGGGCAAGAGTGGATGTTTCCGAAAGTCAACCTGTTGCCGTAAAGAATTTGTGGGCAATGAGTTATGATTGTTGACAGAAGCCCGCTTTTTTATCTGGCTAAGTGTTGCCTGCCCTCAACGCTGTGGTGTTTCGGCAACAGTGTCTGGAGGACGGTTCTCGATTCTCGATCTAACTGTATTGAGGGAAAAAGGTTACGTAGTGTTGCCTGGGTTCCGGCAACATGAGGCCGATTGGCAACATGCCGTGGGTGGCTGTTCAATCGCTCTCAAGAGTTGTACGAATGAGTTCTGGAAGTGAGGCCACGTGAACTCTTCCCTCTTATGCTGATGAATCATCAGGATTTGTGGGTGAGGATGAGTGGATAAGAGCCCAGGCTGAATGATCACGGGTTCAATGAGCACGGGCCCAAAGTTGAGTGGAGTTTTCCTGAATGACTATCAATGAATCGTTCAACCAGTCATCGGCAGCACCCCTGGTGGTCGTTGTCAGCTTTGAACGATTAGCAGCGGCAGCGCTTGGTCCTTACGGAAATCAATGGGTGGAAACTCCCCATTTGGACCGGCTGGTGATGGAGGGAGTCCTCTTTGAGCGATTGATTTCTCACGACCCGGATCTGGGAACGACTCCTGCCTGGTGGACGAAGGGGCTTCAACTGCTGGAAGCATCGACTCTGGCAGGGCAGGCGAATCGGTGCCGCCTGTTCGTCGAGGAGGAGAGTCAGTTTACACAAAAGAGCTTGCTGGAAAAGCATCTGGCTTTACTGAAGTCAAAGGTGGAGTTCGTCAGTGGTCGCGATGGGTTGGATGCGGCACCCAGCCAGTTTCCATTTCCAAAACTGGTGGCTCGTGGAGTGGAATGGCTGAGGCAGCTGGATTCAAAGATTGATCCATCGGGAAGTCAGAAAGATGATGATCAGAGCGGGAATCCGCACTGGTTGTGGCTCCATTCTCGTGGAGTTCCCAAGCCTTGGCTCCCTCCGGAAGAACTGGCTGATCTTTACTTTGGCGATTTTGAAGATCAGGGTTGGGCACTGGAAGAAATTGATTCCTCCGAATGGGGTGAGTTGTGGCCAGTCTATGGGAGTTATGCCTCGCTCATAGATCATGCCCTGGGGGTTCTCTTTGAAGAACTTCGAGTGCTCGCAGCGACTCGACCGGTCCAACTGCTGCTCTTTGCTGCCACTGGTGAACTGATCGAATCGATTCATCCGGGGAGTGAGCGGATTCAGGGGGCGGAGTTGATGAGTTTTCGGCCGCCTTTAATCTATTGGGAATCTGGATGCGAATTCAACATTGCCAATGACCAAGGGCCTCTGGTTTCTGCACAAGATGTTGAAGCCAGCAGTCGAAAAGTCTTCCCGGCTGGTTCTCGCTGGAGCATGCTCCTGAATGAAAATGATGTAGCGGCAACCATCGAGCGATGTCTGCGAAAAGCGAATCACTCGTCACCAACGTTACAGGATTATGCTAATGAAAAGTCTCCCTGCAGAGAGCATGTGATCTGGCAGGCGACAGTCCGGCAATGGAGAGGCGTGGTGACACCTGGCTATGTGTATCTGAGTTCGCAAACTCAAGAAGCTTCTCAGGGGATCGAAGGAGGCCTCACCAATTCTCCGAACGATCAAGCCTTAGAGCAGCCGTGGAGCGATGCCACCAGGCGGCCACTCGACACAGAACTGGAACGACTGCATCTTCTCCCGGATGATCCCTGGCTTTTGCTCAATGAAGCGGCTCAATCGCAGGACCTCGTCTTCGAAATGCGTCAAATCCTGGAGGGAAGAACTCCCGCGGCAGCAGGAAACCTGTCTGAGTGATGGACCAATGTCATTCACAAATCCTTTGTGCAGTGGCTGATTCATGGCAGATGTTGAGAGGTCGCCAATTCTTTGATCGGGGAGAATCTGTCGAACATCACATTCGACGACAGGTCATGAGGTTGATACCATCAATTGGTGTTGATTTGTTTTTGGGGACATCACTGAATGCCTGGTCGAGTTCTTGGCCATGCTTGAAGGTCATGGTTCATCCGAGTCTGTTCCCGAAAAACATCCTGTATCATTGAGTTTCATTTTTAACTACCGCCAGAGAGGTCTGCGATGAGTGATCGTCCCATGGGTTGTACGCGTCGTGATATGCTTCGAGTTTCCGGTCTGGCTATGGCCGGCCTGGCTTTTGGATCGATGACAGCGACACGGTCAGTGGCAGCAGCTTTACAGACATCGGCCAGTCCGTTTGAAATTTCACTGGCTCAGTGGTCACTACATAAAGCTTTCTTTGACAAGAAGGCTGACCCCATGGACTTTGCGAAGATCGCGAAAGAAGAATTTGGCATTAACGCCATTGAGTATGTGAATCAGTTCTACAAAGGCAAAGCCGAAGACCAGGCCTTCCTGGCTGACTTGAAGAAGCGGGCAGACGATCATGGGGTGAAGAGCCTGCTGATCATGTGCGATGGGGAAGGGGCTTTGGGTGACGCCGATGAAGCGAAGCGCAAAAAGGCTGTCGAGAATCATTACAAGTGGGTGGCTGCCGCCAAGTATCTGGGTTGCCACTCAATTCGAGTGAATGCACAGAGCGGTGGATCGTATGATGAGCAGTTGGCACGTGCTGCTGATGGCCTGCGTCGGCTCACCGAATTTGCGGCGACTCACGATATCAATGTGATCGTGGAAAACCATGGCGGGCTCTCTTCAAATGGTGCCTGGCTGGCTGCTGTGATGAAGAAAGTCGATCATCCCCGCTGCGGCACTTTGCCTGACTTCGGGAACTTCCGTGTCAGCAAAGATGAGATGTATGATCGCTATAAAGGTGTGGAGGAATTGATGCCCTTTGCCAAAGCTGTGAGTGCGAAGTCTCACGACTTCGATGCGGCTGGCAATGAGATCCACACCGACTATCGCAAGATGATGAAGATCGTGGCCAGCTTTGGTTACAAAGGCTATGTCGGTATTGAATATGAAGGGAGTAAAATCTCCGAAGCTGACGGGATCAAGGCGACTAAGAAATTGCTTGAGACTGTACGCAGTGAGATGGCGTAGTTTGGTGTTGGGTGTTTGAGGTTTGGCGTTTGTGGGGAGTTGATGGTTGTGGGTGGGTTGTCATGGGATGGCCTTTCCAAACACCAGATGCCCAACATCAAACACCACCTCTCTCACTCCCCATAGGCCTCCTTCTCGAACGGATTTTCCCGATAACAATCGCGGCCTCGGAGCCAGAGGTAACCACTGGCTCCGAGGTAAGCGGGAATGAAGGCCGGGCCCCAGCGTTCGTATTGACGGACATGGATCCGCTCGTGAGCCCGTGTGAAATCGTGTGCTTCTCGTGATTGTGCCAGGACGGTATGGCCGAAGGTGATGGCTGTGATGCTGGAGAGAGCCCCCCACGGGCGATTCAACCAGGAAGCTAGTTTTGGGCCGCTGATTTCCAGGACACCTTCAACCCAGACCCATTGATTGGTGCCTCGACCCAGAATCAAGGCCAGTAGTATGCCGAAGAGGGTGTTGGGGGATGCCCAGGCATAGGCGGCTAATTTCTTAAGTCTGTCCATCATTCGCTGCCTGTCGTATTCGAGGGAAATTGAGCGAAGCATCGAGTGGCAACGAACGGTCAAATTGAGATGATCGGATCGTCATCAGTAATTCTGGTTCAATTGCCTGTTTGTCACGAAATTCTGGGAACTCGTGGTGAAGGGATCCCTTCAGATCTCATGCACAGGTGGATTTTGGATAAGTGGAAATCTTGATCCGGGTCGTGGCGGCGTGATGCCATATCGACGAGTTGACTA
Organism: Planctomyces sp.; assembly: GCA_027483405.1. Lineage (GTDB taxonomy): Bacteria > Planctomycetota > Planctomycetia > Planctomycetales > Planctomycetaceae > Planctopirus. Next base: position 4,064 of record JAIXUU010000091.1, on the reverse strand, counting down.
ATCAGCCAATGGAGGCAGAACGATGTTAACAAGTTTTGGGAAATACTTTGTCGGGATGGTGCTGGTCTGTCTGCTGCCGGTGGTGCAGGGTGGAGAGGCCGAACAGAACCTCAAGGCCTTTCCACCGGCAGATCCGGGGATGACTCGACATGTGATCTTTCTCGAACCGCAACCTGATGAAAGCCTGTTTAAAGTTGAGTTGCAGGTGGGGAAAGTGGTCAAGACCGACAGTCGAAATCACTTTTTCTTCGGCGGAAGTCTGGAGGCCAAAAACATCGATGGTTGGGGTTTTACGAAGTATGTGGTTGCCAAACTGGGGCCAATGGGCGGCACATTGATTGGCGTTGATCCCAATGAACCCCTGGTGGATCGTTTTGTCATGCTGGGAGGAGAACCACTCTTGATCCGCTACAACAGTCGGCTGCCCGTGGTGGTTTATGTTCCTGAGGGGGCCGAAGTCCGGTATCGGATCTGGCGCGCGGATGATAAAGCCATCATCGCCCCTGCGAAATAGCTCAAGCCCGGCATGGCTTCAAGATGCGACCACAGGCGTGATTTGCCCGACGATGTGATTCGCCCACCGTGTTGCACGCAAAGTGCGAAAACGATGTGTCGAGAGCCATCGATATTGTCCACATCCCGAACCGATTCATCGGAAGGCGTTGATATGGACGTGCAAAAAAGCCCGCAGGATCTAGTTTTGATAGACTAGATGCAAGTTTTTCAGTGATCTGACTCGCTGGTTTCCAATTCTCATGAGAGAATACGTACGATTCGAAGCTCATGAGCCAGCATAAGCTTATTCGAGAATTGCTGGTCATTGATCGCTTTTCGCCCGGTCATCCATGGAAATCGAGGCAAGGGATGTTGGTGTTGTCAGGTACTGCAAAGCATTTTCTGGCTGTCAGCACTTGTGCTCTGTTGCTGATGACCGGTTGCCAGAAGGAGAATGCCTATCAGGAGCCACCTCCGCCCAAGGTCAAAGTGGCTCTGCCCGTGGTGCAGCCAGTCACTCAATACTATGAGTTTACGGGGACGACGGCTTCTGTCGATACGGTCGAGTTGAAAGCCCGTGTCACTGGTTATCTCCATAAAGTGCATTTCAAAGATGGTGCCCGGGTCAAAGCGGGTGAGTTGCTATTCACCATCGAACAGGATCCTTTCCGCATTACCCTTGAACAGGCCAAAGCGAATTTGAGAAAGGCCGAAGCGGCTTATGCACTCTCTGTAGCCGATCTGGCTCGAGTGGAAACGCTGGTCAAGAAGAATGTCGCCACCAGTGCAGACCTGGATACGACTGTCGCTGAACGCGATAGCAACCTGGCACAGATCGAAGCGGAGAAGGCGGCTGTCCAGCGGGCCGAACTGGATATGAAATACACCGAAATCCGCTCGCCGATTGATGGACGAGTCGGCCGGAGAATGATCGACGAGGGCAATATCGTTCTCGCACAGGAAACACTCTTGACGACCGTTGAGGCCTACGATCCTGTGTATGTCTATTTCAATGTCAGTGAGCGGGAACTTCTGGAGTTCCGCGCGAATCTGGTCAAGAATGCGCAGGATCCAGAGCATCGTACTCCGGTGCCACTGCAGATGGGGCTGTTGACGGATGTTGGATATCCTTATTCAGGATTCTCGGATTACACCGATCCTGGTGTGGATGCGAGCACAGGGACTTTACTTGTCAGAGGAACCTTCCCGAACCCGGATGGAGGTATACTTCCCGGATTGTTCGTCCGCATTCGAGCCCCGCAAAAAGTGCTGCCCCAGGCTTTGCTCGTTCCTGATCTGGCGTTAGGAACAAACCAGGAAGGGAAGTACCTGCTGGTGGTTGATGCCGAGAATAAGGTTCAGCAGAAAACAGTGACGACGGGTTCGAAGATAGGCGAGTTTCGCGTAATCCTCACCGGGATCACTGCCGCCGATCGAGTCGTGATTTCGGGCTTACAGCGGGCTCAACCAGACAGTCTGGTTGTGCCTGTGGTCGAGAAGCTTTCGCCCCCTTCAGCTAGTGCCGTCGATCAAACAGCGGAGACTATTCCCGCCAAGTCTGGCACTTCCCAGGAAGGTCAGCCGACACAGAAAACTTCCGAGACGCCTGCCCAGCCAGCCGGCGATTCTCCACAGGCAGGTGTCAAGAAAGAGCCCTCATCTCCCGGCCAGGGGAATTGAGAGCTCTGGTTCATTCAGCACCTTCGACAGTCTCTCCTTGAGCAACTCCGTGGATATGCTTGACTTGATCTGAAAGTTGATTGTGCCAGCACCCTTTGCCGACAGTCAGTTTGCCACCATCAATGGTCATCGGATGCACTACCGGGATGCCGGTGCAGGGCAACCTGTCATCATGCTCCATGGAAATCCGAACTGGAGTTATTACTTTCGAAACCTGATTGATTCGCTCAAAACCACACATCGTTGTCTTGTCCCGGATCACATTGGTTGTGGACTCTCTGATAAGCCGGCCGATCGCGACTATCCTTATCGACTGGAACGTCGGATTTCCGACATCACGGAATGGATTGATGGGCTGCAATTGACGGAACCGGTCACACTGATCGTGCATGACTGGGGTGGCATGATTGGCTGCGGTTGGGCCGTCGAGCATGTGGAACAGGTTGAGCGTCTGGTGATTCTGAATACCGGTGCATTTCCTCTTCCAAAGCAGAAGCCTGTGCCGTGGCAATTGCGACTGGCTCGAACTCCTGGGCTGGGCTCGCTGCTGGTTCGCGGATTCAATGCTTTCAGTGAAGGGGCTGTCCGCAGTTGTGTGACTCGCCGCCCCATGCCGGCCGATGTGGCTCGCAGCTATTGTGCCCCTTACGACTCGTGGTCTAATCGCCGGGCAGTCCATCGGTTCGTGCAGGATATTCCTTTGAATGAGCAACATCCCAGTTGGGCTGCTGTCTCGAAGACAGCCCAGGGACTGCACCGCCTGCAATCCAAACCTATGCTGATTGGCTGGGGCGCTAAAGATTTTGTTTTTGATGACCATTTTCTGGCGGAATGGCGAGTTCGATTTCCTCAGGCCCACGTACGTTATCTTCCTGATTGCGGCCACTACATCCTTGAAGATGCTCAAGAAGAGCTGATTCCACTGATCTCCGATTTTGTCCGAGGAAAAGAAATCAGCTAAGGTGTGTGGCACGATGAGTTTGTAAGACATGCAGCAGTTGAGCTGATCCTCGTCAACCGGGAGATTAACGCCATGGTACCAGCTTCGATGGAGAAAACGGATCAGACTCTGCGGCCTGTTGACTCAGAGGCTTCTTCAAAAGCATGGTTTCATCCGCTGGAGGTTTTCGCTGGCGAAGATGAGTCGAACAAATGGCGGCAGGAACTCTCGGAGCTGGAGCCGCCCGCTCATCGAACTTTTACGCCGACTCAAGCGGTTCTGGCGCGATCTTCCGGAATCTACCATTGGACGACCGAAGGCCGCCGGTTGTACGACTTCACATCGGGAGTTCTGGTTTCGAATCTGGGTCATAATCCATTGCGTTGGATGAGGCGTTTTGCCAGGTATTCCCAGTGGCAGCCGAATCTGCTCTTTGGTGACATCGAGAGTGACGAAATCACCGGTGCCGAAGAGTTTGGCATGGGTTTACCCATGACGGCTTACAACAGTGTGACTTCGATTGAAGTGCTGGCCTGTGAACGTCTGGTGAAAAGTCTGCAACAGACACCGCTCGGCAGACGACTGGAGACAATTGCCTGGGCAGCCTCTGGTTCAGAAGCCGTCCATAAAGCCCTGTGGGTGTGCCTGAATCGCGATCCATCGAGGCCCATGATTCTTGCCACGCGTTATGGATATCACGGCAAGAAAGGTCTTTCCAATGCCGTGACTGGCTCTGAAAGTGATCGGGAACGAGATCCTCGGGTACTTTTTATTGGTTTTCCCCGAGAAGAAATTCGAGATCAGTCGGCATCAGCTGCAATCGATTTGACGGTTTATCGAGAGGAACTGGAGTCGATCTGGGCAGAATATGGTTCGAAGATCGGGTGTCTGATTACTGAGCCTTATCTAGGAGGTGGCGGGAGTTATCATCCTCCGCGCGAATACCATC
>JAIXUU010000051.1 GCA_027483405.1 Planctomyces sp. | reverse complement strand
GTGAAGTGAACCACGCCATCCGAGATATCGAATCAATATGCTCCCCTAACCCCGAAGAGGAAGAGATTCTTATGGCTCCCACAGCAACGAAGAACGCCACTAAATCGAAGCCCGCCAAGCCTTCGAATCCAAGCCTCCGAAAGGCCGCCGAGAAGTCCGGCATCGGCTTCTATGGAGATCCCTCCGAGATCATCGAAAGCCTGGCCCCGGCCGAAGTCGTCAGGGTCGAGAAAATCTCGGCCAGCGAGATTGATTCCGACACCATCATTTGCGGCATCGAGATGCTGAGGCCGTCACCCGAAAACCCTCGACAGCACTTCGATCCAGAGTTTCTGAAGAAACTGGGGAAGTCAATTGAGGAGAATCGTCAACTCTCTCCTGTCCTGGTTCTGCCCAAAGGAGAAGACGGCAAGTTCGAAATCATTGATGGTGAAACCCGCTGGCGAGCTGCGCAGGCCGTGGGCCTGCAGACATTGGAGTGTCGGGTCGTGAACTGCACGCCGGCGGAAGCAGCTGCTCTGCGGCTGATCAGTGCCAATGAACGGAACCCATTGAATGCCATCGAGGAAGCCCGAGGCCTCCAGATCCTCATGGAGAAGCATGGCTGGTCACAACGAACCGTCGAAGCAAAAATCGGCATGAGTCAGGGCCAGGTGAGCAATCGCACGCGTTTATTGAAGCTGCCTAAGGCTTGGCAGGAACGAGTGATTTCGGGCGAAATCAGTGCCACCCAGGCCCGGGAACTTGCCCCCTGGATCGAATATCCCGAAGTGCTGGTGCATCTCGAAAAGGCATTTCAGCGCGATAGAAAACACACGAAATCGAACTGGTCACGGGCAGTACTCTCAGCCGCTGAAGAGGCTTCGCGGCCATTGTCGGGCCACTTCTACATGTACCAGAACATGGGCAACAAGCTGGCGTTCAAGTGGGAGAAACATAAAGACGAGCTGCAGGTGGTGAAGGTCGACGGCGAGAACCGGGCATTCAATGTGAATCTCTGGAGTCACCTGCAGAGCCAGGGACTGAAGGAGCAGAAGGCCCGCGAGGCCACGAAGGCTGAGAATGAGAAGGCCAGGATCAAGAGCGATCCCAAGCTCTCAGCAGCTCAACAGAAAGAGAAGACACAAAAGATGCAGGAGCAGTTTGCCAAGAAGCTCTGGCGGCACAAATGTGCCTGGCTGCAGCAACGGATTGTCGAGCGGATCCCCAAGTTGCCCGATTGGCAGATCGTGCAGCTGCTATTGGTCTTTTCAGTCAACAGTCGGGCTGGAAGGCGCTATGCGATCTATGACGAAGTTCGAGGCAAGAAGACAACCTCGTGGGGTTCAGGGCTCAGCCAGGGCGAGCGGGCTCAAGATGTCTTTTCGATGGAACTGGAAGGCTCATTGATTGTGGCGAGATTGTGCCTCGTCCAATTCCTGCAGGGGCCTTTCGAGTCCTATGAATCCGACACGCCGAGTGAATTGATTCTGGCCGTTGCTGAGTGGCTGCAGGTCGATCCCGTCACGGAATGGAAGAACTCAGAGGAGTTCCTGGAACTTCACACAAGTGACCAGCTCCGCCAGTTGGCCGCTGAGTGGAAACTGAAGTCCAATGGACTCACCAGCCCGGACAAAATGAAGCGTTCAGAACTGATCCAGTGGCTGAAGATCGATGGCGAGAAAGCGAAATGCCCCAATGAGTTTTTGGATCAGGGAGTGGTGAGGTTTTGAGATGAGGGAGTAGGGAAGGCTAAAGAACAAGACCTGTCTGGTGATAAAATACAACCGGCTTAATACACTCAATATCTAGATCCTTACACACGTCAGGAATCTTGGGGTTATTTATATTGTTTGACGGACTCTCATCAGATACTACAACGCCTTTTGCAAGAAATGCCGCAGCAATTAGATATGGGTCGGCAGAAGATCTTCCACTTCCAACAGAAACGAGCCTGGGGTAGCTATTGACAATTTCTTTGACTTGCATCTGCAGTTCATCTGAATCAGGGGTGACGCAATCTTTTCTTTCTTTGAGCCAGTCATTTAAATCGTCATCAATCCTCATGATTTCTTGATAGATTTGGTTCGTAACAAATGCACGACGACTTCTCAGAATATTCTCTAAATGAGTCCAAAGTGAAGGAAACACATTATTGTGATAGTGCTTCCTCCATCCATTTATGAACACACCTGAATCCAGGCAAAATATCTGACTCATTCTTCTTCCGAGGCTCCTTGCCGGCGTCTGTCAAATAAGTATTCCTCAAGATCCTTTATTTTGCCTGCCTTCATTCTCAATAGAGAGTAGAACTGAGATGCTCCGATTTCGTCAGATAAATAAGAGCTAAGTGCCAGCCCGGCAAACTTCTTGCCTACTCGCGAGGTTACTAGAACGTGATGCTTGATCTTAACTTCTCGTTGCTTCTCCGTGGTGACTCTAGTATTAAGGGTTCGGGCCACAGAGTCGTACACATCACGCGTAATAACACCGAGATGGTGAAGTCTTATTGCAATTACATACTCACTAACTCGATACTCTCTTGAGAGATCTGTTAATATGGGAAAGATGTCGGTGATTTTTCTGGGTGTTATCTTGAGCAAGTCTTTTGAGGGAACCAAGGTTTCACCCGCCACGTCGTTACATAGCTTCTCAACCTTGTACTGCCTTGTTCGTGAGAAGTATGAGTGATCTGAGACACCTTCGCTTCCGAGAAGAATATGAGCCATTTCGTGAATTAGTGTAAATGTTCGTGCCGTGAATGAGTCGCTTGAATTGACACCAATGAATGGTGCGATTGGATCTGGCAATGCAAATCCTCTCATCTCATTAACTGCAACCTTCTGCACTGATACAACAAACACTCCAGCTTTCTCGCACGCTTCTCGCCATCCATAAAATGCATCACGACTGGACGGAAACTGCTTTTGAGAAGATAAACTTATTCCAAGTAATTCTCGCAGAGCCTCAGCCATTTCATCGGCAGTTGAATTATTCAAATTAAATGATGATACGAACCCGAGATTAGTCTGACCTTGATTTTGAAGGCTCTCGCGTGCCCATTCTTGCCGTTCTCTGGTGCTTCGGATCGCAAATGCAAGTTCTGGTGTGAATGATCTTGGCATGGACTTAGGTGATTTTCTGAAATCGCGAATCACTGTGAAATCTCTTGGCGGTTTTGACAACAAGAAAACGGCCAGAGGTCGCTTATAGATTTCACTCAGACGTTGTAGCTGGGCAAATGTTGGCTCTTCCAGCCCACTTTCCCATGCTTCAAGCCTGCTTGATTCAATTTTCAGTCTTTCTGCGACAGTGCTCAGCTCCATGTGAGCTGTTTGCCTGCACCAACGCAGCATCACGGGCTCAGCAAAGGATCGAATAGACCTATTCATTTCAATCCCGAATCGCCGATCTAGGATCCATCACGGTTTTTATGCAAAGAACTGTAGCATGAGAAAACTTCAGCACTGAGTCCAGATCTTCATCGGGTTCTGCACGAATATTCATTAAACGCAAAAGATTCGAGTTTAGGCGATTATTGCCGGTTACTGAAGTGATTTCGCCCGAAATCACCAGTCGAAAGTTCGTTCGGCTTTACCGTCTTTCCATGGCTCGATGCACCCGAGTGAATCGTCCTTCACACGATTCACTCGGGTGCTGACCACAAAGGCTTCCATTTGCTCTTCAGGGTAGGGCTTCAGCAGTGGCAGGAGTTCTTCGGGCTCTTCGATGCCTGGATCCAGCCAGACGTTGGCCAACTCAGGGTCGAGGATGACTGGCATGCGATGATGGAACTTCGCCATGAGCTCGTTGGGCCCCGTGGTGATGATCGTGGCGCTCTCCATTGGCTGCGGACCTTTGTCCCAGTGTTCCCATAGTCCAGCCATTGCGAACGGCCGCTCATCCCGCATGCGAATGTAGTACGGCTCTTTGGTTTCTCCGTCCTGGTGCCATTCGTAGAAACCATCGGCCAGGATCAGGCAGCGGCGGCGTTTGAAGGCGGCTCGGAATGTAGGTTTCTCGGCCACGGTATCGGCCCGGGCGTTGATCATGGGCCGCCCTTTGGGGATCTCTCTGGCCCAACTCGGTACCAGGCCCCAACGGAGCATATCCAACTCTCGGGAACTGGCATCAGCCGATAGCCGTACGGCAGCCACGAGCTGTGTGGGAGCGATGTTGTAACGGGGCGGCCAAGGAAGGCTGATCGGCTGGAAGCCAAACAGCTCAGCCAGGCGTTTGAGTTCTGTTCGCAGGGTGTATCGGCCGCACATGTTGTTGCCTCAGGTGATTTCCCTCAGCTTACTGCATCCGGGGCTGATTCGGCATCGTCCTGGATGCGTTGCCGCAGGCCTTGGAGCAGGTCGCCCACGTAGCCGCTCATGCCGCCGGGGTGGCGGGTTCTGAGGGCCGCCTGCCTGATCAGTACCCAAAAGCCCAGCTGCGTACGGACGTAGATGGGCTTTTGCTTGGGGGCCTCGTGCCCGCTTTTCTGCTGTGACATGACTTCGTTCTCTGGGTTGCTGTTGACACTTGCCAGCGCAAGCGCCGGAATGATTCGCGTCGTTTCGACAACCCACCCGAGAGCCAGTGGCATGGATGCTGCTGGCTCTCCCCCTGTGTGGGCATTGTCGCAGGGCTGGCGATTTCGTCCAGAGTTTTTAGGTACTTCCTGGCACTTTGCACGTTTTCGACTCCTGCACGATCAGTTGAGTGATACGACACACTTTCTTTCGCGCGAACCTCCTGAGATTTCAGCATGGATGCAGCCAGGCCGAAGGGAGAAGCCTACGAACGCCACAAGGAACGTTCGCGTGTCCGCCAAAAAGAAATCGGCGAAGAAACCCGTGACATCGGGGAACTTCCCGAAGTCGCAAACCCCGAGCGGCGAGCCAGTTGTGAAAACAATCTCCAGCTCTTTCTGGAGACCTACTTCCCCAACGCCTTCCGGCTCGGTTGGTCGGATGACCATCTGCAGGTGGTGGCGGCCGTGCAATCCGCCGTTCGTGATGGCGGGCAGCAGATTATCGCGATGCCGCGCGGCTCCGGAAAAACTACGATCTGCGAACGTGCTGTCATCTGGGCCATACTCTACGGCCACTGCCGGTTCGGACTGCTCATTGCTGCCGGGAAGGAGAAAGCCGAGAAGTCGCTCAAGAAAATCAAAATCGAACTCGAACGCAACCCGCTCCTCCTGGAAGACTTCCCGGAAGCCGTCGTGCCGATCCGTGCCCTCGAAGGACTCGCCAACCGCTGCACCGGCCAGCTTTACCAGGGCGAGAGAACTTACATCGGTTACAGCAGTTCGCAATTGGTGTTTGCGTCGATCGAAGGCGCCAAATGTTCCGGGGCCATTCTGAACGTGGGAGGGTTGGAAAGTGCTGTCCGCGGTGCCAACGAAGCCTTGCCGAATGGTGAAGTCATCCGGCCTGACCTGGTACTGGTTGACGATCCCCAAACCAAGAAATCCGCTCGCAGCGACCTGCAGTGCCAGACTCGCGAAGAACTGGTCACCAATGACCTGATGGGCTGTGTCGGCCCGGGGGAATCTCTTTCGGTCCTGATGACGGTCACTGTCATTCGCCGAGGGGACATGGCTGATCGAATGCTTAATCGCCAACTCTTTCCCGACTGGCGGGGCATTCGTTGCAAGATGCTCTACGCCATGCCCGTTCGCATGGATCTATGGGAACAGTACTGGCAGATCCTCGCCGACGATCTGCGGGATGATGGCGACGGCTCCGTGGCCACCGAGTTCTACGCGGCGAACCGGGAGGAAATGGACCGTGAGGCCAAGGTCGCCTGGAAAGACAACTATCAGAAAAAGAAGGGGGAACTCTCCGGCCTGCAGCGGGCGATGAATCTGTTCTTCAAGAACCGGGCGATGTTCTTTGCCGAGTACCAGAACGAACCCGAAGATGAAGCCTTTGAAACTCGCGTGGTCGACGCCGACAAGCTCTCGGTCAAACTCAATGGCCTGAAGCGAGGTCTGGTACCTGCCCGCAATCACCTGATGGCCGGCTTCATCGATGTTCACGAGGATCTGCTCTACTGGTCAACCATCGGCTGGGGGGATGGCTTTACGGGCGATATCGTGGATTACGGCACGTTCCCGCCGCAATCCAAAACCTACTTCCACAAACGGGATGCGCGACCGGACATGATCACCTGGTTCGCGAAAGAACAGGGCCGCTCGGTCGATTCGGTCAGCTTGGAGGAAGCACTGTATGCCGCCCTGGACGCCTGCAGCCGACAAATGTTCGAGCGGGAATGGATCCGGGAGGATGGTGCCAATTTGGCCTTACGCCGCATCCTGATCGATTCGAGCCATGGGCCGACGTCGGACCTCACCAAAACCTTCTGCGCCGAGTCAGCCTTTAAGGAATTGATCTGGCCTTCCCTCGGCGTCGGCAAAACCAAGCGGAACATGTTCAAGCCCACGAAGTCCGCCCGGAAAAAGGGGGATCGGTTCGGGTTCAAGTGGCGATTGAGTTACAGCAACCGCCGGGCGAATGTGGCTCACCTTTTCTTTGACGCCAACTTCTGGAAAACCTTCCTCTGGGGCCGGTTGCGGGTGGGCATGGGCGGCTCCGGTTCGCTGTCATTCTTCGGGGAATGGGCAGCCCGCCGAGCGGGTGGCCAAGCCGTTCCCAAGATTCCCGATCAGCACAAGCTGCTGATTGATCACCTGCGGGGTGAGTCGCCCAAATCGGAAAATCTGGATGGGGACAAGATCGAAATCTGGTATCCGGTCCCCAACACCGAAAACCACTTTCTCGACTGCCTGGTGGGGAGCTGCGTGGCTGCCAGCTTTGAAGGCGTGACGATCGCTGGCCATGACGCCCCCGACGCCGACAAGAAACCTCGCAAGAAATTCTCGATGAACAAACGGGGGGCCGCATGAGCGACAAACCAGACGACGACGCCCCAGAAGACGACGCCGAGGAGCAGCTCGGCCTCGAATGCCCGAAGTGCGGCTGTTGTGACTTCCGGGCTTACTACACCCGCCGCCAGGCGAAGGGAATTCGTCGGGTGAAGATCTGCCGGCACTGCGGTCGCAGGATTACCACCACAGAAAGGATTGTGGGATGAAGGAACCAATCGATCGTTCGGAATTCGAAATGATCTTCCTGGAACCACTTTTCCGGAAGTGGGTCGATGAAGCACGACGGAAAAGGCTGATTCCCGCAGGTCTGTCCGACCAAGCTCTCCAGCACTCCTGGGAATGGGATTCATGCAAAGAAGTTGACCGCACCACAAGAACAAAGGATGGCCATGATGGCTATGAAAACCCCTCCCGGTCGTTGCCTGAAATGCCAGTTCTGGCAGCCATTGGCTGCTCAGAAACCTCCGGCCTGTTGGCCACCAGCTCCTCGTGATGAAGGGGAGTGTCACTTACGTGCACCATTGGTAGGCCGCCACGGTCGAAGTTGGCCAGTCACACGAGGGGATGATTTCTGTGGGGACTTCGTGGAACTTGAAGCTCCAACCAGCTCCTAAGGAAATGAAATCTCTATGCACAAACTCGGAAATGTGAGAGGTTACATATCAACTGGCCACTCATGTCACTCGGGAGCTGCATCAACTCATGGCGGAAAGTTACTACAAAGATTGTGATTTCTGCTCTCGACGAATCCGCATGTCAAAGATGCAGAATGGACAATGGCTTGCATTTGAGGTCGAGCAAAATGGAGGCAAGCATCAATGCTCCGGGTCTGCCTCAGATCGATCACAATCACAGCCGCAGTATGTCCCTACCCCATTTACTCATTCACCCACACGAGTCGTTGAAGACCAGCCCATTCTCAACTCTCCAATCGATGATTTACCGAGCTCCGATAAATTGTCTGGTTGCATTCGCTACATAGTGGTGGTTGCACTTATTGTCGTATTGGCATTGCTTCTGAGATGGTTTTTTTCCTCGCAAGTTCCACCCGTGGAACTTCCTCCCGCCGCTCCCTGATTTCGCCCGAAATCACTCTTGATCCGTTTTGCGCAAGCGCCACCCTGCAAGCCTGAATCACGCCCGACCGGACGGATAGGCTCGCAGGGAAGCGAACATGCCCGACGATACACCGGATCTTTCTGACCGCATTGCTGAGGTCGCGCAGGGACCCGCGCAGGCCTCCGATGCGGCGGGCTCGATGCAGCAGCACAATCCCAAGGATCTGATCGAGGTCGATAAGTACCTCGCCCAGAAGAAGGCCGCCAGGCGAAAACTGGGCGGGCTGCGGATCTTCAAGTTTCGGCCACCAGGAGCTGCCTGATGGCCACCATTCTCGATGCCTTCGGGCGTCCCTTCTCCAGTGACAGCGACTCCTCGCGTGGATCGGCCAAAGATCTGCAGCGGGCGTACGCTGCTCGCCAGTCCTCGACCGTGCAGGCCCGTTACGATGCCGCCGAGATGACCCCCGACAACATGCGGCACTGGCGGATGGCCGATGGTCTCTCTGCCGATGCTGCCAACTCCGCCGGCGTGCGCCGCATTCTCCGCAACCGTGCACGTCACGAGATCTTCAACAACTCCTACCTGCGGGGGATGACCCGCACGCTGGCCAATGATGTCATCGGCTCCGGGCCCCGCCTGCAGATCCATCACAACGATAAAGCGATTGCCGCCCAGGTGGAGGCTCTCTTTGCCCTGTGGTCGATGATGATCCGGCTCGGCCCCAAGATGCGGACGATGCGGCTGGCCCAGTGCCAGGACGGTGAGGGGATCTCGGTCATCAAGAACAACGGGGGCCTTCCGGGAATCCAGCTCGATCTGCAGCCGATCGAAGCCGAGATGCTGACGACTCCCTTCCTGCAGCCATTGCAGTTGAATCAGGTCGATGGCCTCGAATTCGATGAGTGGGGGAACGTCGTCGCTTACAACATCCTCAAGCGGCATCCCGGCGACACCTTCAGTTATTCGGCGACGATGGAGCATGACACGCTCGCTGCGAGTTATGTCTCTCACATCTTCCACGTCGAGCGACCCGGCCAGCATCGGGGACTTCCCGAAATCATGTCCTCGCTCCCCCTGGGAGCCATGATGCGGCGGTACACGCTGGCCGTCGTCCAGGCCGCCGAAACAGCGGCCAATCTCTCGGCCATCATGGAAACGGCCGGGGCCGTCGATGATCCCGCCGAATCCGACGATGACCCGTTCACGACGATCGAGATGGAACGCGGCATGCTGATGCGGCTGCCGGAAGGCTGGAAGATCAACCAGCTCAAAGCCGAGCAGCCCACCAGCCTCTATGGCGATTTCAAAACCCATCTCCTCTGTGAGCAGGCCCGCCCACTCTCGATGCCCAAGAACATCGCGCTGGGGGACTCGTCGGGTTACAACTACTCCAGCGGGCGGCTCGATCATCAGGTCTATTACAAGACCTGTGACATGGATCGCTCGGATTATGAGCTGATGCTCCTCGAACCCCTGTTGCGGATGTGGATCCGCGAAGCCCGACTGCTGGGGCTGATTCCCCGTGGTCTCACTTACGAGATGCTGCAGCACACCTGGCAGTGGGATCCGTATGAAGACATCGACCCGGCCAAGACGGCCGATGCCATCGAGCGGGAACTGCGGCTGGGCCTGACAACGTTGCCGCGCGAATACGCGAAGCGGGGTCTCGATTTCGAGCGTGAGCTGGAGAAGCAGGCCAAGGCCCTAGCCATGACCACGGAAGCTCTCCGGGCCCGGATTGCGGACGTGATCTATTCAACGGCCGCCCGGCCTGTGGCCCCACAACCGGAAGGAGCACCGAATGCCCGCCAAGCTGCGTAAACGCCAGCCTGCCAAGACTTCCAAGGTCAAAGCGAGGAAGGGCCAGATTTCCTTTCGAGCTCGATCGACGGGAAAGCCGGTCAAGTTCACGGCCGAGGGTGGGGAGAACTCGCTCCCACGCTTCGAGATGGAGGCCTACACCGGCAGCCGACTGCCCCTGGCTGAATTTGCTCTTCCGGTCGTGAT
>JAIXUU010000400.1 GCA_027483405.1 Planctomyces sp. | reverse complement strand
TTCCGCAATTTTCATAATTGCAACTGAACAATCAGAGAGTGTCGCATTCCTCGCACGAAATCAACCTAATTCAGAAATGCGGTTGACGGGCAAGCATACCTCTTGTTGCTAACCACCCAAGCAAAAATCAGAGATTCAACCAGGGCCGGAACGGCGATGAATCACGCAAATACACGTCAGCGTTACAGCGCCTGACACAGCGCCTGCGAAGATCCAATCTCTGTATAAGCCCTCGTTGTGGTGTATCGACATCACAATCACCGGAGCAAGGATCAGCACACCGAACAGACTTCCAATGATCATCGAGAATAAAATAACAACCGGCAAAGGAGTCGAATGAAAACTCTGCCAGGCAGCCACACGACGCATCATCAGAGGTGTCAGAACGATTGCGGGAATGTAGGTCGGCCATAACGGGACTGTGATGAGACCGAACAGCGCCATAATCGGAATATCGAAGATCGCCTGTTCGACTCCACCTCCCCAATCGGGGTGGCAGCACACTAAAGTCGTCGTTGCAACAAGTGGAGCAACGATAAGCATCACAATCAAAGCGCCAATTGTTGGAATCAACGATTGGTTAGGCTCAGTCTTCATTTTCTTTTGCAATCACACATCTGGAGTTAAAGGCGTGCAGTGAGGCACTGGTTGTCCGTCTGCGAGCGTTCTGTGTGCAGCAATGAGGAGGGTTACAGTACCAAACAGCAAGCCAACCCATTCCTCGCATGAAATCAGCCGGAACCACAATTGCAGTTGCCCGAAAAGCGTACCAGTTGCTGCTTCACCACTCCTGTCGAAATCAGAGATTCAACCGGAGCCAAGGCTGCGGCCACTGAGACGATTACTCAAATGGGAAGATCACTTAACCGAGAGGACCACTCAGCAGAGGGCAACGTGAGCACCCGGAATGACGACCATCTCTTGAGAAATTGAGTCGCGAAGGCTTTGAGGAAGAGAGTGGAAAGTCGAGAACAGAACGGGAGAGCAGTGGAACAGTAGACCGCTGTGGAGCATCACGCCTTTTCGACTGATCTACTGTTTTGCTGCTTCACTGCTCTGTTTTTTTTCGGCGGTGGGGCCAAAAAAGCGGAGAGGGGGGGATTCGAACCCCCGGTACCCTTGCGGGTACACCGGTTTTCGAGACCGGCACAATCAACCGCTCTGTCACCTCTCCACCGCGAAGGATATCTCAACAGTGAGAGCAGCGCCAAGTGTGACAGACGGTTATCTTCGGAAGGTCTTTTTTTCACGCGGCTGATCGCGCTGCAGAAAGCTGAGTTCCTGCTTCAGTGTGTGCTGGTAACTCTTCGCAAGATTATTCACAGATAAAGATTTTTTTTTTTTTTTTTTTTCACTGGTACAATCCCTTAGCATTCCCTGTGCAAGTGATATTGACCTCTGGTACCAGGAGTGAAAAAGACTCCAATCATAGAATGCAAGTCTTTTCACAACAACTACTTAACAACAGCAACTTGTCGTCGTTCAAGCTGTTCTCATGAATTGATCCCCTTCCTTTCCCTTCGGAGTGAGCCATGTCAGATCAACAGAATCTTCCCACAGATGACACCCTGAGCTACGTGGAATCGCCCGCAGCCACTGCTCCCCGGAAGAGTCAGCCCTTTCTGCTCGTTCTTGCTGCCCTGGGGTTAGGTGTCGCAGGGACCTTGGCCTGGAGCGAACAGGCCAATATTGTTGCCGCCATCAGTGGCCAGCCGGTCGAGAGTTCCCCCTGTTCTATGAAAAGCAGTGGCGGTTGTTGCCCACTGAGCCAGAACCACGAAGAAGCCATGGCCATGCTGGGAGCTGCTGAAGAACAGAGCTGCTGCAGCATGAAGGGCCGCGCTGCCGCAGTGGCAACTGTCGAGATCGAGCAGCCAGTTTCGGCACTGGTTCCAGCCAATGCCGCTGCAACTGAATCCGTGACGTTCTAAAATCGCACTAAACTCCTGATTGAAAACACCTTACGAAGATTCTCTTTAGGGGTTTCGTTAAGTCTTTGTTCTCGAATCAATTGCAGTAAGAAATGAGGGCCAGTCCAACAGGGCTGGCCCTTGTTGCTTAAGTGATTCAGCAATCACATCTTTGAAGTAATCCATCGAATTCCGCTGCGTTTCTTCCGGCAGACCCCGGCTAGGAGAACTCATCTTGCTGGTTTTGGCCTTCTTTGCGAAATTCTAAGGTGATTTCCCACGGTTCAGTCGCTTCGCAAAGGATCTGCCAGGCGGAAACGGAAATTGATCAGCATGGATGCGGCCAGATACTTCCTCGCGATTTGGGGTCTGCTACTGATTGCAGGCTGTGCTGGAGGTCCGCAGACAGCCGCCCAACCGATGGGCAATCCGCTGTTCGTCCGGGCTCAGAATGAAGAGCAGGCCTGGGAAACCACCGTCGATGTCGTACACGATTACCTGTTCGAAATCGAACGGGAAAGTCGTATCGATGGGGTGATTGAGACCAAATTCAAAACTGGAGCAGGAATTCTTGAGCCGTGGCATCGTGATTCGGCAGATGGCTACTCCCGCTGGGAAAGCACACTGCAATCAATCCGCCGCAAAGCTTACATCAGCGTGACCCCTGCTCAGGGTGGTTACTTCATCTCTGTCGAAGCTTTCAAAGAGATCGAAGATGTCGCAGGGGCTGCGAATTTCGCAGGTGGCGCGACTTTCCAGGATCACACGCCTTTGCAGCGCGATCTGGATTTAGTTGTCGGTCAATCCTCACCCAGCGGCTGGATTCCTCGCGGCCGGGACGCTCCTCTGGAAAGGGCCATGCTGCAGTCGATCCAGAATGCCTTCCAGAGATAGCCGACTGTGTGTTTGATCATCTGGCGTACTGGCGCTAACGCCTCAAGTTCATTCAGATTCCCGAATTCAACAGCGTTCGGTATGCCATGCCGGTAGAAGCATCACTGGGATTAATGATCCAGATCGATCACGGCTTTGATTGCACCCGTTTCTGGCTTGGTGAAACGCTCAAACTCATCAATCACATTGTCAAACGGAATCGTGTGCGTGATCCAGGGCCGGGTATCAATTCGACCGGCTTCAATATGATCGATAATGCGCCCAAAATCTTGAGGCATGGCATTTCTCGAACCCATGATCGTCATTTCCCGGCGGTGCATGAGTGGGTGTCCAAACGAGAGGACATCCGTCGTGATGCCTACATAAACGAGTCGTCCCGTATGCCCCACATACTGCAAGGCCTGCGACATTGATCGGGCTGAACCTGTCGCATCGATGACCGCCATGGCCAGATGCCCATCGGTCAGCTTTTCAAGTTCTTGCAGCTCTTTACCATCCCCGGTGGATAAAATCGTATCACGAACTCCCATAACATCCCGGCAGAAAGCCAGCCGCTGGGCATTCATGTCCATCACAATCACGCGAGCCTGCGACAGCTTCACAAACTCGATGACTGAAAGTCCAATGGGGCCAGCTCCAATCACCAGAACATCTTCCTGAGGCTGCGCCATCGAGCGATCGACCGCATGGCATCCAATCGCTAATGTCTCGACGAGTGCCAACTGCTCCCACGATAACTTCTGGGCAGGGTGCAACTTGCGGGCCGGGACAATAAATCGTCGCCGCAATCCGCCATCCGTGTGCACACCCAGCACCTTCAACTCTTCACAGCAGTTCCCGCGACCTCGGCGACTGGCAAAACTCTCTGGATTATTGATGTAAGGCTCGACCGAGCATTTATCCCCCGGCTTGACATTGGTGACACCGTCACCCACAGCCAGCACCTGCACACCCAGTTCATGTCCCGGAATGCGTGGATACGAAAAGAAAGGCATCTTCCCCAGATACCCACTCAGGTCTGTGCCGCAAATGCCCACACGATGCACTTCGACCACAGCTTCCCCTGCACCCGGCTCTGCCACTTCAGGAATTTCAATGAACTGGAAAGCTCTCGGTTCAACAAGCTGGAGTGCGCGCATCATTCATTCCATTTCGAATTCAAGGTGTCAGTCGGCAGGAGGCATCTCACAATGGTTCAGTCAACGGGGACGAGGCCAGCAGCAGCCCTTCGCCCCACCTTCTATCGATGATCCATCTCAGGCGATCGTTCTTCGAAGCATGTTCGCATAGCCTACACCATGTTTGATTTTTACTGGATGCTGTAAAATCAGAAATCATGGAAGTTCAGTATTCTGTTTTTCCCTTCGCCCTCGACAATGGAACGAAGGTCACCACAGGCCGAAACTCACGCCCGATCGAGAATCGCAGAGAACGGATCAACGGTGAGTGCCAGTGCCGCTTTGTTAGCAAAGGAAATCTGTACCCATGGAAACTTTTCCCGCTTTAGAGCTTCTGGAGGCCATGCACAGCTTTCCGTGCGTGTTCACCTTCAAGGTGATTGGCAAAGCCGATAATGATTTTCCCAGCCGCATTCTGACTGCCATCCAGTCCGAGCTGGATCATCCCGAGGTGCCCAAACATTCCATCCGGGAAACCAAACAGGGCCGACATGTCTCGCTGACTGTCGAACCTATGGTTCAAAGCTCTTACCACGTCCTGGCCATTTACCGGAAAATTCAAACGGTCGAAGGACTCGTCATGCTGCTTTAGAAACTGTGCCACTCGAAATGCGCAAGATGACTCTCCGGCGAGTGGGTGTCTGGAGAATGAAAGGCCCAGAGACCATCACGAGAGACGTTATTGGCTCAATGGCGACATGCACAGCACACTGGAGTTGAGTCGATATCAGATCCTGTTCTCTGCAGTGATCGTCAGCCTGAAATCACTCTGTGAAAACCGTCTTCAGATGCTCCTGAGCTTCTTCAGCTTCCTTCGGTTGAGCTGTTTTTTCGATTCCATTCTTCGCTTCACCTCGCCATTCACGAGCCAGCCAGATAATCGCGGTGCCATCCCGGCTGCCAGTGAGAATCTGTCGGCCATCGGGCGAGAAGGCGACGCTCGTCACGTCCTGAGTATGACGTGAAAGCGTCAGAATCTCGTTCGAAGTGCGAGTATCCCAGAGTTTGACGGTCTCGTCCTGACTCCCTGTCACTAGCCGGGTGGCATCTGGCGAAATATCGACGCTTGTCACGGGAGCTGTATGCCCGGCCAGAACAAATAGTTCTCTCCCGGTGGCCACATTCCACAAGCGGGCGGTCTTATCTTCACTGCCCGTCAGCAGCAACTTTCCATCTTCACTCAAAGCGGCAGAAAGGACAGGCCACTCGTGCCCCTGGAAGATCTGCAGACATTCACCCGTCGTCGTATCCCACAAGCGGGCGGTTTTGTCTGATGATGTCGTCACAATGCGCGAGCCATCGTGGTTGAAAATGGCCGAGCGCACCCGCCCTGTGTGCAGCCCCAGCACTTTGACGACCTTCGGTGGTGCGGCTTTCCAGTCCCAGAGTTTAGCAGTTCCATCGTCACTGGCTGTCAGAATCAGTTCACCATCCGGTGAGAAACTGGCCATATTGACGGCAGAACTATGCCCACCTTCCAGCCTGACCATCGATTCGCCAGTCGCAGCTTTCCACACCTTCACTGAGTTATCCCAGCTCGACGTGACAATCCACTGATTATCAGGCGAGTACCTCGCTGAAGCCACCACTCCATTCGGGCTGAACGACATCATTTCCCGACCATCGCGCAAATTCCACAAGCGGGCATCGGTGCCACCAATCGTCATCAATGTCTCAGCTTCCGGCCCAAAGGCGACGGCCCACAACAAAGCCCCTCGCTTTTTCAGATCAACGACGGACCCTCCCATCTCCATGGGAATTCTCTTGAACCCAGGCAGTACCAAGATCTCGGCCTGCCGCGTTTCTGCATTCGCAATGGCCAGAAGACGCCCATCGCGAGAAATTTCCAGCGAATTGACCATCCCTTCCGGCAGGCGATATTCACTTACCAGCTTGGAATCGGCCGTCGACCATAGCCTTAAAGTATTATCTGCAGCACTGGTGACGAGCTGCTTGCCATCCGGCGAAAGTGCCATCGTCAGCACTGATTCCGGATGTTTCATCACAGCCGGACGAATCTCGGCCATCGATCCCAGATCCCAGACCGCGACCGTGTTATCAGCACTGGCGCTGTAAGCCTTACGCCCATCCGTCGCATAGATAATTTTCTGCACACGACGGGAATGACCATCCAGCTTCCCCAGAAGGCCGCCCGTCTCGCGAGACCACAACAGAATTCGGCCACGCAGATCTCCCGAAAGAATTGTCTTGCCATCGGGTGAGATCGCCATTGCTGTTGGCTCATGCTGATGACCCGTCAGTTCAAAGATCGTTTCCAACGTTGAAAGATCACGCAATACGACCACTTTGCGATCACTTCCCGTGACCAGCCACTTTCCATCGGTTGAAATGTCAAAGGCGGCACTTCTCCCGGTGTGTTCGAGGAGCTTTGTCTGAGAACCAGTTTCGACTTCCCACAATCGCAGTGTGTTATCGACTCCCGCCGTTGCCAGTCGTTTACCACCATCAAAGAATATGGCCTTCGAAGCCAGGAACTCATGACCTTCTTTGAACTGCAACTGTTTATCGCCTGTTTCGACATTCCACGTACGCGCTGTTCGATCGCGACCGGCTGTGACAATCGATTGCTGATTGGGTGCCCAGGCGGCTGAAAGTACGGCATCTTCATGCCCTTCGAACACTCGACCATTCAGCACGCGAAACTCTTCGTAACGATCGGTACTCCATTCGCAAACCGTCGAATCGTAGCTGGCGGTCAGAATCTGTCGATCACCCAGGCTGAAGTCGCAGGCCCGTACCCAGCCATCATGACCTCGCAGCACGAGCGTGGCTCGCCCTTGCGGCAACTCCCATAACCTGGCTGTGTTGTCCTGAGCACCACTGAGCAGCAAACCGCCATCTCTGGAAAAATGCAGCGCACGCACGGCCCCTTCATGGCCCTTGAGAATTTTCGCTTCAGAGCGTTGTTCGGCACTGATTTCGAGCACAGCTTTCTCGGAAGACTCCTGCACCTCTTCGGCCACTCGTCGAAAATCAAATGGCTGAATATTTGCCGGGCTCCAGAGTTGGATTGTGCGGTCGTAACCACCACTGGCCACATACTTACCCGAAGGATCAAATGTCGCCGTAAAAACAGGGCCCTCATGACCGGTAAATGGTGGCAAATGCCGACCACTCTCCACATCCCACACCAGCACAATCCCGTCCTGTCCTGCCGAGACAATCCGCTTCCCGTCCGGAGAAAATCGTGCGGACCACACCCACCAGTTGTGCCCTTCAAACGTTTTGACAACCTCGCCAGTTTCCACATCCCACAGCCGGATCGACTTATCGTACGAGGTACTCAAGAGCTGCTTGCCGTCCCGGCTGAATTCGACCGAGAGCACTCCATCGGCATGCCCTTTTAAAATGCGCACCCGCTCACCGGATTCCACATTCCAAAGCTGCAGATACGCTTCCGCTTCACTGCCACCTAAGGCAATCAGATCTCCCTGGGGCTGGAAGGCCACAGCATGCACATATTGCCCCTGAGTTTTGAGAACACTTTTCGGAGCCCCATCTTTCAGCTGAAAGATCCGTGCTGTTCCATCCCAGCCACCTGTGGCAAACAATCCTTTTTCATGCTGTATATCCAGAGCATCCAGTGGCGAACCAGCCTGAATCTGTTTCGATTGCTGGCTGCACAAATGCATCAATCGCCCCCACTCCCAATTCCTCAGGTAGGTGGGGCAATCCAGTAACAATTCTTTGGCAGTCGCAAAAGCATTCTCGTTGATCTTTGCCGAGGCCAGACCAATTCTGGCAATATAGGCTTCGTACTCTTCACTGGCCTTGGCCTTTTCCGCAGCCATGCGGGCTAACTCAGCTTTCGCCCGCTCCTTCTCAGAGACAGACTGAGCTTCACGGGCCTGCATTTCTGCCGTCTGAGCCGCTGTTCTCGCGATAATTGCCTGTTCTTTGGCCAGTTCCGCTTCTTTGCGACGAGCTTCGGCGTCGTCACGAGCCAGCTTCGCCGCCTCTTCATTCTTGACGGCCACATCCCGCTGTTTAGTGGCATCTTTTTCGGCAAGCATGGCTCGATTGGCTTCGGCTCGAATCCAGAAGAACGCAATGGTCACCACCACGACGACGGCACCCACGAGCACGCTGGCAGTGCGTCTCAATAAGCGAATGCGCTGCTGCCGACCTTCCCGCTCGGCCACTGCCTCGTCGATCAGTTTGATCAGCGGCTGATGTTCTGCTTCCGTCGGGTGCAAAAGCGACTTCGCGAGATCGTAATCACCCTTCTCAATGGCGAAGTTGGCATAAGCCAGACGGGCTTTCCGCTCGCCCTGTTTGGCCCGCAGGTTTCCATCCCAAAGCTCGACAGCTTCTTCAAATCCAAAGAGGGCTTTGGCAAACCCTTCATATCCCCCCAGGCGACCCGCTTCACTGAGATCATCTTCGGCCCGCACAGTCATCTGCACACTCTCCGAGTGTGACAGGTACTCGCGAATACTCGCCTGAAAATCCATCACCGACTGATATCGATCGTTCGGATCTGTGGCCATCGCTTTCAACGCAATGGCAATCAATTCTCCTTCCTGATCAGTCTCGACAATCTCATTTCGCGCTGCAGCCATCAGGCATTTCATGGCCGTCTTGCCTGCATGCGGCGGCATGTCAGTCAAGATCTCAAACAGGATTGCGCCCAGCAGATACACATCGCTTTGCGGAGTGACTTTGGTGATCGGCCCTGTGGCCATTTCCGGTGCCATGTAAGCGGGAGTCCCGCCCATGGTCGTGTTCTCGACAATACTGTCTTTCCGCCGGAAGGCCGCCGAAGGCTGTGCCAGCCCCCAGTCCATGACCAGCACTTCACCGAACTCACCCAGCATCACGTTTTCGGGCTTCAGGTCGCGGTGAATCACTCCCCGGGCGTGGGCAAAAGCCACGGCATCGGCCACTTTGAGCAGGATCTCCAGATTCTCGATGAGCGACTTCTTCGAAATGACTTTCAGCCAGGGTGTCCCCTGAACTTTTTTCATCGAGTAGAAGAGCGAGCCATCTTTGGCTGATCCGACATCGTAAATCGGAACAATGTTCGGATGCTCGAGATCACCCGTAACGACCGCCTCAGCCAGAAACTTCTGCCGCTGACGCTCATTCTTGGCCGACGCTGATTTCAGCATCTTGACGGCCACTTCGCGATCCACCGAGGTCTGCCTCGCCTCGTAGACCACCCCCATACCACCTTCGCCAAGAATACGAATGACTTCGTACTCCGCCTGATCCGATCCAACTTTGGGCCCTGGCCCATGCGTCAACGAGCGATGTTTGATCACCAGCGTCTGACGAGGACCAGGAATACGCTTAACTTCCCGACCCTTCAGGCTCGTCACAGGCTTAACGTCATTCCCGGAAGGTTCATCTCCCCAGACTGAGGCGATCGTTTTAATAATGGCCTCAGGAACATCATCCGAGACAAACGTCGCGGCGGTATCTCCTGATTCCAGATCGGCAAACTCCGGGCCCACATACGTCGCGCCCGCATCGGCCCTTTCCTGCTGAACTCGTTCTGCTTCATCATCAGCTACATACGTGGCCATGTAGCTATCGTCGGCTTCTCCTTCCGGAGTACCAATCGCGAGCGTCTGAGCCGCCGGTTTTGCAGGCAGAAAATCGTCTGAAGTTTCACCATGAGCCGGGCCGTTGGCCGGGTCTGGAAACTCATCAGAGATCATCGTCTGATCACCGGGCCCCGAGAGATCAACAGAGCCAGAAAGATCGATACTCTCTTCCGTCACCATGCGGACATCTTCATCGTCAGATGCTCGCGTCTGGCCGATTGAGGAACTGTCATCTGCAGAATCGCCCAGCGAACCCGAATCTTCTGGCAGGACGACAATATCTGCCGAGTCGGCAAAGAAGACCGAGCTGTCGGCAATCACCATCGTGCGACCGCCACTGTCAAACTCGTCGGGTGTCTCCCGTCCAGCCACCGGTGAACCTTGGACTCCCGCATCTTTCTTCAAAGACTCAATCGGGGTAAATTCGACTGCACTGGCATCCAGAGTTCTTAACGGTGGCGAAATCGTTTCCCCTGGCAAAACGGGGGTCGCCATCGCCGAGTCGGATGGTTTTTCTGGAGGTAGTTTTTCTGGCTGTGCAAGCGAAGCTGGGGACGGTTTACTAGTGCCAGAAAGATCGAGCGAATCATCAGAGGCTGCCGCAGACTCAACGATTCCCGGATCGGAAAGCATGGTGTCGAGAGTATCACTCTCAAGCTCAGAATGGTCGTTTTCATCACTCAAGCGGCTATGGCAGCGCGAACAGATCCCACTGACGAGATCTGCTCCCGTAACTCTCGTTCCACAGCTCGGACATCTCAACATGGCCCGCTAACCCCGGCTGATGATCTCGACCAGCATGATTCATTGAGTGGATCACCACTTGCGTAATGTGGCCTGCTTGCAATTCGATGCAACCTGGCCCTCACGACTTCCAACCACCATCTGAAATTACAGTTCAGAGTATTCAGCGACTCTCAGGGAGTTTCCGTCACCTGAATCGCTTCTCTACTCAGCTTCTTCACGACTCGAACCCAGCCATCTTCCCGATAATCTTCGCATGAGCCGACGACCTCTCGCCAGCGGCGAAACCTTATCAGTTAGAGAATTTGTGACAGCCACTCCGCCCAACATGATCGTACCGGCTATGGCGACCTGAGTGATCCATGATCCCCCCGAATTTTCTTCCATACAGGCAATCTCGGTATCGATCTCCAGCGATTCACTTCGTTCCATCGAGTCGAAATCTTCGTTCAGGGGAATTTCTGTCTCATTCACCTCCTTCATCGGAGGATCTGATACATCCGTTACGAGCGATAGAACCCTAACCAGCGAGGCATCACGGCTCGACTCACTGTTATTGACTTCGAACAGGATATCCGGCCCTCGACCAGACTCTCGCTCGACCGATCTCGCTCCCAAGGCTTCGTCCAGCCGGGATTGAATTCGCCACGATCGATATCCAAGTTCCAGAGCAGTCAGCTTGTTCTCTGGGGCCTCTTTCGAGAACTGGGCCATCCGTTCACTTTCGCTACCAGTACGATGGTGACCAGCCCCCGGCATATTGGCTTCCGGATTCACACCTGACGGCTTCCCAGTCTCCCGCGGGGGTCGGTCAAGATCCTGTTCCTGCTCGTTGACGATCCGTCCCTGACGCAATTCGACTTCAAGGACAGTTCTCTCAACAGGTTCACCCGGCTCTCGAACCACGACCTTGTATTGCCCGTCAGGTAACTTTTTGAAAATTTTCGGGAGATCGTCAAGCACACTCTCGCTCAATACCACGCTCTGCAGAACCTCTCCATCGGCACCAAGCACTTGAATGATAACCTGGATCTCATCATCACCAACGGCCTCGCCAGCAGTACTTTCATCCTGCAGGACATCACTCAGACTCAATCCGACACTCTGCGATAACAGCGCTTCATCAAGCCTTGTTTGCGCTGGTTCCGGAACAGGCCGCACCGGTGGCGTCAGATCGAATGGAATGCTTCCCGCCAATCCTTCGCCCGGCACGCTCGCAAAACTCGTGACCGTCGTCGTGTTCTGCTCGTCGACGCGGGCCTCGAAGAAACGGATCTGTGGATCCTGCTCGATCGTCACTGTAATCGGGATTGGCGAAGCCGGGTTGTTCGGATCCGGATTGCCGTTGTAAGTATGCTTGAACAGGAAGTTCCCCGGCTGATCAAAATAGAACGTCTCGACCGTCCCGTCGCCCCAGTCGACTGTGATGATGAAGTTCTTCTCGCCCGGACGGCCAAAAGTCCCCGAGACCTGTGCTGAACCATCCGCCTGCACCTGTGGTGTCTGCACATTGATCAAGAGCGGCGGCACATCGGTCACAGCCCCTGTCTGGCTGGCCACCTGCACATTTGGTGCGAAGTTCACGAGACCACCGGCGACACCCACCACGCTCCCCGTCCCCTGCACTTCCACATCAGGCTGTGAGCCCGTGTCGTTGAGGTTGATGTCCTCATCTGCATCCAGAGAGATCGAACCATTCCCTCCCGTGGCGGCCAACCGCTGGTTGAGGGTGATATCCCCAGTCAGCGAAGTGATCTGGATCGTCCCCCCCGCCGTATTGAGCACCGCCCCGTTGATGAAGACATCCCCTGACGATACCAGCGAGATCAGCCCGTTGGCTCCGGAGTTCGTGATCCCCGTCAGTCCGTCCACTGTTGCGACATTCAGGCCAGCCCCGGCGGTGTTGTCGATCTGAATACCGCCGCTGGTCGTGTTCCGCGCCGCGAGCGTAGCGATGTTCGTTTCCAGGGCGTTGCCGGAACCGATACCTGTTGCGGCCCGCAGCACCACTGTCGGTGCGTCGATATCCACTCCGCCCGTGTCCCCCGCATCGGTGATCGCCCCCAGCCGCGAAGTGAGCGACACTGCCGCACCCCCGGCGTTCGTCGAAACGAGCCGGCTTATTGCGATGTTCTCGGCTGCGGAGAGCACGATCGTCCCCGCACCCGCGTTGATCAGCGATCCATCCGCCAGGGCAATCCCCCCCACGTTGTTGAGATCGCTGTCCGCTGCGATGGCGATGTTTCCGCCCTGCGATGCGATGGTCACATTTGCTGCCGCGATGACATCCCCCCGCACGTTGAAGGTGATGTCGCCACCGGTCGTGGAGACGTTGTTCAAGACCGTCAGATCCGCATCGGCACCATTCACCGCGAGCGAGAGATCCCCCGTCTGGCTGCTGATTCCCTGACCCGCCGCAGTGATAATCGTGGCCCCGTTGACCACACCCGCGATCTCTCCCGCTCCCTGTTGAGTCAGGCGTTCAATATTCAGCCCCGTCACTTCGGTGAAGCGGATGTCGCCGCTGGTACTGTTGATCGCATCCAGTCGAGCAACTTGCAGTTCCAGCGGTGCATCGGCACCACCATCAGAAACGCTGCCAATCCCCGTCGCGGCCCTT
>JAIXUU010000443.1 GCA_027483405.1 Planctomyces sp. | reverse complement strand
GGAGCAGTTCACTGATATAGGTTCCGTTTTGCCCATACTGATTGAACTTAAATACCGAGGGCGCAATTGGAAACCGCGATTGTCCCGAGGTCATCGTCGTAATGCGCTGGCCATTACGAATGGAATCGGGCAGGTCTTTATCAAACCAGTCCACCATCTTGGGCTTGTAGTCGAACAGATCGAGTTGAGAAGGGCCATCGGCCATAAAGAGCCAGATCACTCGTTTGGCCTTTGGCGCATGATGCAGGCCGGGCAATGCCCCCAGCGATGAAAGATCTGGCGGAACTGTACTGCTGACCTCCGGATTCGCAGCCAGTGCCGGCATCCCGGAAAACAACTGCGGATTCAGCAGCGAAGCCAAAGCCGCTCCACCGAGCCCGGCAGCCGATCGCTGGAAAAAGTACCGACGAACCATCTGCTGCCGAAGCTGTTCATAAACCATGTTCTGAAGCGACATATTGGCCATCCAAAGGAAGTTTTTTCAGGTATCTGGTTTTACACAGATGAATGAGTAATGTTTGCAAATCAGGGGCGTAACTCGGGTTCCATTTCATCGAAGATCTGCGCGAGTCGAGATTTCAATTCAGGGGCAACTCGCTCGATCCA
Organism: Planctomyces sp.; assembly: GCA_027483405.1. Taxonomy (GTDB): domain Bacteria; phylum Planctomycetota; class Planctomycetia; order Planctomycetales; family Planctomycetaceae; genus Planctopirus. The sequence continues at coordinate 6,613 of JAIXUU010000443.1, read as the reverse complement.
CGAAGTATCAATCAATCCAATTTGAATCATATCTTCGATATGAACCTGGTCCCGCTTGCGAAACGAAGTCAGTTTCATCTGAATCAAACCGTCCAGATCCAGCACCTTGTAAGCTCCCGTTGAGACACTGAACGTCACATCAGGAGCAGGTAACAAGTATTCTTTTCGCACCTTCTCGTTGGCCCGAACCACATGGACAGCTTCTTCAAAGCTGGAGTCTGATCCATCAAGAAAAAAATCAATGGTCGCGGCATGTGGATAAATAAATCCGGCTGTTTTCACTGCCTCACCAGCCGCTATCAGATCTTCTTTTCTTAACAGGATATCGACATCTTTCGTAAACCGGACGGCGGCCGGCTGAATTCGCAAAACCCAATGGGCGACTGCGTTTCCTCCAACGATTGCATAGGGCACACCCGCTGTCTCCATCGCTAAGGTAAACCGCTCCAGCCGACGCTGAATCCCATCAATCGCATCCATGACACCTCCAAAATTAAACGGCTTAAGTGCTAAATTCATGGAGATGGCCTTGATTGCATTGATCATTCTATGTTGCCCGCCGCTTGTGGCTGAGAAACATCAAACACAAAACATTAAGGGAAATGACTTCATCCAGCTTATGTCATACTCTTTGGATTAAGTAAAATTTTATAGAACTACGACCTTATCAACACGACTTATGATTCATAAGGCACCGGCAAAGCCTCAATTTAGTACAAGGAGATGTACTACTCCTTCGTAATCGCCGCATCAAGATTCAGCATCAGATTGGCCACCATGGTATATGCCGCCAGCTCCGGTGCTTCCATCTGACCAGGTTTTGGAAGTGTGCCGACATTCAGCAGTTCCTCAGCTGCTTTACTATCCGCACGATAAATCTCCAATTGTTTTTCGAGGACTCGCTCGAGGACTGCCAACTCATCGGCTTTCGCATTCCGGCTCAATACGCGAAGGCAGGCAAAATTCAGCCGTTCGGCGGCCGTCTCTCCCCCTTGACTGATCATCTGCCCTGCCAGATGCCGGGCGGCCTCCACATACTGATCATCATTCATGAGCGCCAACGCCTGGAGCGGTGTATTCGTCCTCGCCCTGCGGACTGTGCATGTCTCGCGGGATGGGGCATCAAATGTCGTCATCGATGGTGGTGGAGCTGTCCGCTTCCAGAAGGTATAGAGGCTGCGACGAAAGAGCGCCTCTCCTTGATCAGGGGTATATGTCCGCGTGTTACTACTCTGGAAGGCGACTGGCTCCCAGATTCCCGAGGGCTGATAAGGCCGCACGCTTTTGCCCCCTTTTCTTTCCACGAGCAGTCCCGAGGTAAACAGCACGCTGTCGCGAATGGTTTCTGCATCGAGCCGGAAACGTGGACCACGGCCCAATAACAGATTCTCAGGGTCTTTCGCATAAAGCGCCGGAGTGACTTTGGAGGATTGCCGATAAGCCTGAGACATCACGATCAGCTTCAAAAATTTCTTGTGATCCCAACCAGTTTCCATGAACTCGGAGGCCAGCCAGTCGAGCAGTTCGGGATGCGTCGGCCATTCAGCTTGTGATCCAAAATCGTTGCTCGATTTCACAATCCCGATACCGAAAATCTGTTGCCAGATCCGGTTCACCGTCACTCGCGAAGTGAGTGGGTGTTCTCGGGAAACCAGCCACTTGGCCAGGCCCAGCCGATTGCGTGGCAAATCTTCCGGCATCGGCGGCAATGCTGCTGGTGTCGCCCGGGAGACCTTCTCTCCCGGTTTATCGTAAGCCCCTCGAATCAGCACAAAAGCCTCCCGTGGCTGTGCCATATCTTCACTCACGAGTGTGGCTGGGATCTGTTTTTCGACATTATCGATTTCGCTTTGGAGCTTGGCAATCTGCCCATTCAGCGGCTCAAAGAGTTGCCGAGTTTCCGGATGCACATACTCGACAAAGTACTCGACAATCTGTTTCTGCTGATTAGCATTCCGCTTGTCAGATTCGATCTTGATCAGCTTGGCGATATTGTCCGGAAGTGCGGGCTTCTTCTGTTGTTTTTGATAGTTTTCCCATGCCAATAGCGAATTAAACGATTCACCGTTCTGAAGTGTCAACGTGCGAATGCCGGCCCGATCCCAGTAAACAGTTCCACCGAACTGAGTAAAGGCCCAGCCATTCAGCTTTGCACCCGAAGCTAACCCCACATGCTGGGCATTGACAGAAATTCGTGTCCATTGTCCGACGGGTGGCAAGGGCCCACCATGACGATGGCCCACAGTTCCTGCCTTGCCATAAGGGATCGCATCTTCGCCAAAGTAAACGCGATGCTCCCATGTTCCGTCATTGAACTGGAGCATGATTGTCTTCGGTGGATTGGCAGGATCGAGATAGACATACGCAAAGAGTTCGTCTCCTTCACCAATCGCCAATGGGGAAGTCGCCCCGGTAAAGAAATGTTGATCCAACTCTTCCGATGTGCGTGTCGAAGCGAGAGCACCAGAAAGTACAGGGCCCTCTGCTGCAGCAATGAACTTCCACGACCCCGTGTTCGACTGGGGCTGAGCACCCGCAGGAAGCTCATCATCAATCCAGATGTAGTCCCTGCGAGTCACAGTCAATGCGTCAGCCGGGGCATCGAGCGAGGGCTCGACATAAGGAGTCTCCTTGCGTTTCTGCACCAGTTGCTGTTTTAAACTCGCGATTTCTTTGTTGAGCTCAGCCATTCGAGCCTCTTGATCTGCAGTTGGCAATTTGAGCACAGGTGGTGGCAGCAACGCATTTCCATCCATGGCCCGATCACTCAAGCTGTTGAAGAAGGCATAGAGAGAGTAAAACTCCTTCTGTGAAATCGGGTCGAACTTATGGTCATGGCACGAAGCACAAGTCAGTGTCAGACCCATCCAGACAGTCCCGACGGCATCCGTACGATCAATGGCGTAACGGACATACCATTCGGCATCGATCGCCCCCCCTTCACTCGTCGTCACATTGCAGCGATTGAACCCCGTCGCCACCCGCTGATCGACCGTCGGTGCGGGTAACAGATCTCCCGCAAGCTGATCAATCGTAAACTGATCAAACGGCAGATTATTGTTGTACGCGTTGATCACCCACTCGCGATAAGGCCAGAGCGAACGTTCGTTATCCAGATGCAGACCATGCGTATCACCATAACGGGCCGCATCCAGCCAGTAGCGGGCCATGTGCTCTCCATAACGCGGCGAAGCCAGCAGCCGGTCGACCACTTTGCTATACGCATCGGGCGCAGGATCCGTCACAAAAGCCTCGACCTCAGCCGGTGTGGGAGGCAAACCCGTCAGATCAAACGTTACCCGCCTGATGAGCGTCACACGATCGGCGTCGTCGGCTAAACTCAACCCCTCTTTTTCGAGACGGGCCTGCAGAAACTGATCGATCGGCGTACGAACTCGACTGTCATTCTTTACTGCGGGAACAGCTGGCCTTTGAATCGGCAGGAACGACCAGTGCGCTTCATATTCGGCACCTTCGCTGACCCACCGCTTGAGTGTTGCCAGTTGCTCGGGAGTCACTGTTTTACCACTCTCAGGAGGCGGCATCTTGAGATCGGGATCATCTGAGAGGATCCGCGAGATGATCTCGCTGGCAGCGATGTCTCCGGGGACAATCGGCTGCACTCCGGAAGCGGTTTGCCCAACAGCCGCTGCCCTCTGATCCAGCCTCAGCCCGGCTTCCCGCTTGGCACTATCCGGGCCGTGACATTGAAAACAACTGTTCGACAGGATCGGACGAATATCCCGATTGAACTGCAGTTTTTCACTGGCACTGGCAACCTGCGAAATGGTCATTTCCAGAGCTGTTACCAGGCACAGAGCCGCCAATAATTTGACAGAAAGACTGTTGCCGCGCAGGTCAAAAATCATAGGGGATGCTCTTTCAGGGATGAGGCACTCAGGGAAAAACAGACTTCAAGTCATGAAATCCCGTAAATGCACCTGTCAGCTTGACGTTTCAGCAGGCGGGAGATGATCGATCATTGAGATCATCCGAACAGCGGATCAATCCATATTGCAACATATGATGGTGGAATTGTCCACAAAATTCGCGGAACTGCCTCGACCTGCGATCAATCTTCCCCAGGCAATTTCCAGCAGTGAATCACCAATCCGAAACCTCCGCCCATGCCTGTCAAAAAGCCAATGGATGGCTTGAAGCACGCACTTCAAGCCATCCATAGACTGATGATTCACGCAGAACTTTATGGGATATGCTTGCGAATTCATCCCCCGGTTTCAAAAACCAGGCATCATCGACCAACCCTGATTAGTGACTGACTTTGATCGAACCACTCGACTTCGGTGGATGGAAGAAGAGCAATAGCAGAATGGCAGCAAAGAATGCCGCCCCGGCTGGAACGAGCAGTAACTGGCTCCAGTTCACAACTTTATTTTCAATTGTATCGCCCGTGGTGAACAGGGCCTGAAGCCGACCCCAGACCAGCCGCGAAGTGAGTGGGCCCATTCCCAGAATCAGGAAGTTAAACAGACCCTGCGCACTCGTTCTAGCATCCTTCGGGAAGTACTCATCGACAAGGATATATAACGTCGCAAAATAAAACGCGTAACAGATCCCGTGAGCCAGATTCATACTCACGGCGACATAAGGATTCGGAGCCAAAGCCCATAAGCCAAATCGCAGTGTATGGCCCAGAATTCCGATAATCATGGTGTATCGCCAGCCGAGCTTACTGAGGACATATCCCAGCGAATACATCGTTAGAATCTCGGCAATCTGGCCCACACTCATGGCTACCTGAGTCCAGTTGCTGGGAACGCCGACATGCTGCAGATAACTGTTCGCATAATAGAAAAATCCATCATGGACAGTTGCATCAATCCAGGTGGTAAAGAACAACACCAGAAGGAATGGCTTCTTCAGATAGCTAAATGCCTCAACCCAGGCGAGGCTCTTGCCCGGCTCATGGACTTTCTTAGGTGGAGTATGCGGCAGAGAAAAGCTGAATACACCTAACAGCAGAGCACCGAGACCACCTGTCATAAAGGCCCAGCTGGTTCCCTGTGAAAGGGCGCGCCCCTCCAATGGCGTTCCAAGTGCTTTGCCCAGCCAACCGATCACTCCACCAGCGGCTGCCATATCTGGAACCTTGGCCCAGTCAACGAGAATGAACACAAAGGGCCAACTCGCAAGAATCCAGCCGATGGTTCCAAACAGTCGCAACGTTCCAAAATCCCTTTGGGGGTCATTCACGTTCGCAAATGCCAAAGTATTTGTGACCGAGATCGTTGGAACATAAAAGAGGCAATGCACCGCCATCAAAGTCAGGAAAACATAGAAGTTTGCCGGTGCTGCGTCCGGCTGGAATGATTGCCAGGCGAGAGCTCCAAAGGCGAGCAGTGCCCCCCCGCCCAATAAATGACTTAAGGCCAGAAATTTCTCAGCAGCGAAGTTCCGGTCGACAAACTGATTGCCAAAGAACATGGCAAGAATCGCCGAGATCGGAAAACAGATGTGCAAGAGCGATTGCTGTGTCTCATCAAACCCCATCGCTGGAAACAACCCGAAACTGACTGGCAACCAGGCTCCCCAAATAAAGAATTCGAGGAACATCATCAGTGATAACCGAAATCTCAAGTTACCACTTAAGGGCGGAGCAGTCGAAATCACAGAAGCATCACTGGCCATGCCAGGCGACTCCAAACAGGGTTTGTATTTGAATCGTTAAAAACTCTCGATGCGCATCGTCAACGATCCCGAGATCATCCGCGCGAGCTCTGCTGTTCGCAAGTGGGCAACTCCGATTCCTGATGGTTTTCTCCGACTCAACTCTTCGCAGAAGATCAATTGGCATAACAGATCACCCCTGCCTCGCCACAGTTACAACTCTTCAGGCCGACTCATTCCCGAAACAAACTGTCAATTTTTCTAAACAACCCAGACTACGCAATCTTTACAAAGCGTCCATATTCGTTACAATCCGTACAAGCGGCGTAAACCGCATTATCGCACCGGCTCGTCGCCGATGTGGTCGGATCAACCGGGTGGCAACCCATCGAGGAGACGCAAATGCAGATTTTCAAAGCACTTTGGGATGATTGTCAGGGGGCAGTTCTCTCTGCCGAACTCGTGCTTCTGGGCACAGTCGGAGTTTTGGGCACGGTCGTTGGCTTGAACGCCGCCACAAATGCCATTAACGCCGAAATGGTCGAACTGGCCGAGGCTTTCCGCAGTCTTGACCAAAGCTACGTGGTGCGGGGTCATCAGTCCTGCGGAGCCTGGACCGCTGGCTCTTACTACCGCCAAAAGCATGTGGAAGAATCGGTGGCATCGATTTGTGCCAACGGTGAAATTGACCGCGATGTCCTTGAAGAGCAGATTCGCAGCCAGCGGGGAGAACCTGTCCCTGCCGAAGAACCTGCTTCTTCCGAAGAAATGACCCCAGAAATGGGCCAAGGCACCGCTTTGCCTCAAAATGAAATCCGCATCAGCCCCCGCGATGCCTGATTTCTCTTGAACCATCGACATTCTCAACGAGTCAACCTGGCGATTTGCCACACGCTCTGTTGCACTCGAAGAGAATCAATCAATATTCCTCGATCGGCTGAAAGTCCTCTTTCAGAGTTCACCCGATCGAGGAATGTTTTTTATG
>JAIXUU010000143.1 GCA_027483405.1 Planctomyces sp. | reverse complement strand
TCGGCTGACCGGGAAGTGACCACTTTCTGATTAATCGCCTTGATGTCATCCGGCAGTGACGTATCAAACGTGTAATCATAAATCGCCCAGTGGCCCTGGCCATCAAGAGAAGAGGCAGCAGCAAAACGCTGACCATCGGAACTGACTGCGACGGAGAAGATTCTTCCCGGCAGAGCGGGCATGTGCCGGATGAGGTTGGCATCATCACCAATCACGCGATTCGTCACGCGGAAGACACGGTACACGCGGGCGATGCCGTCGGATCCACCCACGATAATCTCATCACGCTCGGGATGCCGGGCAATAGCCTGTATACCGCCTTTGAGCGCTCCGGGTGTGATCGAAGTGACGTTATCGACAAACCTCTGAGTGGCGACTTCGGTCAGTTTGGTCGTCATATCGCGACCGACAGAAATCAGGTGTGAGCCATCCTTGCTGAAGACGGTATCGCGTACCCAATCACTGTGAGCCCCTTGAAACAGCACCTGCTCTCCTGTGGCGGCGTTGAAGGCTCGAACAGAGTTATCGGCCCCACCCAGGGCGACGAGTTTCCCATCGGGTGACCAGCTCCCGCCATAGAGGGTATCGAAAGTGACTGTGGCCGACGTTTCGAGCGACCAGTCCGCAGTTTTCCAGATCTGGAATTCGCCAGTGCGACCAGGATTTCCACCGACGATGAGAACACGGGTCCCATCTGGCGAGAACCGGACAGTCTCAATACGCTCCGATTGTCCAATCAAGCGAGCGACCACAGCACCTGTCGTGCTGTCGAGAATCAAGGCTTCATGGAAGCCTGCCACTGCCAGAAGCTTGCCATCCTTAGAATAGTCCAGCGACGTGATCAATGGGAGCCGACTGTAAACGGGGGGATGCTCCTGATCGAAGATTCTCAGTTCTGCGGGTGGTGAATCATCTTTGGCCCCTTCACGAATCCAGCGCGTCACCAGATCAATTTCCACCTGTGAAAGGGCGGGGAGGCCTTTGGGCATTTCGGCCTGCCCTTTGTCATTCCGCTGGATTTGCGAAATGAGGTAACTCGCTTCGGGCTTGCCGGGAACGATCGAGGGTGAGCCGGTTTCGCCCGGCTTCATCATGCTGGCAAAATCAGTGAGAATGTATTCGCCCTGCGACTTAGCCGCCTGGTGGCAACCTGAGCAGCGAGACTGCAGCAATGGCTTGATCTGAGAATGAAAGCTGACAGGCTTGGTCTCGGCACCCTCTTTACGCTGATCTTCTGCCCATGACGAGGCAAGTCCGAGGCTGCTGGCAGCCATCAGAATGGCGAACGCGGCGCGACAGAGAAGATTGCGAACAGAAGACAACAGATCCACAAGGGATGGGAACGATTGTCCAAAAAGGCAGGCGGGTTGAGGCATGGCACATCCGGAACCGAAAGGAGCGGTCAACAATTGTTGCAGTGGAGACTGCAACCAGAAACCGTTCCCTTGAGCCTCATGATGCTCGTCGCGCGATTTGCACTCGTAAGCTTCATCCGTCAGCACAAATTTATGCTGACTCAGACGTCGCGCTCACTACGGCAATACCCGACTTGCCAGCCCAGCTCCGTGTGAAAACATGGCGAATCATCGCATGTCGCACACAGCGCCGGAGCCATGAAACTCATGGGAACACCCGGCGCCAGTCCACTTTGCCAAAGACATTCCCATTGTGATTCATGCGTCACAACAGAAATTGAAGATCCCTGGCAAAGGGTAGCTCGAATCATCGAGCAGGCTATTAACACACTTCAGGCTATCGGACTTCTGACAAAATTCAAGCCAACTTTTATTTGTCTTTGTGCTCTGAGGGTTTCAGATTGTTTTTTCCTGACCAGGAATTCCGCACAAAAACTTCTATATGAGCCGTGTTCTGGCGCGGCTCGCCGCAGGAATCAAAGGCGATTCTGTGAAAAGCCTGGCACGGATTGTTCTCACAAAACGAAGCGAACTCGCGTATCTCTTCACATCGTCTGCCGGAACTGCTGTGAAATCGCAAGTTTTGATCGGGCGAATTACCGGAGAAGTGCCAACAGAGCTGCGTGACTCGTCTCAAGGCCATTGATCACTATTTTTTCGACTCCACTGTGACCCGATGTTCAGCTTCAGGTGTCATCCTGACGGTGGGAATGGAAAGATTGTGAGGGTTCTGCCAAGAGGCGTATTGCCTATCTTTGAGAAACTTCGATACGATCCGTACAGCCGGTGTGATTGTGGCAGGTTTGTTCCCATTGAATTCAGGGATGTTGGAATGATTCAGCGATTGCCGTCTCGAGCGGTGGCAGGTCTTGTCGCATGTTTGTGCTTCATGGCTGCCTCCACGATTTTTGCCCAGAACCTGGGGAAGACCTCCTCCAGCGAGCAAACGACTGCTCGACTGGCCGCGGATATGATCAGTAAGTACCACATCGGCCAAAAGCCGGTGGATGACCGAATTTCCCAACTGACATTTACCCGATACCTGAAAGATCTCGATCCGGCGAAGCTCTACTTCACGAAGGCAGATATCGACGAATTCAGCCCTTACAAGGATAAACTGGATGATCTGCTGAAGGCAGGGAATGTGGAGTTTGCCCATCTGGTGTTTCAGCGTTATCTGCAACGACTCACCGAACGTGTGGCAATTGCTCACCAACTTATTGATCTGCCCCATGATTTCACCGTGGATGAATCAATGGTGACGGATGGCGATCTGCTGGCGTACGCCGCCACTCCCGAAGAACTCAACGAACGCTGGAGAAAACGCATCAAGTTCGAGCTGGTCTCGCTTTTATTGGATGACAAAACGATTGAAGAGGCCAGGAAGCAGGTGCATAAGCGCTATGACACGCTGCTGAAAGCTGCCAAGGGAACGGAACCTTCCGAGATTCTCGAGATTTATCTCTCGGCAGTGGCTCACTCGTTTGATCCCCATTCGAGCTATATGTCGCCTCAGACTGTGGAAGATTTCCAGATCTCGATGCGTTTGAGCCTCGAAGGAATTGGAGCGGCTTTGCGTTCCATTGATGGTTATGTCACGGTTTCTGAGGTGGTGCCTGGTGGTGCCGCCGAGAAGGATGGCCGACTGAAAGCGAATGACAAGATTGTCGCTGTCGCCCAGGACGGTGAAGATTACGTCGATGTTGTCGAGATGAAGCTTAATCGCGTGGTCCGCCTGATTCGTGGTATGGGCGGTACGAAAGTGAAGCTCAAGGTAGTGAATGCTGCTAACGAGACCAGCGAAGTCGTATTGACCCGTCAGAAAATCGAACTGAAGGCCCAGGAAGTCAAGGGGGAGATTATCCCGCTCGAAACTCGCATTCCTGGTGCCAAGGGCCGGATTGGTGTGATCAATATTCCATCGTTCTACCGTGATTTTGGTGGAGCACAGGCTGGTCAGGATAACTTCAAAAGCACTTCCCGCGATGTCGCCAAAGCTTTGCAGGAATTCGACAAGCAGGGTGGAGTCGACGCCGTCGTGATTGATCTGCGAATGAATGGCGGCGGTGCCTTGACCGAAGCGATTGAAGTCTCAGGGCTGTTTATTGATCAGGGACCAGTGGTCCAGATCAAGGAACCCAACGGCAAAATCAAGTCTTACGACGACGAAGACCCCGGAGTGATGTACAAGGGCCCGCTGGTTGTCCTGTGCAATCGACTGAGTGCTTCTGCCTCCGAGATCTTTGCAGCGGCGATCAAGGATTATGGCCGCGGGATCGTGGTGGGTGATACCACAACGCATGGTAAGGGGACTGTGCAGCACGTGATGCCGATCAGTAACCGGATGTTTTCGGTACTCAACAACCAGGATCTGGGTTCGGTCAAGCTGACCATTAATCAGTTCTACCGAGTCAATGGAGACAGTACACAGAACCGGGGAGTGCCTTCGGATGTGGTGCTCCCTTCACTTGTCGATCACATGGATCTGGGAGAATCCTTCCTCGAGAATGCACTGGCTTTCGATCAGGTTCCCAAGGCGGCACATCCTATTTATGACATGACACCTGCCAATGTTCTGGCTGCTCTGAAAGAACAAAGTGCCCGCCGTATTGCTGCCGAAGCTGACTTTGACAAGATTCGTAATGATGTCACACGCTTCGATGCTCGCAAGAACCGCAAGACGATCTCTCTGAATCAGGAAACGCTCAAGAAAGAGCGCGATGAAGAGAAGGCTGTGGAAGAGATCCGCAAGGAAGAGGAAGAGCACGAAACCAAGGGAACCAATGGGCCAATCTTTAAGAAGACGCCCTACAACGATGAAGTTCTCAAGATCGCCAGCGAGTATGTGACCTTGCTGCGTCAGGCGAAGACAGCCAAGCGATAATTCGAATTGGATTAGGCCGGGCTGCTGAAATTTTGCAGTTCGTCAAATGTAATGATCTGAGGGGCGGCACACTTTCATAGTGTGTCGCCCCTCGGGCTTTTGGTGTGCCTTTCAAGTATGAACTATGCAAGGAAGCTTTCCGAGAACATGCTTGCTCAGAGCCGCAAGCATGGCACTTTTCGAGGTCTGAAGCATGGTGCGTTTGGGGAGAGCTGTGTGCAGCTTAGGCCAGTTACTTCAAGGTTTCCAGGTAGCTCAGCAGATCGCGGAACTCCTGAGGCGTCATTTGCTGAATCAGCCCTTTGGGCATGAGCGATTCCCTGGAGACGGACTGCTCTTCGATCTGATCAAGCGGGATATCCGAAACGACTCCTTCGTGATTGCGGATGCGAATCATCCCCTTGGGTGAGCCATCGGCCAGCATGCCGGTGATGGTGCGACCATCGGTCATTTCTAACGCGAGAGTGGCAAACTGGGGCGAGATTTCCCGACTGGGCTCGATGATCGATTCGGCGAGCTTCTGCCGGTTCATCGTGCGGGCAATCCCGCTCAGATCTGGCCCGACATTTCCGCCGGCGCCATCCACGCGATGACATTTCGCGCAGGAGGTGCCATCTGCCGAGAAAAAGACGCGACGGCCCGCAAGATGGTCTCCAGCAGAGATCCAGTCGATCGAGGCTGGAGTGGTGGTTTGGTCGGCTGAAGCTGTGGCGAGCTTGAGTTGCTCAAGCACATCGCCTCGTCCTGTGGCTTGGAGTTTTTCAATTTTTCGAGCGAGTTCCGGCGA
>JAIXUU010000181.1 GCA_027483405.1 Planctomyces sp. | reverse complement strand
TCTGCCACTCACGAATCCTGACCCTACTCGAAATCATAGCAGCGATACGAGGGTCTTACAAAAACTGTATAGGCGACGGCACATTATCCCGTCGCACATCAGGGTTGATTGACCAGGCACCACTCGAAAAAAGACTACTCGACTTCGGGCTTCAGCAGCGGGAAGAAGATCACATCGCGAATGGTCTTGGTATTGGTCAGCAGCATGACGAGCCGGTCAATACCGATCCCCATACCACCCGCACAAGGCATACCCACCTTGAGAGCACGCACAAAGTCGTGATCCATTTTCGCCATCGAGTCTTCTTCTGCCAGACCTGCCAGTTGTGTCTTGAACAGATCTTCCTGCAACCTGGGATCGTTCAATTCGGTATAGGCATTGGCCAGTTCGAGACCATGAATAAAGAGTTCAAATCGTTCGGCAATCTCGGGCTGGCCGTTCTTTCGCTTAGTCAGCGGGCACATACTCGATGGGTAATCAATCACAAACACCGGGCCTTCGAGATGATCTTCCACGGTCGCTTCGAAGACATCGTTGACAATCACATCATGATGCCGCCCCTCGGTAGGAATGTGCAGCTTGCGGGCCACTTCAGCCACTGCCGCCGCATCGTGCATGTCGCAGCCGGCATGCTTTAGGAACAGATCACCATACTTCGCCCGCTGAAATGGTGGTGTGAAGTCGAGCGTCTTGTCTCCCCACTCAACGACCGTCTTGCCATCATTGGCAGCCTTGCAGGCTTCGGAAATAATCTTCTCAGCCAGTTCCATCATGATGTTGTAATCGGCATAAGCCTGATACAGCTCGATCATGGTGAATTCCGGGTTATGCGTGGCATCGACACCTTCATTACGGAAGACGCGGCCAATTTCATAAACCCGCTCAATCCCGCCCACCATCAGTCGCTTGAGATGCAACTCGAGGGCAATCCGCAGATAAAGCGGAATATCAAGCGCATTATGATGCGTAATAAATGGCCTTGCTGCAGCCCCCCCGGCAATCGCATGCAGAACTGGCGTCTCAACTTCGAAAAACTCTTCGCCTCGCAGCGTCTGACGGATCGAATCGATGATCTTCAATCGCCGCAACATACGGGCGAGAACACCATCGTTATAGATCAGGTCGAGATAACGCTGGCGAAGAAGTGTCTCGATATCCTGCAGGCCATGCCACTTTTCCGGCGGCTGTGAAAGACTCTTACCTAACACGTGCAGCTTCGTGGCAAAGACAGATATCTCGCCCGTATTGGTGCGGCGGAGAGTTCCATCCACACCCAGCAGGTCACCCGTCTGGAAGCATTCCATAAGTTCCCACTGGTCTTCGGCAATGTCCTTCTTCGAGATCATCACCTGAATACGACCAGTGTAATCCTGAATTGTCCCAAACCGCAGCTTGCCTGAATCACTCCACCGCATCACGCGACCGGCCACACGCACCACTTCGCCATCGATCCCCTTTTCTTCCGGTGCCTTGGCCCGGGCGGCATCAATGTGCATGTGTCCATCGAAACGCTGCCCCCAGGGATCATGCCCCAGGGCTTCCATTCGCTCAAGCTTTTCAAGACGGGCGGCCAGCAGATGCTCAGGAGTGTCTGACATTTCAAATTTTTCTTTCGAAGACCTTCAAGTTTCCTGCAACTATCGACAACAGAGGTGCGGAATGCAAACGATTCGTGACAGTTACCCGCTGATGAGGCCGTGTGCACAGAGCCCAATCGCCCTAGGCAAGTTGTGAGTGGACACGACCGATCGATGGATTGTTCGCGTTGTGGCCACTGGGATTGTGGCCACTGGGATGCGATACAAAAAGCGAGAGAGGTGCCAGTTGGTACAACGGGCACCTCTCTCGAAAATTGTCGGCATCCAGCGAAAACTAGGCAGCTTTGCGAACGACCTGAGATTCGCTCACACCGTGACAAACTTCGACGAGAGCCGAAACCACACGATCCTGGTGGGCAGCGGGAAGTTCAGGATAAATCGGGAGTGCGAGAATATCCTGGCAGGCCTTTTCCGCTTCCGGGAACTGACCAGCCTGATATCCGAGTGGGGCAAAGCAGGTCTGGAGGTGCAGTGGTTTCGGGTAATAGACCATGCAGCCCACCTGACGACCGCGAAGCTCTTTCAGAATTTCATCGCGGCGACCATCTTTCACTCGCACACAGTACTGATTGTAAACGTGGCGGCCGGTGGCATCGCTGGAGGGCATGACGAGCGAATCGGTCAGACCAGCCTGAGTCAGCATTTGAGCATACCGTTTCGCATTCTTCTGACGTGCGACAGTCCACGATTCCAGATGCCGCAGTTTCACTCGCAAAACCGCAGCCTGAAGTGCGTCCAGACGACTGTTCATTCCCACTTCAATATGTTCGTACTGACCGATATCGCCATGCACCCGCAATCGCTTAAGTCGCGCTGCCAGTTCGGGATCATCCGTCGTCATCATTCCGCCGTCACCAGCACCACCCAGGTTTTTGGTCGGGAAGAAACTGAAGCAGCCGACATTTCCGAGAACACCCGCTTTACGACCCTGGTACTCCGCACCAATCGCCTGAGCGGCATCTTCCACAATCGACAGACCATACTTGGTTGCCAGACGATTGAGAGTTTCCATATCACAGCACTGGCCAAACAGATGCACAGGCATGATCACTTTGGTATTGGGAGTGATCGCATCTTCCACAGCTTGTGCGTCGAGATTGAATGTCTTTGGGTCAATGTCCACAAAGACAGGCTTGGCACCCGCACGAACAATCGAACTGGCCGTCGCAAAGAACGAGAATGGCGAAGTGATGACTTCATCACCAGGCTTCAGCCCCAGCGCCTGCAAAGCGATGATCAGCGCATCTGTTCCCGAGTTGCAGCCAATCGCGAATCGGGCATCGCAATAAGTCGCCACTTCGTTTTCGAGGGCCACCACTTCTTCGCCCAGAATAAATCGCTGCTCCGCGAAGACTTTCTGGACGGCGGCCATCACCTCGTCGGCAATGGCATTGTGCTGCGGCACAAGATCGATAAACGGAACCGATGAAACTAAACCCGAAGAGAGCGAGATCGTTGCGGTCATTGCGACTCCATTCGCGATGAATTTGAGAGTGCCGAACTGTAGGTCTGGCTCTGCCCAAGTGTCAAGGTGGCTTCATCGAAAGAGACGATGCAAATCCTTTGTCAGGACGAACGACTGGTTTTCAATTCCAGATTTATCCCGCCCACAGGATTTGAAACATCCCGTTCTGTCTGTTGTCTGGCCTCGTTCTGGCATCAGGCTGGCTCGTTGCTGCAACCTTCAGCCTGCGGACAGACTCTGAATTCATCCATCGGCTCGCCAGTCGATTTTGCGTGAATGATACAACCCGTAAATTTTGACATCACAAGATTCGCGAGTTGAGTAGCAGGCCAATCCCACTGAACGAATATCTATCTGAAAACCTCGATTCGCGAGACCGGTAGATACTTGCCCCATATGTTTTGGAAATCAGACTGCTCACGCCGACCGGAACCATCGGCAAAATTTGCCCGAACAAGTTTCCTCAACTCCCTGTTGACCTGATTGGAAGTCATCCCTATGTTTCGCCTCGCTTGGAACGCACACGGATGTGCTGCACAGGCAAAGAAGGTTTTCCTTCTTCGATTTCGTCAGGCTGATCCCTCAGCCCGACACGCGCCATCGCTGGCATGGATGCTCGGCGATGGCTTTTCCTATCCATTCGAACCGCACACATCGAAGCACAAATCTTCCCTGGAAGATACAGCTTCAATATCGACTCCGATCGCCCCGGAAGTAGTCATCCTTCGCCCCCCTAGGATGGCTGCTTCCGGGTCTGTTTTTTGGGTCTGATCTATTGGCGAAGCAGCATCCATCTTTCTGATTCACCCGGAGAGTGATAATCTTTCGGTTCTCGAGAGATTCACTGGTGATCGACGTGCTTCTGCCGCAGCTCAAGATTTTGGTAACGTTCTATGCCCTCCTTGCATTCATTCCCTCGATTGGCCGTCCTTCCTGCCCGTCGTCAACCAGACTTCTCACAAACAACCTCCCTCAGGACATGGCCACAACAGCACACCAGAAAACTTTTCCAAACGACCGCCGTTCTATGGGTGGGGCTCTGTCTGACTCTGGCACTTGGAGAACTTCCCGATAATGGAAGGAAAGCTGTTGCCAGTGAGCAGGAGTCACAGGCCACGTCGGTGGGCAAGCAGACGCCGCTGCATCAGGTGATTGTTCGCCGGGTGAATGGTCGCCCGATTTCTTTGGCACAGGTGGAATTCCTGCGGATCTCACGCGGCATCACTGACCAGAATGCTGCCGCAGCACACAAATCATTGACGGAAACACTCGTCGATAACGAATTGATCCGGGAATTCCTCGCCCGGCAGAAGGTCACTGTGGCCGACGCTGATATCGCCAGACGTAAAGAACAGTTCATTCAGCAATGGAAAAACTTTGGCTACGATCTGCCAGCAGTCACGAAATCGTGGGGGTTGGCAGAACCAGCGTGGACTGCCGACATCACGACACCTCTGGCGTGGTACGTCTACAGCCAATCTCAGTTTAACGATGCAGCCATTGCAGCCGAGTTCAAACGCCAGCCCGCACGCTGGAATGGTACAAGATTGCGTGCCCGGCAGTTGTTTCTCAAATGGCCCGCCGGTCAGCCCGATGCAGCCACTCGCGAAAAAATGGCTGAGATCAAAATGAAGATTCAGGCGGGGCAGTTAAGTATGGACGCCGCGATCCGCCAATACAGCGAATCTCCATC
>JAIXUU010000050.1 GCA_027483405.1 Planctomyces sp. | reverse complement strand
TGAGATGTCATCGCAGGGCTGCCTGGGGCTGCCATCATTGTGGACATCGTCCCCAGAATCTGGTCGGAACTGCTGGAGGACATAATCGCCCCCTGCAAGGCTCGCAAATCCCGCTGCACAACGGCAAACCCGCGCCTTTGTGGCTTCTGGGATTGTTCCAGCAGGGCTCGCTCCTTGTTTGCAGTTTCGACAACTTTATCGAGGAACCGTTCCTGCTTCGCACGTTCTTCCGGGCTTAAGGTAAAATTACGAACTTTCGGATGTGTCGCGTGTTCGCCCCAATACCCCATCAGCCTCAAGGGGAGTGGTGCGGTGATCGTCGCATCCGAGATGCGGGCATCAAAGGGATCGATATCGAAGTTGGGCGATTCCGCCAGAATCTGTGAGTCGGCCACCATGTCGACCGCTTCCCACTTCCCGACCCACGGATTGTCGCCAGCGACGGCCTCCTGACGTTCCAGCTTGAAGTCAAGGAGTTCCAGATACTGCTCGGCTTCCGTGAGGCTCTGCAGGTTCAGGGCTTTCTGAAGCTTGGCGACCTGCTGCTGCAAAGGAACAATGCCGCGCACAGCCACATAGCGCACGCCGCGTGCTTCCACGCTCGAAACCGTGCCACCCACGCTGCCATCCAGCCCGTAAGGAGACGAACTGCCAAATTGCGTTTCGGAAACGGGTGGCGGAGCGTAACTTCCAACCGGTGTTTCTGCGCCCGATGCACCTGGGCCGCCGGCTGATGTTCCGCCGACGCCAGAACGAATCGCGAATTCCGTGTTGACTTCTTCCTCACTGGCCTTGGTCAAATCCCCGGTTTCTGTTTCCGCGAGAGTGACATCCAGACCTTTGTTGATCGCGATGATCGCTGTCCCGGCATCGGCAATCAGGTCGGCCACAGGCAACCATTCTGGTTCCTTGATCTGCTCCTGTTTGCGATAGAGCGGATGGTAAAGAGGCGTCGAAAACTCGTAGGCGGCGACCGATTCCATCGGCTTCAACAACTGAGAGGCACGGTCCTGGTAGGCCACAATCGCAAACTCGTTGGCTTTCTCTACTGGCCATACACCAGCATCGATATTCGTTTTCGAATTGGTGGCCTTCTTGATGATCTCATCCGGCGATTTCTCTGTCCGGCTCCAGGAGGTGGTTCCCCACACGCCCAGCACCAGCAGACCAATACCGGCCAGCGCGATTTTCTCTCCGTGATCGACCAGCAGCGATTTGAAATTCAAACCTTTGATACCTGCCATGGGATATCCCCTTGATCTTCAAAAACAATGTTCGCTGAAAAGTTGTCTGCTCTATAGTTGCTGGCGATGTTCAATCAAAGTTCAAGAACGAACTGAGGGACAGGCTTAAGTTCCACCGGCTGGTGGAGTAGCCGGCACAGTTTCACCAGTTGGCGCAGCCGGTTCAGCAGCTGGTGCTGCTGGTGTCGTTGCTGGAGTTGCTGGTGCTGCCGGGGGAGTGTTGGCAGGCGGAGTCGCTGCTGGATCTGCCGCTGCTGGATCTGTCGGCGCGGGATTAACAGGTGCTGCGGGTGCAGCCGGTGTGGCTCCATCCACCGGGGGATTTTCCGCCGGTGCTGGGTTCGTCATTTCCGGCGTGGTCGCTTCGGTACCTGCTGGTGTTTCAGAAGTTGCTGGTGCTGCTGGTGTCGCTGGTGCTGCTGGTGTCGCTGTGGAATCTGCCGATGTCGCTGCTGCCTCTGGCGCTGTCTGGGGCGGATTGTAAAGCGTGAAGTAACCGGCAATCACAACTTCGGCGATATTCGGATCACTCAATGCGGTTTGCAGCGCTGCATTGGCCGCCTGAATTTTGCTCATCAGCATCGGATTGTTGGCATCCTGCGGATTAATGCCCTGGGACTGTGTCAGGAATTCTGGAGGAACACTGTTACCCCCTCCGCCGGTAAACCCTTCCGATGCTGTTCCAAAAGAAGGTGAAGAGCCGCCAAAACTGCCAGCTTCAGCACCATAATTGGGCATGCCTGAGGCCCCGCCGCGGGCAAAGTTGCCATCTTCATTCTTGCGAATCATCTGCACACGAACAACTTCCACCGGCCAGACCGAGCGTTCGTTACTGGTTAACTCGGCGATGAAATCGGGAATGCGGCGGTGATCCATCAGCACGGAGAGATAAAATCCTCGCGTGCGAAATGGTGCACCTTCGTCGTCATCAATGTAACGTCGAGCGGCTGCCATTTGTGGAGCCCCATCACCCAGCGCGGAGGGATCGGCAGCAAATGAATCAGCCGAAGATGAGCTGCCATTCAGGCCCCCTTCGCCACCGGCTGAGCCGAATTCTTCCTTAATGGGGAAATCGGCACTGGCTGGTGGGGCAATCTTGCCACCACGCCCGCCACCACCACTGGAAAAAGCATCGCCACCACCTGCCATGGGTGGAGAATAACCTTCTCCACCACCTCCTGATGGATCGCCACCCGCGGCAGGAGCATCAATCGGTTCACCACGCTTACCGCCCATCAACTGGAGTTTCAGAATCTGATGAATCGAAGCGTCCAGCCGATTGTTGGTCGTTTCACCCCCATTGAGTTGAGTGATTGTGCTCAGGAGAGAATCGAGGAGCCAGAGGTCTTCCTGAGCATCCCACATTTCCTTGGAGGTTGGAGGGAGATCGCGCCAGTATTTCACTGGCATCGCCTGCAGCGGGAAGACAACAACGCCTTCGCCAGTTTGTGCATTAAAGGGGCGAACCTTTTGCCAGACGGAGGCAATATCTGATGGTGAACTGGTCCGATAGATATCCCGGGCGAGAGGTGCGAACTCGCCGCGATAACCCGCTTCATCAGCATAGGGCTGAATATTTTTGGGCCATGCCATTTTGGCCCGCTGTTGATCCCAGAGCATCGTCCGCGCAAGTTCGACCTGACGCTCCTGATACGTGTTGATTGTCGAGAGTTTGTTCGAGTAATCCGCACTGGGGACATTTCCCTTGGGAATCTTGTCCTCAGCGGCTTTGATTTCCTTTGTCCGTGTATCAATCGTCGTCGCCAGTGAAGACGAAGCCATCCACCAGCCAGCGAGACTCAAAATCACGACCAGTCCACTGAGGATCCAGAAGCGATTGCGAATGATGGGTTCCAGTTTTTCCATAACGATCTCCGCACTATTCATGGTCACAAGAAGTGACTTGGCGATGTTCTTTGTTCGATCAATCCGCGTTCAGGCAATTCGTTCTATTCGATAGCCAGTTTCAATTCGTGTTCTAGTTAAACTGCGGGTGGTGTCTGTGGTGTGGCAGCTGGTGCTGCCTGGCCATCCTGCGGTGCTGCAGCGGGATCGACTGGCGGAAGAGCTGGATCTTCTTTGGGTCGATCTTTTTCCGGAGTCGGCTTCCAGACAAACTGCACGACAAAGTTCGTCATATGAATCTTGCGAGGCGTATTGACCTGCTCAGGTGGCAACTGGGTATCGATCACACGGCCTGTTCCTGTCCCGGGAATACCAGGGCTGGGGATACCTGGACTGGAAATTCCACCAGGTGTCGGCGGAGAATAGCTCGACTCACCACCTGAACCGCCGGGATTGAATCCAGGCTGGAAGCCAGGCCTCAGGCCGCGTGCCGCACTGCTCGCACTTGCCATATCGGGCCGACCCATCGGGTAGTAATCGATGAGCACGAATGGATCCGCTTTGACGGTCGCGTAACTGATCCCCAGTTGACCAACAGGTGTCTCAATCACCTGACCAGTCACCGAGTCTTTGCGCGTCACCTTAAAGCTCTGCAGATTTTTGAGCAGAGTATTCACGACATACCCTGTTCCCTGCCCTTTGACGGGATCTTCCGGAGCATGGTGGAAATGCACCCCGTGCAGAGTGAAGACATAGCCCGGGCCGGTGGGCCCGGTCTTGCGTGCCTCAGTTTTATCGAAGGCTGAAAAGTATTGCGGTGAGACCTTCGCTAATTGAGCGTTATCGTTGTACCACGTCGCCAGGTCATCGTACTTTTTCGATGTCACTGACTTCAGTGAAATGCGGTTCATCAGCTCGATGCGAGTCTCATCGAGTTGTTCAGCACTTTCATCGCGGGGCAGGCTCTCATCAATCGCTTTGTAGAGTTCCAGCCAGTTGGCACGGGAATCGAGGGCTTTGACCAGTTTCTCCCCGCGCTCTTTGGCGGCTGCATTACGCCCTTCCTGCGCTTTGTAATCGCTATCGAGCTTGGAGGCATACTTGGCAACTTCATCGGCCTTGCTTTCGGCATTTCCAAAACGGCCCTTACTCACCGATTGGGCCACACTGCCATAACCCGCCACTGATGTGGCCAGTCCGAATAGCAGCACAGCGGCAGTGGCAACAGCCCAGGGCTTTTTGCGGCGAATCTTCCTGGCCACCACAATTTCGGGTGGCAACAGAGAGGTATGAATCTGCGTCTGCCCGAGAAGCTGGAGGGCCAGTCCATAGGGGCCAGTGAACGTCAGAATGTTGTCATGGAAGAGCGGTGCAGTCAGCACACTGTCGCCCACGGAACTTGGGAACGTATCGATCTTCTCGACTTCGTAGTTGAGGTTCTGCTGGAGAAACTTGGCCAGACCAGCCAGCTTGAAGCCATTTCCCAGACCGACCAGCTTCGTGATTTGAGCCGAACGATTCACACTCGAAAAGAAACCAATCGATCGCTGGATCTCATTCACATAGTCGTTGAAAACTGGCCGCATGGCCTGAAAGACAGCCTTGGGATCAGGCGATTTTGTGGCATTGCATTTGAGGTGTTCTGCCTTGGCAAACGTGAGCTTCATTTCCCGCGTCAATGCCCGCGTAAAATGATTGCCACCAATCGGCACGTTACGCGTCCAGATTTTCTTGCCATTGGTGACAATCAATGTCGTCTGGTCGCAGCCCATATCAAGCGCAACGACATACTGGTCATCGGCCAGTGTATTCAGCGATTGCTCAGGGTCTTTCCGCTGTCCCAGCCGGTCGAACCAGAGAAAGTTGTAGACGGCCAGAGGTGCGATCTGCACCAGCTCCAGCTCCAGCTTTCGCTGATTGAACGGGTACATCTGGTGTTCGATATCGTCTCGCTTCATGGCGAAGAGGCCGACTTCGGCATCCAGCATGAATCCACCTTCGACAGAGGATGATCCCATGGGCTGGAAATCCCAGATCACATCTTCCAGCGGGAAAGGAATCTGCTGGCGGGCTTCATACCGCACAATCTCAGCCACCTTCGATTCTTCGACAGGTGGCAATTGAATGAACTTCAGCAGCGATTTCGATCCCGGGAGCGAAATTCCCAGCAGATCTCCCTGAATCTGATTGCGACTCAAGAACGTCTTGAGAGCTTCGGAAATCAGTTCATCCGGATCTGCATCGGGCTGGCTCAACAGTTTGGGATGCGGCACATAATCAAACGCGACAGCAAAGACCTGATTCGAGGCCTCGGCATATCGCAGCTTGATGGCCTTGAGACCAGCCTGTCCAATTTCGATCCCCCAGGCAGATTTCAATTCGGCCATAACGAAAACCCCTCTTGTCCATTCATCAAGGCGTTGTTTCAGCGTGTGGACTGATTGCGTATTTCACTGATTGCGTATGTCTCGCCGCGAAGCGGAAAGTCACCCTTCCTGCATCACGATCTTTTCAAACCGAATATCCCGGGCAACGGGTTCGCCCAACCGCCCGGACTTAATCATCTCTTTCTATTGCACCACTGCATTACGTTGAATTTCAGCTTTTCGCTAGATTTCTGACCAGACAGATAGACTACCACTCTCTCAGGAAACCGTCATTTCATTCCTGTGACTTTCATTTTGCCACGACTTTCCATCCGCAGAGATCGCTTTGAACATCGTGAATCAAATGCAGTTTTTCGGGCGCCTGCTGGGAATTAACCAGAGCCGGCATACCAGTCGAAAAACCGAATTCAAATGCGTCGGGAAAGTTGTGGGCAATTGTCACGTTCTGCAAGAATATGCTCAAAAGAGAGGCGTTCGCGAGAATTCGCTGGGTCAGAATTGAAAAACACGCAAGGAAATTACGAATAAACAATCAAGTACTGAGACTACAGCCACGACCCGAGAAAAGTCAATAAGTAGCGACAGTCCCGAGAGTTACGTGATAGAAACAGCCATTTTTCACAAACCCGAGTGAACTGATGTTCCGTTTTATCGCTCAAAGGATGCGTGTGGCATCCTGCATGAACTTGCCCGTAACCCGTCAGGATTCCCTGTTATTTGGACTCGTTCTCCACATTCAAGGTTCCAGAAGTTTTCGAATATCGACCGGGAGATGCGAACATCGTATCGAGTGAAATTCCGCCAGACGGCCACTCTTCTGGGACAAAGATTTGAGCGAACACGCAGGTTCCAGCGAATTCAGCGGTTATGCAAGCAGCAGGATTTGATTTTGCCGTCGGTCGATTCACACGTCTGGTGAATTGTCGCCTTGTGGCTTGATCTCGCCCGCTAACGCCAGCAATGTGGCTGATATGATTCGACTCGATCAAGCCCGAAGAAGTTCCTGATCTATAAGATCAATCCGCTTCGGTCAGTCAAACAGCCTGTAGAAACCTCCTGGTATGACGAAAACCTGCTCTGAAGTTTATGTGCTGATTCCATCGCATAGCCTCGAAGACTTTCCACAGGATCTGGGAGAAGAGGCCGCAGGAAGCCTGCTGGAAGCTTTCGCCATCGCCTGGCATCCGGCTCTCTTGGCGACAGCTGGTCGAATTCCTCAGTGGTACCGTGCTGATGCTCCTCCCGAACCCGCACCCGGGCAGCTGCTGATTCTTCCTCAACCCTCGGAAGACTGGTTTCCTTACGACTGGCATGAGCGATTGGAGCAAGCGGGGGCTGGCTTACTGAAAACAGTCGCCCGGCGAGAAGAAAATCTGCAGCAGCTACAGGCCTGGCTGGAATCCGATGCCGACGATTCAGCACAGCCGAGCCTGTTCTTTCAGCCGGAAGCCAAAACCTCTATCGACGATTTTCTGGCCTTCGGAACCACAGTTCTGCAGTTAGAACTCCTCTCCCGACAGATGCGGCACTTCAGCAGTCTGGATGAAATCATTCTGCAACAGCGAACTGTGGGAGCGGCCCGCTCGCTGGCTGCTGGTGAGTTTTTGCCATGCCGACAGCAACTGGCCACTGCCTACGAAAACCTGCTCGAAACACGCGAGCGATTCTACCCCGGCGAAATCTCGCTCTTCGACCTGTGCCTGGCACCTTCCGAGCTCGATATGCCCCGGCTGAAAGCGGCACTGCATGGCTTCACATGGCCGGTCAACGAACCTTTAGGAAACCAGCCAGCCGTCAACTTTCTGGCGGGTTCACTCGAAACCTCTCCACTGCTGAAGCTGGCTGACGAACCATTGCCACTGGTGGCAGCAAAAGAACTTTCAGCACCCTTAAGCACCGCTTCAACGACCACTCTGAAGGAGTTATTGGCCCAGGGTGCTGTCGATGTTCTCGGTGGGGAAGCGCTCGAGCTTTGCACGCCGCTGATTTCGCCACAAATGTGGATCAAAAACTTTCAACAAGGCCATCAACTCGCCCACGCTCAACTGGGAATAGTTCCCCGGGTGTTTGCCCGGCGGCTCTTTGGGCTGGTGCCGCAACTTCCCGGTCTCCTCTCACAGACAGGTTATGCGGGAGCGTTACATCTGCTGCTCGACGAGGGAACCTACCCGGATGAAGAGTTCAGCAGCTTCCGATGGGAAGGTACCAGCGGCGAAGCGATAACGGCTTTCTCACGAATTCCACTCCCCGCACAATCCGCAGGGACTTTTTTAAGGCTGGCCACTCGACTGGGAGAGGCACTTGATAGCGATGGAAACCCGGCTCTCGGTTTTGCTCGCTGGCCCGAAGTCGCGACTCCCTGGTTTCATGATCTTCAGCGCGCTGCCACTTTTGCCCCCGTCCTGGGCAAGTTTGTCACCTGCAAAGAATTTCTGAAACGCGTGGAATACCCCGACCATGTTCGGCAATACCACGCGGGCGAATATCTTTCGTCGAGTCTCGTCTATGCCGTCGCCGCCCGCGAGAAAAACGCGATCTCGAAAGTCGCCCATGCCTGGAAGCGCCAGGGGCAACAGGCAGCCTGGCAGTTCTGCGAAGTGCAGCGATCGCTTCTATCTCAGAACGAAACCTTACAGCAGCCTGTGCCGGGAGTTCACAGCCCGGCTCAACGCTGGGACAATGAACTTCTCGCCCACTTCCGCATGATTGGTGCCAGTGACAATCGTGCGACCACGGATCAAGCCGCAAGTGCCGACGAGGAGTGGTCAACAGCAACCGCACTGCAGCAGACCGCCCAACAGTTCGCGAATCTGCTCGGGTCAAAAATTCAAAATCACGAAACTGCTGCAAGTCCTGCGGGAACTATATTGATCAATCCGCTTCCCTGGGCGCGCCCTGTTCCCGAAGAGATGGAAGATGGGACCTTCCCCACCATTCCACCGTGCGGCTATCTCTGGCTCGCCCAAAACATTCCAAATGGCAAAAGCCCCGCACGCAAGAGCAAGCCTGTCGTCAAATTTACCGAAGGTGTCCTCTCAAACGATCTCTTCGAGGTCGTTTTTCATCCGCAAACGGGAGGGATCGCCCGCATTCGTCGGCATGAGCAGCGCGAGAACCGATTGAGCCTTCAGCTGGCCCGCCGCTTTCCGCGTGAACGGGCCATTCGCCTCGGGCCAGATCCGGACGACGAAGTGATCAAGACGGCTTACTCGGAGATGCGCGCAGGTGAGTTATCAATCATCGCTCAGACGAATCACTCCCTCACGGTTCGATCGCTGGGAGACCTCATTGATCAGGCCAAAGGGGAACGCATCTGCTACTACAAACTCGATGTCACGATTCGTGCCGGTTCACTGAAGGTGGAGATCGATCTGCAGTTTCTCGAACTGGCGGCCTTCGATGGCGACCCCTGGAACAACTACATCGGCGCCCGCTTTGCGTTCGGAAGCGAGATGGCGGCCATATCCCGCTCGGTGCTGGGCAGCGTCCATGTGGCGGGCAGCGAACGGTTTGAAGCTCCCGAGTTTGTCGAAATCTGTGATGGTTCCCTGCGGGCGACGATTTTACCGCATGGCCGGCCTTACTTTCGCAAAACAGGCCCCCGCATGCTTGATGGCCTGATGGTCGTTTCGGGCGAGTCGTCCCGCCGCTTCCGCTGGACCATTGCCATTGATGATCCGCATCCCGCACGGCTCGCACACGAGGCGATGGTTCCTCTCGTGCGGCTGGAAAACGTCACTAGGCCGGCGACAGGCGAGACGTCTTTCTTCGTCCAATGCCCGGCCAAGCAAGTGAGCATTCTGTCGTGGGAGGCGGGGATGACCGACTGGCCCATCGAAGCTCCAGCCGATCCTTCAGACACTGAAGGCGTCGATAGAGC
>JAIXUU010000362.1 GCA_027483405.1 Planctomyces sp. | reverse complement strand
TTTCAATAATATGGCGATTGCATTTTTTTTTTTTTTTTTTGTGGTGCAGAGCGCGGGGAACTTCTTCCGGAACGTGCTGGAAGATCGAGCCACCCAGTACAATATTCAGCGTCTGCATGCCCGAGCCAATCGCCAGGATTGGGAGCTTCATTTCGACAGCCATCTTGCAGAGCAAGCGATCAAAATCTTCCCGGCGCTGTGGCATCGGGCGAGTGTGTGGGTGCGGTTCCAAACCCAGGCGAACGGGGTCAAGATCGTGACCACATCCGGCCAGAACCACGCCATCCACCGAATCGAGAATCTGCTTCAAATCGTCCGTATCTTCCAGTGGAGGGGTCAGAATCGGTAAAGCACCAGCGGCGGTGACTGAGTCGTAATAGCCGGTGTTAAACCAGCTGAGTGCCGGGCCGTCTTTCTTCTTGGGGCGAAAATCCCCATTGAGCAGAACAACGGGCTTGGAAATCGGTTCAGCAACTTTGCGACTCATGGCACTTCCTTGTGCTAAGGTTGAACTTCAACCTGAAAAATGCTGGCACTCCCCCCTTAGGAATACCCAGCACGGGGTACGAATCCATTCGATGCAATCAACAGACCACCAATCAGCAGATCAAACCCTGTTGCCATTCATGGCGAAGACAAACTTGCATGCAGTACACGGATGTCGATTTGATAATGAAGACCGGCTCGAACACGTTGGCCAAGATTTGAACATTGGCCGAGTGGCAAGAATTGCCGTTGACTGCAATACAAATAATTACAGTTTCGGAAGACTGCAACGATTTCAACGATTTTGCGGCCTTTGCTGGATAGGCATACTACATCTTGTGTCTTGCAATCTGGTTCGATGGGTTGCAGAAAGTTCTTCTTGAGTCGAATGATGCACGATTTCTGTTTTTTGAGACTTCTCTTCCAGGCGATCAATTGATGTTCGAAGAAGAACTTAAAGTGTTTCTTGAAAATGAGTTAGAAACCTTGAAGACCGGTCGGTTTCTTGGAATGAGCTGTCAGGAGCCGCTGATCGTACTGCTCTCGGGGCAGCTCGGGGCGGGAAAAACGACACTCACGCGCGGGGTTGTGGAGGGATTGGGCGGAGTGATCGACGATGTTTCCAGCCCCACTTTCACGCTGATGCATGAGTATCAGGCTCGTCTCAGTGTTTATCACCTGGATACTTACCGGCTCAAGACTTCGGCTGAGTTCTTTGAACTGGGGGTCGATGAACTGCTGG
This sequence comes from Planctomyces sp., assembly GCA_027483405.1. Taxonomy (GTDB): domain Bacteria; phylum Planctomycetota; class Planctomycetia; order Planctomycetales; family Planctomycetaceae; genus Planctopirus. Next base: position 5,928 of record JAIXUU010000362.1, on the reverse strand, counting down.
AATCTGAGGCTGTCGTGCTGATTGAATGGCCTGAGCTTGTCAGTGAGTATCTGCCAGCGGATCGACTGGAAATCGAGATTGTTCATCAACCCGAAAATACCCGGGAGTTAACAGCCCGAGCAACAGGGCCCACCTCTTGCCGAGTACTCGAAAGATGGCGGGAACTCCTGGGTGCCCCGTAGATCCTGAGTGGTCTTCAGATCCCATTAACCCGTGTTAGTGATGACGAATTCCGAGAGGTCGTCTTACTGGAGTTGGTTAGCTATTCGGTCACCGCCGGATGCCAGTAGATGTCAACGGGTTTGAGGCCCGCTTCTGCGAGTGCTGCACTGAGTCTGGCCTCATTACTCGTTCGAGATGAGGCTTTGCGATAAATCTTGACTCGCGGGCCTTCGTTCGAGGGTGTGGTCAATAACGCCTGTTGAATCACCTGATCGAGCGGTATGACAGCCGGTTCGATGGCATAAGTCTGGCTGTTGCGGAAGTGAAATCCCGCATCGTCGATAATGATATCCAGCACTGGAGGTGCTGCCTGGGTTTCTGGTCGCGATTCCGTGGATGAGGCCAACGTGGTGGAGGCATTGGTTTTGGATAACGTCTGATCGACGTCTTCGTCACTGACTTTGGTCTGTTGTGTTGAGACCTGCACGCCTGGAAATTTGGAATCTCCCAGCCCGAAGCCTTTGAGCCAGCCGCTGATCCAAAGGCCAAACAGAATGCCGCCAGTCGCCACAACTCCGAGTGTGCGTCCCATTTTCATGTCAGGGTCTCCGGGTTCATGACGAGGGCTCGTCGGCCATGGAAAAGAGTGATTCTGCCTCTTGCCAGTCGAAGCAGCGCGAATGACTGGTCAGTGTTTAATCAGGGTTCAAAGGCAATATTTATGGCCAATGTAACTGGAAAGAGGACTTTCTGTCAGCCCGGAATTTGCAGGTTTCCAGAATGCTTATTTCCACTTCTCCAGCCCTCGCCGGGCTCTTTGCTGATTGAGGAGCACAAAGGCCGGCGGAAACTTCTTCAACAACTTGATGAGCTGGCTGGTAGAACAATCGAGTTGCAGAGCTGCCCGCTGAGGCTCCCACGCATTTTCGGCGAGAACGTCCAAAGCTTCGGAGAGCAGTATGGGGAAATCAAAATGTTCGTCAGAAACAATAATTTTCTGTTCTCGAACGCGTGATTTCCAGAGTGGAGAAGGGGCCTCAAGAGCAGACTGTTGACTGCGGATTTCCAGTGCCAGTTGTAGCCTGAGACGTTTGAGGGCTTTCGACTGGTTCTCTGCCTGACTGCGACGTTCGGTGGCCTGAGCCTCGACTCCTGTGGGAGTATGCTTCAGAAAAACTCCCGTTTCGACTTTGTTGCGATGCTGACCACCGGGGCCAGATGTTTTCTGGCGACGCGCTTTGCACTCGCTCAGGAGTTGCTCATGGCTCAGTAACACGGGGTGTTTCCATCCTTGAATCTGCGAAGCGTGTGGCTGAGTCTGTGGATCAAGTTCCACAGGTTCAAAGTTGTCCAAGGGTTGCAGACTCTCGGTTGTTTCTGATGAAGTCATGTTCATTTTGGTGCGTGGATGGTTTCCAGAATCCTCTCGAGTCATGATGTTGCCGGCGGGTGGATGAGTTTCGGGACGAACCTTTTGGGGAAAAACTTCTGACAAGTGTGGATGGTTTGTGGCGAAGCGATTGGCGGCTTGGGATTCCCTTTGGAAAGAGATGCAACTTTGAATCAAAAGTTCATGCTTTTGAGGATAGCAAGACCATGAAAAGTTGAGTCTACTATCAGCAGGAAAGCCCACTGCGAGCCAACTGGCTTCAAAAACCAAGATTTATTTCGTATTCGAAGCACAATCACTGATTGTAGACATCTCTCAACAGGAAGTAACTCACTTGGCGCTGACATCAGCATCGTCGAATTCTCCCGAGGTGGAGACAGAGACTGGTGGCTTACCTGCCTTGTCTGGGAGTGCGGCAGCCTCTGAGAAAATGCTTTCAATGACGCAGTCGGCAGCTGCAAGCACTGCCACTTCTCCGGCCAGTCAGGCGCAAGCGGCAGCTGCCAGAAATCTGATTTCTCGCAATCAGGCTCCCGGACGGCTGGCTTTGCCAGTCAGTGCCTTGATTGCCCTGGCTGTCGCAGGTCTATTGCTGCTGGGCTACTTTGTGGCCTCGCCAATTACGGCCCGCTGGTCATCGCTCACACGCATGACGTTTTTTGTAGCGATTGGCGTATTGATCCTGTTCAGTCTGCAGACCTTTGTGGAAGACTGGATTCGCAAACAATCGGCCAGTATGCGGAAAATGCCCGTGTTTCAGCGAAACCGGGTGCATATTCCCAAGGAAGGGCTGATGTATCTGGGAATCATGATTGTGCTGCTGGTGGGCTCGATGCTGGGCCAGTCAAATATGATGATGCTTGTTTTTGCGGTAATGGCTGGCCCGTTTGTACTCAATGGCTGGGCCGCCTTTACTGCTCTGCAAGGCTCGAAGGTGTCGCGCACCTTACCCAAACGAGCCATGTGTGGCGAGCAGTTCAGTGTCGAAGTGAGCTTCCGGAATGATCGACCACTGTTATCCGCCTGGATGATGCTGGTGCGAGATCAGGCACGGCCAGCCAAAGCGCGACACTCACAGATTGCCGCTGTCGCCAGTGTGCTCTTTACACGCGTGGGGCCCAAATCGATTCAACTGGCCCATTATCGCATTCGACTGGGGCATCGCGGCCGGTACATATTCGGGCCCCTGAGTGTCTCCAGTCGCTATCCACTGGGATTGATTGAACGCGGGCTGGTGGTGAATGCGCATGAAGAAATGCTGGTCTATCCCATCATTGGCAGATTGCATCCCCGCTGGAAACGTGAACTGGTCGGTGCCTCTGAACTTGTGACATCGAGCCAGTCGAGGGGCGGGATTTACAATGATGATTTTCATCATTTGCGAGAATATCGCAGTGGCGATAACCCAAAGGCGATTCACTGGCGGAGTTCTGCCCGCCGGAATGAACTTATTGTCCGCGAGTTTCATCAGAATCGCGAACATCATCTTTCGGTCGTGGTCGATCTGCATCGATCAGCTCATCCGACTCCTGAGGAAGACCTGCAGGCTGAACTGATCCTGAGCTTTGTGGCGACACTATGTGCCGAACATTCGCAGACTTGCCGGGAATCGACCGTGCGTCTGGCGATCAGTGGTGAGTCGGCAACGGTTTACGAAGCAGCCGCTTCACCAGCCAATCTTGAATTCCTGCTCGATCAGCTGGCATTGGCCGAACCTGGTGCAGCGACCACCACCACGTCGATGCTGGCAGAAGCCCAGAGAATTCTCAGTGCGAATACGAGGCTCGTTCTCGTCACGTCGAGATTACACGGAAAAACCACAGAGAACGATTTAAGTCATGCCCAGACGGGGCGAGCTCAGGTGATTCACATTGATCCATCAACCTATGCCGATTATGTCGTGCTGGATCAGGATTTTGCTCCCCGAGGAACTTCAATACTGGCTGAAAATGATGCGGAAGAAGCGGAACTTCTGCCAGACGATGATCTTTAGTTTTCGCTTTGCATTCTCTTTGTTCGGAAGCTGGTCGCCCACTGCCAGTACTAGCCAATACTGACGGCTGGCAGACCACGGAAGCGTCGCCAGGCACTTAACTGGCCGAGGTGAATTGCTTCATGCGTCGTGAGCAGGTGTGCCATGAGATCGCCGGTGGAGGGGTAGTTCTTCACGAGAAATTCCACAGGATTTGGCTGAGCGGCCCACGCTTCGTTCACACCGGGTAACAATGTGGTTATGGCGACGTGTCCGGCCTGCACCGCAGCGAGAAGTTCTTCCATACTGGCGGTAATGTTCTGCTCATTTCCAGGGATCGAACCTGGGCCAAAGGCTTTGTGCCAGGCGGGAGGACATTTCAGCTCTTCCCCCAGAAGTTGCCGGGCATAGTCTGTGGAAATCGCGAGATGGCCTGTAATCCAGAAAGGAGTATTCAGTCCGGGCATCGGCTGAATTTTAGCCTCCTGTGTACTGATTCCGCTTACGAGTGATTGCAGATACTTTTGATTGACGCCATACAGGACGAGGTCGCGTGCAAACATGAGGATCTCTGTCAGATAAAGAGTTTTGGTGGTGTCGCAGATAGCTGCTGAATCGTGTTAGTACTTCCTGGTTCGACATGCTGGCCAGCGTAGCGATTCTTCCGGCCAATGCGAATTGTGGAATCGTTCCTCGTCGCTCTTGGATCTTTTCCTGGTTGAGATCTTTTCCGGGCCGGCAGGTGACAAATTCTCGAACTTGCCTGCTGAATTGCGATTGTCGATTTGATTCGACCCTTCCAAACAGGCACAATCCGTAACAATCAGTGATAGACGGCAGGATGTGGTTTGCCGGGATAAACACTTTGACGACTGAACATCAAGGAGATCCGAATGGCTTGGAAGATGCAGCACCTGGGTATGGCACGCGGCGCTTTGTGTTCGCTGTTCGGCGCCATGTTGCTTTCGGGGATTTCCATCGCGGTGGCAGCACTTCAGGAAGAAAAGTCGCCAGAAACTGCCTTCAGTTCGGAAACAATTGATGTGGGCCTGTGTGTGAGCAATATGCAGGCGTCGATCGATTTTTACACCAAGGCCATCGGCTTTCAGGAGTTGCCTGGATTTTCAGTCCCCGCCGACTATGCCCAGGAAGTTGGGTTATCTGACGGTCAGGTGCTTGATGTCAAAGTGTTGACTCTCGGAACGGGGCCAACGGCCACCAGATTGAAATTGATTCAGTTTCCCAAAGTTCCGGGAGCGCGGGTCGATCAATCGTTTATTCAGTCCACCTATGGCATTCGATATCTGACGATTCATGTCAAAGATGTAAATGCCTCGCTCGAAAGATTGAAGCAGCACAAAGTCAAGCCGATCGCCAGTTCGCCCAAGCTGCTGCCAGCCGGTTTCCCAGAAGGTGTGGGGCTTTGTAACTTGCGCGATCCCGATGGAAATCTGGTCGAACTGGTGGGGCCATATCGCCCGTAAATCATTCTGTATGTGAGAAACTGGTTTCTGGCACTGGCGAGAGAAGAGTGATTCATGGCTGGCCGCATGATCGGACCATTTGAACTGGGAGATCGACTGGGTGTCGGTGGCATGGGAATTGTCTACCGTGCCACCTACACCAAGACCGGTGCTCCTGTGGCGATCAAGATTCTTTCGCCAGATCTCAGCCAGGCAGAATCATTACAGAAGCGATTTGAACGCGAAGTCGCCATTCTTAAGAAGCTGCAGCATCCGCATATCGTGCGTTATTATGGTGGCGGGAAGCTGGGGACACAGCGGTTCTATGCGATGGAACTGGTCACGGGTGGTTCTATTGAGGGCTACCTGAAAGAGCAGGGCCAGCTTCCGTGGAAAGAGGTGCTTGATCTGGCACTGCAGATTGCTCAGGCGCTGGAACATTCTCACGCTGCCGGTGTGATCCATCGGGATTTGAAGCCTGCTAACCTGTTAAGGGCCAAAGACGGCACACTCAAGCTGACAGACTTCGGTATTGCGCGTGATACCACGGCGACGGCACTGACGGCTGCTGGCCGAACGGTGGGGACATACTCGTATATGTCCCCCGAGCAGATTCGCGGTAAGCCGCCGGTTGATCGTCGTACCGATCTGTATGCACTCGGCTGTGTGATGTTCGAGATGATTACGGGAGAGACTCCCTTTCGCGGAGACAACGCCGGCGAGATGCTGATTATGCATCTGCAGGAAGATCCTCCGCGCCCGTCATCGTTGAACCCGGAATGTCCACAGGTTGTCGAAGATCTGATTCTCAAACTCTTGGCCAAGGATCCCGAGGATCGATTTTTCGATGCGCTCGCAGTGCAGGTGGCGATTGAACAGATTCAGGAACAACTCACAAAGCCGGTCGAAGCGATCTCGCCAGAGGCAGCCAAAACGGCTGA
>JAIXUU010000100.1 GCA_027483405.1 Planctomyces sp. | reverse complement strand
GAAGCCAATTCGCACAAGTTCGAATAGTGCCATACACTGGAAGTGAAATCGCCGAATGCCAGAATCTCCTGGGCTTGGCAATGGGCTTCCTAGCTCGAAACGTTTCGTGCGAGCCTATGAGTGGCATCGACCGTTGAGATCCTTTATTGGAAAACGGATGGCACAGGGCGATGAAACGCGAAGTCCATATGGTCTAACTCGGTTTCGGCGTTCGCAGCACGTTGGACGTGTACTTGCGAAATGTTCCACAACTCCTGCCGGATTCAGCGGCTACAGTTTTTTCTTCGGGGTGGATGCGGGGTTTGTGATTTCTGATCAGCCCCAGTAATCAGGCAGATCCCCGTAATCCGGTAAATGATGAATAGGCAGAAGCGGCAATCGGGCGGAACAACTTTGTTTCGTTCACAAAACCATGAACAGATCGCCAGATTTCTGTTTCATCACTTTTCAGGGAGACTTCTGTTGCTCATGATGTAGCGCAGGCAAAGGTCGAAGGTTTCTTTGGCCAGAGTGGCTGCAGGGATGGACACCACGATGAATGAGGATCTCGCACGCATGACCCACCCCAATGACGACTTTCGTCTGGAATGGCATGGCAACACAGTTGTCATCACCCCGACAGGTAATGTCGAGGGCATGAACTGGGAATTGATTGAGCAGGCCGCCGAGGTTGTTCTTGGCCCGATTCGCGAGCAGCACGCTGCTCCGATGGTGGTCTTCGATCTGGCACAGATGAACTACTTTGGCAGTGTGTTTCTGGCACTGCTGCTGCGTTGCCATAAGAATGTGCGCAGCCGCGGTGGCGAACTGGTGCTCTGCGGCCTTTCGGAGACGGCGCGCGAACTCCTCAAAATCACGGCTCTCGATACTGTCTGGGCGATCTACGATTCCAAGGAAGCTGCCCTTAAGGCTGTCGATAACTAGGAATGGATCCGGAGTATCGACGAGTTTCATAGTCAACGCGATCAACGAGCATGTGCCAAATGAAAGCCGGGCTTGAGGAAACCTCAGGCCCGGCTGTTTGCTTTAAGAGAAGCTGATACTGCGAGAGATTACTTTTTCACATCGCAAGTCTCGCCATTAACGAAGAACGTTCGGCGGGCGATTTCCTGACCAGCCGAGCGAATCACGATCTGATGGCGACCACTCTGGACATTTTCACAGAGCGGCCAGTTGAAGTTCGCACGGTTCATTTCACGAGTAGCCACCACTTCCTGCACCCCTTCGATCTGCCCCTCTTCGTTGAGGATCAGGCATTCCAGATACATGTCTTCGTGGGGTGGCAGAAGCTGGCACTGGACGATCATGGTTTCGCCAATCTGATAGTACTGCTTGCGGATCGCAAGTTGATCGGCCACCAGAAGTGTGCCGACATCGATCGCAAAAAACTTATCCACTTCGCGAAACTTAGGTGCGGGTGATAAAAACTTCCTGGCCACAGCCTGATCCATCGGCTCCAGAACCATGGGCCCCTCAGGACGACGAACGCCATATCGATCGACCTGATATTCCGTGGCGACCCCCATCAATGCCAGGCAGGCACAGCAGGCTCCCCAAAGACCTGTTTGACGAAGAACCCGGGCGTAACCAGTTGTTTGAGGTTTTGGGATTTGTGGAGTTTGAAACGACAACGCCTTGATGGCCGCACTCGCACTCAGAGGGGCTATCCAATTTCGAAAGTGGAATTTGCGCATGATCCAGCGGCCATGCGAGGCGAGCCATCGTGCATCGTTATCGTTCATGAAGGCCAGATAACAGGCAAAGCAGACCGGCGGGAAGGAGAGCAGTCCCAGCGTGAAGAAGGTGGCCGCATGGAAGATTACGCCCAGCGTCAGGAAAATCATCCGCGGGACACCACGCCACGCCAGCACGATGAACATGATTTCCCAGATCACCGCGATGTAGCACATCACGACAATGACCGCCGGATACATGCTGATAAAGGCGCCGACCGGATGCTCATAATTGAGTTCGGTCAACATCCACCATTGGAGTTGATCACCTGAGAAAAACGTCGGCGTGTGAATTTTGGTAACAGCGGCACCAAAGTAGACCGTACCAATCATGATTTGGATGCAGCGTCTGGGCCAGGCGTAGCCTTGGGGGAGATCTTCGATGGTCCAGCCCAGCCAGGGGTTCGCTGGTGCAGTGCGTTTGAGCCATGCATCTACGGAGAAAACATCACCACAACGGGAAAGCGTGAGTAGCAGCAGGATATGTGTCGCAATGACCGAGTACTTCGTCATGGTGGTGACGTAGTCGATATTACAGAAGTAAATGAACAAGAGATTGGCCACAATCAGTGACAAGCGGGTCTTCCATCCCACCATGGCAGTCAGCAGGGCAAAGAGCATGACGGCAAAGAGCGCTGCGACCACACTCCCTGAAAAAACAGGAAAGAGTTCTCCAAACCCGAAGTTCACACTGATCTGCGCAGGGGCACCATCAGTTGAGTAGATCTCGCGAACGTACTTCCATCGATCGAGCATGACGATGAAAACTGTGGCACAGATGACGATTCTCGCCAGTGCCACACCAATCGGCGATTCTTTGGCAAAGAAAAATTCATTCAATTGCTCCTTCTGTTGTCGAAGAAGTTCACTGATCGAACGTGTGCTGTTCACGATCGCACTGTCATGGGAAAGCTGAGACATTATGGACACCTCGATCCGGGTGTGGTCGATCAAATTTCTGTGATCAAAAACCGTGAGCAGTTAACAGAACTGTCCATCAGGAAAGGCAGGGAGAGAAGGAATTGATTGCGAGTTGTTGTCATCGTGCACAGATCGCAGTCATCACGGGCAAATACCGCCTTACCAGCACGTTTACTCGCTCGTGGAATATCCGGTCCGCTGAATACCGGAATCGGATGTCCCCTGCGAATAAGAAAAGGCTGATTGCCTGAGTTCGGGATTCACGGCATAGAACGGCTTGCCACGTCTTGAATCCGCCTGCAGCCTGGGATTGGCATGCACTGTTTGAGCATACAGCCACGAAGGATAATTGGGTTGATCAACAACGACCGTTGAATCCGGATTTACAATCATGCGGCGAGTGTGATAGCTGAATTTATCTTTGGGTTCTTCAAAGCGAGAGGCCCAGAGATAATCGGGAATGTTGTATTTTTTAGGCCAGGCCTCTTCGATGATATGCACACATTGAATGGGCTCGTGCTGGGTATGCTTGAGAACATTCATGGCAATGGGACCAAAAGCATTGCCCACTGAGTCATAAGTCGCCCGGGTGGGGTTGCCAAAAAGCTGGACATCGCCCCAGGGGCCGTGAGTCACGTCGTAATAGGTACCGCTTTCTCCTTCAGCGATGAAGTGGTACCGATATTCATGTGCTGACCAGCCGCAGAACATATCCCACACGAAGTAGTACATCAGCGGGCTGGAAACATTCCCGACGCCAAAGGTGTGGGCGAGAACGCCCAGCGAGAGCATCGAGAAGTAGACGGACATGAAACCGATTGCCAGTCGCTTGGCCATCGCGGGTTCCTTCCCTGCGAACGGAAATTGATCGAGCCGATCCCTGCCCGAACTCCCCAGGCCCGTAACGGGTCTTGAAAGTTCTTCGCTAGAAAGTTCAGCCACTTACTCTTCGTGCCAGTTCATACGACTCCCTGACACGGAGTCCCAGTGAGCTGGTCCGAAGCGATTTTTCGCATGAGGTGGAAAAACGGTCAAGACGGGGTCTTGGCCCTTTCGCGCATAAAACCTGGTTAATGGCATAATTTCGCAGAAATGAGAACTCAACGAACCCATTATCACAGTTCAGCTTGTGAAAACTCGTACTCAAAGTGCTGACCAGCACCACTCGCAGATTGCGTGAGAGATCAAGAAACCCTTGTATTGCGTATCCCAGAAATCAATAGTGAGTGCAGGGTCAGTCGAGTATGCTTGCTCCAAGCCGCAAGCATGGCACACAGAGCGCCGTTAAATCGTGGAATCCGTGTAAGAACTCAACTTCATCACAAAAGTTAAACCACCCCAGAACTCTGGAAGATGGGGAGCATGAGGGCGATCAACAGGAAGAGAATCGCACCAGCCATGACCACGAGCATCAGAGGTTCCAGCAGCCGAACGACCAGATCCAGTTGGCGGTTCGTGGCTTTTTCCATCTTGTCTGCGACGCCGATTAACACATTCTCCAGATTGTTGGCTTCTTCGCCGACGGCAATCATTTCCAGCACATCCGTGGGAAACTGCTTCGAAGCCGCCAGTGGCTGAGCCAGTGTTTTCCCACTGGAGACATTCTCAGCCGCTTTGGCGATGGCATCACTCAGCACTCGGTTTCCAGTCGCGTCTTTGGCAATGTTCAACGCCTGCAGCAGGGGGACACCATTGTGGAGCAATGTTCCCAGGACACGGCAAAAGCGGGAAATCCCTAAACTGCGGGTGACATACCCAATGCCGGGAGCTCTCAGCTTCACTTTATCGAGCAGGATCTGTCCTTCGGGTGTGGCCAGACCATACTGCACACCGGCGATCGCGGCACCAATCGCCAGCAGGACAGCCCACCACCATCTCTGCAGGATGTTACTGATCGCCAGGAGAACTGTGGTTGCCCAGGGCAAAGAGCCTGTCTGCTTCATCGAATCGAACATGGGCTCAAAGCCGGGAACGAAGAAGACAATCATCCCGACGACCACAATTGTTCCCAGCACCATGAGAACCAGCGGATAAGACATCGCAGCGACGACTTTGGATTTCAATTCTTCCTGATGCTCGGTGAAAACCGCCACTCGCGAAAGAGAATCTTCCAGAAAGCCCCCTTCCTCACCAGCATGCACAATGCTGACGGTCAGCTTATTGAAGGCGTTCGGGTGCTCTTTCATCGAGTCAGCTAAACGACCACCGTCGGCGACCCGACTGCGCACATCTTCGAGAACGCGCTTGAGTGCCTGATTTTTCGTTTGCCGCTCCAGCAGTTCGATCGATCTCAGGAGTGGAACACCCGCTCGAAGCAGGTCACTCATCTGCGAGAACAACGTCGCCAGCATGCGGGGAGGAACCCGGCGTGATGCCAACCGCTGCTCGACCTGAGTCGATTGCACAGGAGCAATTTTGACGGTGAACAGACTTTTGGCTGCCAGAGACTGAAGGGCTTCGCGTTCGCTCTGTGCAGAGAGCGTTCCCACAATCTGCCGACCGGAAAGTTCGCGGGCCACATACTGAAACTCAGGCATCGTTCAACTCGTCCGTCTCAATCACTCAAGTCTGATAGGGGTAACGATTTTGAAGCCATCGATTTTTGGTTCATCACCAATTGAATCGAACAACCACGCTCAGCGACGATCACACATGTTTGTCGAGTTTTCTGGCCTGCACAGATGTCGTAGCCTCAAGAGCTTAACCCTTCAGGATTCAAACTGGCTCTGAAAAACTGTGGAATTCAGCTGCTTTTCAGACAGATTGCTCCATTTCAGCGATCTTTTCGGGAATCTCGCCGAGATTGTTCACACAAGGGTATCGATCAAAATCAACCAGTCCGTGCGGGAACAATGGCACATTTGTGCATGATGCCAGAAACTCCCGGGCGAGTCGATCCTGTGGCTGCCAGAGCTTTCGCTCGAATGAACTCCAGTGAACCAGGAGTCCCTGCATCCCCAGTTCACTGGCAGGAAGCATGTCGTTATCGACACGATCTCCAATCATGAGCGATTCACCCGGATGACAACCAGCTTCATTTAATGCCCATTCAAAGATCTGGCGATCAGGCTTGGAGCATCCCAGTTCATCACTGATGCCAATCAGATCGAAATACTCCGTCAATCCACGTCGTTCGAGAGAAGGCCGGCAGGCTGTCGTCTGGTTCGCAATGATTCCCAGCCGGTAATGAGCACGCAGTCCCTGCAACATCTCGATGGCATGCGGGTTGAGCAGATGAAAGTCGTCGTAACGATTTCTCAGCTCGTTCGAAACATACTGACTCCAGGTTGAGTAACGCTCAGGAGTGAGACGGGACTTTGCGAGACGTGAGATGATCCATTGCTGGCCACGCTTTGCTTCGGCTTCACGGGCCGACATTAACTCGCTGAATGTCTGCTGAGGATTGG
>JAIXUU010000248.1 GCA_027483405.1 Planctomyces sp. | reverse complement strand
GCCTCGGGGTTGTTGCCATGTTCATCGACATAGGCCCGCATCATTTTGAATTCGGCTTCTGTCGGCTTGCGAGCCAACGTCTTCAGATAGAGTTCTTCCACCGCAGCACGATTGAGAGTGATCGTCGAATTGCGGCCCGCTGGGGGATTATTGCCAAAACGATTCCGGGCCATGGCGGCAAAGCCACGTTCGAGGGGAGTATCGTCACCAGTGATGGCACTGCGAATCTGCTGTTCGACAGCCCGGTTGACGGTGGGACTGTTCATGAGCATCAAAGATTGAGGGATCGTGCCAGTCAGATCCTCCCGGGGAATCGAAGGATCGAATCCAAACAGTTGTGTGAACTGTGTGCGTGGCGAATTCCGCATGGCGAGTCGTCCCATCATCCCGGGAGCCTGTGACATCCGTGTTTCTTCGGGGATGCCCAGAGCCGACGACATTGCCGAGAAGAGTTGATCAGCCCGCCAGCGACTGGGCTGACCCGCTGCAAAGGGAACTTCCGGCTGGCTGCTGGAACTGTTCCTCAAAGATCGCTGATAGGCGCTGGTACTGGCAATGGTCCCGACCAGCCATTTGAGATCGTAGCCCGATTCGGTGAAGGCCTTGGCCAGAGCTTCAATCACCTGGGGATGGACTGCACTTCGCGAAGGGCCCATGTCGTCGACTGGCATGTAGAAGGCGGAACCCAGCATTTCATGCCAGACACGGTTCACGACCGCTTTCGAAAACCATTCGTTCTGAGGTGCTGTCACGAAACCAGCCAGAGCCTGGCGTCGCTCCTGATCATCCAGTTCTTTGCCGGGGGCACGACCGTTGACGAAAAATTTGGGATGGATCAGCGTCCCTTTTTCGGCAGGTCGATCGAGGTTGGGCATATAGTATTCAATACTCCCCTGCCCAGGTCGCTCAGGTACCTGCACGGACTTGATTTCGGCTAGTGAGATCATGCCATCTTTGTTGGTGTCGCCGTATTCGATCAATCGGGGAAAGACACGGGCGAACTGGCCACGGCCCCCTTTGGACTCTTCTTCGCTGATTTTGCGGTCGCGATTGCGATCGAGTGCCTGGAAGATCATCTCGGGATTTTCTTTGAGGTAATCGTTCCCGCGACGTTCATTGGGCTGAACCGAAGCCAGCTCAAACTTGGGTGGCATGGCCTGGAGGTCTTGCTTCAAATTCACCCGCGGGAGGAAGGCAGCCAGTTCGTGAAATTGCCGCCGCTTCCAGATGTCGGAGGGATGATCGTGGCAATTGGCACATGACATCTGCACTCCCATAAAAATTCGCGAGATTTCCGAAGCCACTTCTTCAGGCTCGGCATCATGGGCAAAGAAAAGAGACGTCGCGCCGTTCTCGTAAACATCGCCAGTCGCAGTGATGAGCTGCGTGACAATCTCATCCCAACTCGCATTGCGATTCAGTTCGGCTGTCATCCAATCTTCGAAAGGCTTGACGGCAAACCGCGCCCGGGCATTGGTCGCATTCATGAAGATGACATCCCGCCAATAGCGAGCCCAGTTGGAGGCATAGGCCGGCTCAGCCAGGAGCGACTGCACCACCTCGGCCCGCTTGTCAGCGTCGCTGTTGGCAAGGAACTCGCGAATCTCTTCCGGAGTGGGCAGCCGGCCAGCGATATCCATCGTCGCCCGGCGGAGGAAATCTTCGTCGCTGCAGATGGCCGATGGCTGAATGCCCTTTTTGTCGAACTCCTGCTTCAAGAGCGCGTCGATCTGCCGGCTGATTTGAGAAATCGCAGGTTTTTCGGCAGGGGAAATCACCCGGGGTTTATCGGCGGCAGATACCCTGTCGCTCAGAACTGAGAGACAGACTGCCAGTGACAATAAACTCACGATCTTGCGAATCGATGGGATCCCTGAGCAGCTTTGCGGAAGCTGAGGAGAAACTCGATAAACTTTCACGAATGCATCGGTCGTGTTCATTTTCCCGTCCCGAGTGACACCACGTTTGATCATTCTCTTCCTGCAGGATCATCGATGATCTGATGGCATCTGCAGGCTATGAGAGAAACACACGGCACGACAATCAGGTATCGTTAAAATCTCTGGAAGTTCCGATCTGTCGCAATAATCGCGATGATGAGCGCGGGCAATCGTAGGCGTCCTCTACGTGAATCAACTCCATCGCACATGAATCGGCATTGGGATTTGCTGCAGCAGTTCGTCGAGGCGGGAGCGGACTTCTTCCCAGCGATTGGGCTCCACTTCCAATGTCACGATGACAATCGACTCCCCTTCGCTCTGAACTGCCGATTTATTGGAAGAGTTCTTCTTTGAAGGCTTGGAGACAACCAGCGCGTCTTTTTCAAGTAAAGACTGTTTGGCTTGAGCAGTCTTTTGACCATCATTTGCCACCTCTTCCACGGTCGAAAGGGGAGCCACCAGCGTGATTTCCCGTAGCTCCCGGGGATCAAAACCACTGAGCGTGGCATCGAAATCCGGGCGATCATTCAACTCAGCCAGCAGCCCCGACAGCCTGGGAATATCCCAATCGCTCCCCACCTCCCGATTGTTGAGTGCCACATTCAGAGCCTGCTCACGAGCCAGTGAAAGATCGACGATCACACAGGGAACTGTGGTCGCCCCCTGCGCCCGCAGGATTTCCACACGTTGGTGACCACCCACAATATGGCCCGTCTGACGATTCCAGATCACCGGTTGCACCAGCGAAAACTCGGCCAGCGAGCGCACCAGTTTTTCGTAGCCGCGATCACCCGCCTTCAACACTTTCCGCGGGTTGTAGGGCGCGGGGAGTAACTGACCGATGGGAAGCTCTTGAATCTGCATCCGAGACTCCTGACGAAAAATACGCTTGTAAGGAAGAATTGACCCCACAGATGAGCCGTATTACTCAGCAGCTCGGAACCTGTTGAGTGCCATCGTCACACCAGGCTCACTACAGATTGCGATGCTTTCTGTTCATGACCGCCTGGGGACGATCAGCAGTCCTTTTCCTTCGGGGAATAGCCCTGCTGATCGTCTGACTCTCCATTTCCAGACGCTCATTCTCAATGGCGGCTTGCTCCTGTTCGCTCAACTTGATGTCACCTTCATCAACTTCAAATCGTTTCGACATCTGGGCATCCGCCTGGAACCGCTGCTGCAACTCCTTTTTTACCTTGCTGAGGCAGCGGGAAATATGACCTCGCGGGTGGCCCGTCGCCCGCCCCAGTTGCTCAATTGTCCATCCGCAACTTTCCCGTAACGCCAATAACGCCAAGAGTTTCCACCGCAGGTGATCATCGGCAGCATAGTGCCTTTCCACCTCCTGCCAGAACGATGTGGCAGAATCCCTTGGCAACTCCACCTTCTCCCCGGAAACTTTCATTGCAGACATCTTCATCGACCCTTCCCAAACACAACTGAACAACATAATGAACAAACAGGCCCTTCACCCTATCCCTTTCTGGTGCGCCTAAACGATAATGTACTTGTGTTCCGTATAGTCTTTTGAGCGACGCTTCTCCATCGAAAACTGTCTCTTTTGCAGCACTCAGAATTCCGGGCCAACTTCCTCAGAAAATCTTCTCCAACCCCGTACAACGGCCTCCCAGAAACTGGCACAATGGCCGTATGCCGAACCTCAGCCGCTATCACCGTCAGATGCTGTTGCCACAATTTGGAACAACTGGGCAAGATCGCCTCTCCCAGGCCGTCGTCGCCATACTCGGCATGGGGGCGCTCGGAAGCTGCGCCGCCGAACTCCTGGCTCGCGCTGGTGTGGGAACGTTACGCGTGATCGACCGCGATTTTGTCGATCTCACGAACCTCCAGCGGCAATCGCTCTACGACGAAGCCGACGCCCGCGAACGCATCCCCAAAGCCATCGCAGCGGCCCGTCACCTCGGCGAAATCAATCACGAGATCACTCTCGAACCCATCGTGGCCGACATCCGCCCGGAGAACATTCTCGAACTACTGGCAGGCGTCGATCTGGTCGTCGATGGAGCCGACAACTTCGAACTCCGCCTCCTCCTCAATGATGCCGCTCTCGAACGAAACCTCCCCTGGGTGCATGGAGGCTGTGTCGGCACCAGTGGCCAGGCCATGGCCATTCATCCGCCTCACACACCCTGCTTTCGCTGTCTCGTCAACCCCGTCGATGACGACGCTTCCGGGCAAACTTCCTCGTCTTCCACCACCCCCGCCACATGCGATGCCGTCGGTGTCGCAGGGCCGGCTGTCCATCTCGTCGCTTCCCTGCAAGCCATGATGGCAATACAGATCCTTCTGGGCGAGAGAGAAGTTCTCGGCTCACAACTAAAACTCGTCGATGCCTGGAGCGGCCAGATCCGCGCGATGGATCTATCACGTTTACGCGAAACGAACGATTGCCGGGCCTGCCAGCAAGGCGAGCGGCTCTGGCTCAGCGGCCAGCAGACGTCACAAACAACAGTGCTTTGCGGCCGCAATGCCGTACAAATCAGCCCTGCCCATCCCCGCCCGCTCGATCTCAACCTGCTGGCCAATCAACTGGCTCCCCTGGGCGATATGCGACCGAACCCCTATTTACTCCGCTTCAAACCCTCCGGCCACAACTGCGAACTTACCATCTTTAGAGACCGCCGCGCCTATATCGAAGGCACCGAAGACCCCACCCTCGCCCGAACACTCTACACCCAGTTTCTAGGGGATTGAATTATATAGATGAGCCCCCGGCATACTACTAAGCGACGATAATTAATGAGTGTACTGAAATAGTTCAACGACTATTTAAAACTTCTCTGAACACCAGACATTGTCTTAATGCAGTGTCGGCGCGGTCTAAGTAGAGGCTGACGCTGTGATGACTTCTATTCCTCACCTCGTGATCGAATGTCTAGATGGGGGGCCTCAGCCCCCTGCCAACCTTTCGGCATTCATGGTTCATGTCGGTCAGCGGGAATCATTGTGCGGCTGCTTAGGGGGATGCGGCGACAGCACTTCTACTGGCGGCCGGTAATCGCCGATGACGGTTTTGACTGGGCAGATCGAGAACACGGGACACTTTTTGCAACCGATCGCGAGAGCAATTGGACATAAGACCATGACGTCGTCTCCTGCATGAGAATAGAGCAAATGCTAGTATCCTGGGGATACTCGCCCAGCAACGACATTCGTCGCGATTTGATTGTTACGCGACGAGTGTTTTCCGTTGCGCCATTGATGCGGCATCAAATGAAGCCGCTATATTCGATCCGATACCGGATCTCTGTGACGGTGTATGCACTTCAGTTGTCGCTAGAAGTTCAGCTCTTGCGCCGGCATAACGGTAGACTCTCCATGGAAAGCGCTCCATGTATTTGCTGCCAGGGCATGGCAGCCAGCTGCAGTTTCTTGACGGCTTCCGCCGCCTGAGTGTGATTGGTGAACATCGCAACGATCGCATTCCTGCGTGGCATATAAAACTCCGCTCAGTTGAGTACCGCGAGGTACAGCGTGATGGTCAGCCGACTTCCCACTGAACAAAAAAAGCCGACGTGGCGAAACCCTTAACAAAGGGAATCACCACGTCGGCTTACTCATGAACGTGACATCCGACGCTGGCCGGACTGCACTTTCGTTAGTCTTCCGATCTGTTATCGATGCGAACATCTGGCTCGCTGTATTCGACAAGTAATATTGTAACAAGTTCGCATTGAATTGAAATGGCCACACTTTCCGATTGTTGAACCTTCACCAGAGTTTGCCTGGATGCACGAACGTTGGCAGGGAAGTACGAGTGAAGTGTCAGCATGGCATTACAGCCGTTTTGTTACTGGCTGATGAGAAGGTGTCGATCAGCTCTTCCTTGGTGTGCCAGTGGTTTCATCGGCGTGAAAGACAAGCGGGAGTCGAACGAGCTTATCGCTTTTTGATTGTTCGATTCCTTACCTCACCCGATACTTCGACTGCACAAAACCATTAGGGAAGACTTGGGTCTTCTCATGGAGCAGGGGACGATCCTCTGTTAACCGGCCGAAGAGAGGCAAGCCGCTTCCCAGGAGGATGGGAATCGTGGTGATCGTCAGGTCGCTGACGAGCCCTGCTGCCAGAAAACTCTGAATCGTCGCGCCGCCATCGACATAAGCCCGCTGGAAAGATTCATGCTTCAGTGACTTCACAATCTCCGCCGGCGATTGATCTGTCAGTCGGACGGAAGGTGAACAATCCGCAGGAAGCTGGTGCAGCGTCTGGCTGAGAACCACGACTCGCTTTTCACCATAAGGCCACTCCGGGAAACCCCGGACTGTCTCGAAGGTCCTGCGTCCCAGAATGAGCACATCGACCGCGTCGAAGAACTCCTGATAGCCAAAGTCTTCTCCCGCCGGTGCCGACCTGTGCGCCTCTTCCAGCCAATCGATCCGCCCATCGGCCCGGGCAATGTAGCCATCCAGACTGGTGGCAATGAAGACCGAACATTTCATGGTGATGAGTCATCCCTGCTGATACTGGTCGTCGCGCGTGGAGAGAGGAGGTTGTCATCTCCAGTTCGAGGGAGATTTTCAAACGAAGCGTCTTCTGGGATGTGGCGAAAAGTTTAACTGTTCGGTTTTGTGTCATCCCTGGGAACTCGAATGAGGAGTTGGTGCAGCCTTCCTGAGGGGCGCCATCGTTCCACACGGTTCAAGGAACGAGTGGACTGGTCTTTTCAAACTTTAATCCATCGACATCAGCGTTGGTCTTAAAGAATGAAGCATCGAGGATTGGTTGGCCTGAGACAGTCAGATTTTCAAATCGCAAGTCCCGAATCCGGGCGTTGGGTGCGCCCCATAACAGTTGAGGTTCACCCAGAACGCTGGGGGCGGCAATCGAGATGTTCTGAAACAATACTCCCGCAAGATCACCCGCCGAGCGGCTTTCTCCGTGCCGCGAATAAGGCTCGGGCATCGTCATGCACACGAAGAATTGCTGCAACGTTGGCCGGGGATCTTCGATATTGATATTCCGAAAGACCACACCGCGACCGGCAGCTCCGCCACCTTCACCACGCATATTAAAGACCCGCCCCCCACTCCAATGATGCCATTTCGCACGACTGTAAATGACATCACAATCTTCCACGATCAATTGCCGATCCGTTAACTCCGGGAGACTGCTGAGCACAAAGGACGAGCCATTGGCATCATTCCACAGCACAGTCCGGCGTATCCCCAATCCGCTCACATAGAGTGAATCATCCTGTGTTCTGATAAAACAATCTTCAATCAGCGTATTTCCAAACGGATTGATACCATCTCCATTCGCCCGCCAGGTAAAAATCTTCGTCCAGCGAACTGCATTCGGGTGATCCTTCTTATACGGATGGATCAGCATCAAAGAGTGCGTGGCCGAATCGGCAATCGTAATCCCTTCGACCTGAGTATCCGTCGTCCCTACCAGTTCAATCGGTCGATACTGTTTCTGTTGAGCCTGAGACAACTCTGGCGAGACGTATTCCGGATGCTTCAATTTCGCTCCGGATAAAGTCCCCATCCCAAAAATTCGTATATGGTGCCCGGCCCCCCAGGTTTGATTGGAAAACGTACCATACACGATCGCGTTTCCGGGTATATAGTACTGGCAATGCGCGCGAAGTTGATAGCCCGGGCCAATATCATGGACACCGGGCAGAAAGTAGACTGTCTTCCAGTCGCCATCCGTCGGAGGCTGCTGCCCCGGCTGGACACAATAAACGCCTGCCTCATCCATTTGCGGTTTATTGAGTAATGGCGGGTTCGCAAAGATCGAGATCGTATGAATGGGTGGGCCCTTATACCCTTTGCCCGTATCCTGTTCATCCATCTGGCCATTGATATCGACCGCCACCAGACAAGGTTTCTCCAAAGTGACGATCGCCTTCCCATCGACAATCACGCACGCAGACACCTTTCGCTGCGGATGAACAGCGGCTGTCCGAATGGGCTGTCCATCCACCCGCGAGATTTCAACTTCGACTGCGATAATCGTTTCAAAGTTGACATAGCTATGTGACCAGCCCGCCAGCGTATCGAAGTAGGCATCGGTCTTACGGTCCACCTGTTTGCAGACAGTTTCCCAGACAAAGGCCTCCTGCCAGAGACGATCCGTCCGTGCAGGCCGCACACGCACGGCATAGTGGGGCGAAGGTGCCAGCCCCGGCACAGCCGATTCCACAATCAGCGATTCCTCGCCCAGGACCATCACGCATTGCAAGATCATGATTGAAAACGTCGCAAGTCGCAGGGCCTGAGAGATCATTGTTGTGGCTTCCGGACGGAGAATCTTTGAAGAGTCAATCATTGAGAAAGTGCCGCACGGTCGAGCCACACGCAAGCTCGTTTCGAGGAATTCGAAGTTTTGGAGATCGCTCGCCTTCTTCTGCCACGCTTGCGGGCAGGAGCCAGCACGCTTCACAGAGCCTCAACTCACCTTTGATGTCTGGGATGCGTATCATCATCCCGAAAGTGTTCAATGGGCATGATTTCAGCATTTCCTTGCAGCAGCTCGCGCTCTACAAATGGATGGGGATAGATTGAATTGAAAGATCTTCCTTTCCATACGCTCTCAAACAACATTGATCTTCTACCAATGAGGCCACCATGCTTTCCCGTCGCACGTTTCTCCAGAGTTCGTTGGTGGCCGGGGGTTCGCTCGTAGCGGGTGCGCCGCTCGTCCTACCCTCGCGGTTGTTGGGTGCCCAGGCGCCGAGTGAGAGGGTGCGTGTCGCTTTCATCGGGACGGGCAATCAGGGGATGGGGCTGCTGAAGCGGTTTCTGGCCGCCGAGCTGGGGGAAGTGGTCGCCGTCTGCGATGTCAACGAGGGGAGCTTCGGCTACAAGGAGCCGGATCACTTCTACGGTCGCCTCCCCGCGAAGCAGCTGGTTGAGGCCGATGCCAAGAAGCGGATCAAGAGTGGCGTGGTGCCGACGTGCGAGGCTTACGCCGACTTCCGAAAGGTGCTTGACCGGCAGGATCTCGACGCGGTGGTGATCGTGGTGCCGGACCATTGGCATCGGATCATCAGCGTCATGGCCCTCGAAGCGGGGAAGGATGTCTATTGCGAGAAGCCGCTGACGTTCTCGGTGGCGGACGGGCGGCCACTGATCGACGCTGTCCGCAAGCACAAGAAGGTCTTCCAGACGGGGAGCCATGAACGCTCGAACCCGGTGAGCCAGTTCGTGTGCGAAGCGGCCAAAAGCGGGAAGATCGGCACGCTGCAGAAGATCGTCACCAAGGTGGGGTACAACAACAAGGTGGGGCCGGGGCCGGGGTGGCAGGGGATGCCGGTGCCGGCGACGTTCGATTATCGCGCCTGGCTGGGGCCGGCACCGGAGGCGGCGTACCACGTCGACCGCTGCCTCTACCGTTTCCGGTTCCACTATGACTACTCGGGCGGGCAGATCACGAACTTTGGGGCGCATTGCAACGACATGGCCCACTGGGGGATGGGTCTGGATGTCGGCGGCCCGACAGAGATCGAATGCCTCGATGCCAAGTTCCTCCCCACGGGAAGCCTGTTTAATACGGCTACCGAGACCCGCTTCCGCTGCAAGTACGCCAACGGGGTGGAACTGCTGTGCGAGAGCGGCCCCGAGCAGGTGCAGACCCGCTTCGAGGGAACCACCGGCTGGCTGCAGACAGGTTACAAGGGGACGACCGCCTCCGACCCCGCGCTTTTGAAAGACTGCCCGCCAGCCGCCAAGGGGACGAGCGACCCGCACTCGGCCCATCTGGCGAACTTTGTGGAGTGCGTGAAGACGAGGAAGAAGCCGCGGGCGCCGGTGGAGGTGGGGAACTCGTCAGCCGTCCTCTGCCACATTGCCAACGCGATGATCCGCCTCTTCCCGGAAACCGGCCCCGTGGTCGCCAAGTGGGACGCCCAGAATGAAAAGTTCATCGACAATGACGACGCGAACAAGATGCTGGTGCGGGAGGAGCGGAGTCCTTGGGATTGAGATATTCCCTTACAAGCCTATGAGAGAGCTGTAAGGCATTGGACCTTGACTAGAAGCACTTTTCAATTGAACGATGGTGCGTTGTGTTCACAAACGTCTATGATCCATCTCATCAACCGAAGTCAAAACACCATCTACAGCATCGCTATGAGAAAACAAAATGCAGGAAAGTAATCAACTCCCCTCGGCATTTGACTGCCTAAGACTTGATGACAATGCCTGCTTTTTGTGTGGCTCAATAGAACTAGAGGGCCTGACACGAGAACATGTTTTCCCCAAGTGGCTTCAAGGTAAGCACGATCTTTGGGACAAGAAGCTAGTCCTGTTGAATAAGACGGCAATTCCATACCGGCAGTTGCTGATACCATGCTGTGAGAATTGCAATTCACAGTATCTCAGCTCAGTTGAGAACGCTGTTCGCGAGGCGGTATATGCGGGATACGCAGCCGTAAATGCACTACCGCCGCTTGTACTATATCAGTGGATGGCAAAGATATTCTATGGAATACTTCGTAAAGAAATTACCCTGCTGCTCGATAGGCGGTCGCTGGATAATGGTAGTATCGTGCCACGATGGATACTAGAGAAGTTCTCGAACTTGCACTTCTTTCTGCAGTCAATTCGACTGCCATTCGACTTCATCGGAGCTTGCCCCTTTACGACTCTCGTAGTAAACCTGCATGAGGGAAAACCGCCGGATGATTTCTTCTTCCATGACGACATTATCTCCCAGGTGTGTGGCCTAGTATCGCACGACATTGGCGTCATAGTTGCACTACAGGATTCTGCAGTTCTGTCGTCTACTTACGGAAGATACGTGTCTGACGTTGCTGGGCGCAAGCTCAATATACTTCAGTTTCACGAACTGTTTGCTAAGTCAGTATACCAAGTCATGCTTGTTGACAAACTGTCTGATTTCGTTGTTATGTATGGGGCTGATCCTGGTCAAAGTCATGTTGTCAGTATGCTTCCTCAATCAAGTAACGATGGCATGCCCCCAGTTTCTCAATGGAGTCAGTATGAGTACGCACGAGTTCTGCTAAATGTTCTCAAGGTTCACATTAAAGATATTTCGATGGAAGACATTTTTTCTCCACCAGACCGGGTTTTGACTTGGATGTCAGACGAGAAGGGAGACATTCTTCTAGACAGTTGATTGAGGGATTGGTTAAATCGAATGCGCCCAGTGACCCTAATATCTATCTGAATCTAATTCCATTTTTAACATAAATAAGTGTAATGTGTGATGGAAGAGAAGAATCAAACAGAGCTGCGGGCCATGCTACCCCAAATGGACGAGTCGAGAGTTGACCACTATAGGATAGTCGCACGCGAGTGGAGATGGTTGGAGATGATCCGGAAGCCGACGACAACTGATTCCGTGCTAGATGAAATCCATGAGACCCGCCGGGAGACTTTCGAACGCTTTGGTGGCGACGCGAAAGCGACTCTGGAGGATGCGCGGCAGCGTCAGGAGGCATACGGGCGGCCCGCGTGGCGCGCTGGCGAGGCTGGTTCATCCATACCACTGGAAGTAGAGAAGGCACCACCGACGGCTCCTTGAGTGAAAGTCGTTTGAGGCCTGCGGAGTTCGCATCATGCGGGGGGATTTTCCGTGGCGAAAGTTGTGTCGATTCGTGCTGATACTGCCTGTCTTCGGGCTGGCGGTGGTGCTTGGTTCGCATCTTTACACCAGTTCAAAATGGGTGGGGCATGCCGATCTGAGAGTGCGGTTCGCCGTTGTCGATGCGGCGACCGGTGAGCCGATCCCCGGTGCGAAGGCTCATATTCAGGCAGAGCAGGGTAAGCTTTGCGCCGAGTGTGCGGCTCATGAATCCACACTCACGACAGACAACGACGGCCACGCCGAGGAACTCGCCACACAGTGTCTCACCTTCGGCTCCCGCAGCCTTTGGGAGAACACCTGGTTCATCCATCTGCCCTCGTGGCGGTTCCATGTCACTGCCGACGGGTATGAGCCACTGGCTGCGACCAACCTCGATCAACCCGAATATATGAAGCTGGCAGAACGCGGCTATCCCACCGCGTATCTCACGGTGCCGGTCAAATTACGGCGAGTCGATGAGTGAAGGGAGAAGTGCTTGTAATTGATATCTTCACTATGTAGGGTGCATGGAGTCCACGGAATGCACCAGCTATGAAGCGGTATATGGTCCGCATAGCGGACCATACGGTGCTCAGGAATTCTTGTGGATCATGCCCTGCTCACTTTTGGGGATCACCTTGCAGGTCAGCTTGACGGGTTTACGGGCGTGGCCTTTGGCATCGAAATAGAACGTCATTTCATTCTCGGCCCGGCACCAATCACCTTCCGCTCTCGCAACGAGTTCAGCGAAGGGGCACCAAACCATAACGTCACCTTGAGCTCTCCGTAGGGCGGGATCACAGCCGGTAGATCCTCCGCATGGAAGCAACCCAGGCCGCACGCCTCGTCGGCACCCACGCAGCGGATGGGCTGTGAAGTGGTGTTTCGGATCGTCAACACCGGCTGCACCTCCGTCCCTTCGACAACCTCTCCCAGGTCCAGCACAGACTGAATCACGACAGGTGGCGTTGTCGGCCAGAACAGACAGATCGCCACGGCAGTGTCGATCCCCGCCAGACATACCAGGAGAGTCCCGAACTTCATCTTGGATAGCGAAAACATCGTCTTCCCTCTGTATCACAAACTGCCGTGTGGCACGTCCCTGAAGGCTTTGCGAAAGGGCGTGGCCTTCCATCAAGTGACGACCAATGCCCACGCCCTTCCGCTGTGTTTTGATTTATTGGGCCTTCCGGGTCATGCCACCCGGACACGGAACGACTCTATCAACTTACACCACTCACTCGATCCCCACTTCACCACCGGCGCGCGTACTCCATGCCGTCAACACACCACGATCTGTCGAGACAGAAACTCCACGCACCGATCCATCTGCAAATGCCATGTGGACCACTCCTCCATGCCAGCTCCACCAGAACAATCGATCCGAAATCGTCTCCTGCCGCTCACGCAACCCGCCGGGATATAACTGATCGTCGATCGTCCCCGGCAGCACCGAATCGCCAATACCAAACGGGCACCTTTGCTCGACACCGGCACCACCCCATTTTCCCCATTGCTGCACAATACCTCGCTCGCCCAAAAGCAGCGTGTGGCTGGTGCCGTCGGTCACGTCCCGCAATCGGCAACTGCTGTTTTCATAGAGCAATCCGCTTTGAATGGGTGCCTTCCCCGCCTCTCGATCATACTCGGCACATTGCCAGGCATAACTTTTCGAAGTCGCCATATTGGTGCCGGAAACTCCCAGGTAGTTGTTGCTACCCCACGGCCCTTCATAATAAGGTCGATCCCAATAGACAGGCTGCCCCGCAGCAGGATCGGAAACACACTGCAGAATCTTCAGTTGCTGGCTCGTGAGCGGGCGATGGTCGTACTGGCAATCGAGATCAAAATTGAACTGTGCATACATCACCCCCTGATCGATATCCGGCAGGATCATCACGAGCCATGGGAAGTGCTTCGTGAAGCGGATCGCTCCGCGGCCGGGAACATCCCGCGGCGGCCTGACATCATCAATCTGCGTTCCCGGCGGCAACACCTGATGCCGCTCGTGATAGGTATGTAAAGCTAACGCCAACTGCTTCAGATTCGACCGGCAAGCTGTTCGCCGGGCCGCTTCCCGCGCCATCTGCACTGCAGGAATCAACAACGCTATCAGTAACGCAATGATGAAAATAACGACCAGCAGTTCGATGAGCGTGAAACCGGCTCGC
Organism: Planctomyces sp.; assembly: GCA_027483405.1. Lineage (GTDB taxonomy): Bacteria > Planctomycetota > Planctomycetia > Planctomycetales > Planctomycetaceae > Planctopirus. The sequence goes on along the minus strand of JAIXUU010000248.1, from coordinate 747 downwards.
GCCGAGCATCCCCGCCTTCGGCTCCACGTTTTCAGGGTCTTCATACTAGTCTCTCCCGCTGACGTTTGAACCACCATGCCAGCCCAATCAACACACAGGTGATGACACCGCCATAGACTCCATAGACCCACCACGATATCGGCGGTGGCAAAGGGTCGATCTCAAGGGTTTCGGGGCGGATCCCGTAAGGTTCTGGCCTGAAGTCGGATTCCCGCACCTGGCCGAACTCTACCCTGTCGATAAAGTATTCGTGGCTATAGTTTGGTTCCCCATAAAGCTTATCACGCTCCTTGCTGCTCCAATTCTCGGTGACAACATGGGTGGGGAACACATCACGACCAAACCCCGGTCGGTATTCGTTGACGATCCTGACTCGATCCCAGGCAGGGGCCGCCTCCTTTCCGGGAACCTTTTGGCTACCTGTCACTATGTAATCTGATTCGACCACGCGGTAGTTGTGGGCGGGGTCAAGGTCGGCCGTGGCCTCGACCACATCAGACACGATCCGTTGCTTTCGCACATCTGTCATTTCGCTGTGTGTTGCAAATGACATACGCACTAATCCCGAAGAAAGCTTCTCGAACGCAACCGGGCCGACGGTGAACTTATCGACTGTCCAGCCGAAGGCATTGGTGTTCCTGGGAGGTTGGGCGAACAGGCCGCTCGATTCGAGGTGGCACATCGTCGTCGAAGACCAGGCATGTTCGGACATCGTCCAGCTCATGCGCCGTTGCCACATCTCCAGCT
>JAIXUU010000393.1 GCA_027483405.1 Planctomyces sp. | reverse complement strand
CCGAACTGACGACGGAAGTTCAGGCAGAGATGGCTCGCGTGCTGGGTGCAGACTCTTTGCGATATCTGCCATTGCCTGCCATTGCTCGTAGCCTGGGCATGTCGGAAGGGAAGCTGTGCCGGGGTTGCCTGACGGGTGAATACCCCACACCGATGGGTGAGCAGCTCTATCAACTGGCTGTGGATGATGCCGCCAAGAAGCGACAGGGAATCCACGTCGCCCCTCGCAGAACTTACGAACAGACCCAGGTGGTCGCTTGTTCGACCAACTAAGACTTGCTTTGTTGCTCGACATCGCCACATGTCAATGGGAGCAGATTTCTCCCTGACGATGGAGACGGTAAACCGTGCGGCCGAACTCCGCCAGTCCGGGACTATTGTCTCTTGCCGTCTGCGAGTGATCTTTCTTTCGATGAGGATGTTTCAAGGTTTTGAAACTTTGTATTCTCATCGTGTAATCGGCAGGCTGGGGCCTGTCCTTCGAATTGGAAAGTGTCCCGAATCATGACTTCATCTCGCCCCTTCGCACATCTGCATTGTCACTCACAGTTCAGCCTGCTGGATGGTGCGACGCGACTCGATGGTCTGATCAAAAAAGTTAAAGCTTCGGGGATGAACTCCGTCGCGATTACCGATCATGGGAATCTCTATGGCGCGCTCGACTTCTACCTGATGGCCAAAGGGGCTGGCGTCAATCCCATTCTCGGGATGGAGGCCTACATCGCTCCTGGCTCAAGGCTGGAAAAATCGGGTGCTTCCAGAATGAAAGAGGCAAGTTATCACCTGACATTACTCGCCATGAACCGGGTCGGTTTTCAGAACCTCGTCAAGCTGTCCTCGAAAGCGTTTATTGAGGGCTTTTACTACAAGCCCCGCATCGATAAAGAAATTCTGGAAGCTCACAGCGAAGGATTGATCTGCCTTTCCGGTTGTGCGGCTGGAGAGCTTTCACAGCATTTACTGGGTGAGCGATTCGAAGAGGCCGAGAAACTATGCCACTGGTACTCAAAGACATTTGGCGACCGCTTCTTTATGGAGATTCAGAACGCGGGATATCAGATCCAGCGGGATTGTCTGGAACGCACGGTCGATCTGGCGAAGAAAATGGGGCTACCTCTCGTCGCCACCAATGACGCCCACTATCTGAATACTGAAGATGCCGCCGTTCAGGATGTCCTGCTATGCGTGAATACGAAGTCGGAACGCAGCGACCCGAAGCGAATGAAGATGGAAGGGAACCAGCTCTTCGTCCGCACTCCCGAAGAAATGTACGCCGCATTTGAGGGTTTCGAAGATGCCGTCGCGAGGTCACAGGAAATTGCTGATCGGGTCGATATTGATCTCGATCTCAAGACCAGGCACTTTCCTGTCTTTACGACGCCTGAGAACAAACGGGATATCGATTATCTGCGAGAGCTGTGCGAAGAAGGTCTCAAATGGCGTTATGGCGAAGAAAACATCCGCCAGGAGCATCGCGATCGACTCGCTTTCGAGCTGAGTGTGATCGAAAAGATGGGCTATCCCAGCTACTTCCTGATTGTGTGGGATTTCGTTCGATTTGCTATCGAGAAAGGGATTCCCGCCAGTGCGAGAGGTTCGGCGTGCGGTGCTCTCGTCGCCTATGTGCTAGGGCTGAGTCATGTCTGCCCCATCAAGTACGATCTCCTCTTTGAACGCTTTCTCGATCCCAGTCGTACCGAGCCGCCTGATATCGATATCGACTTCTGCCGGGATCGACGGCAGGACGTGATCGATTACACCAAGGCCAAATACGGCGAAGCGAACGTTTCACAGATTGGCACCTTTGGAACCTTGAAGGCCAAGGCCGCGATTCGCGATGTCGGCCGGGTGTTGGCGGTTCCTCTGAAGCGAGTCGATGAAATTGCCAAACTCGTCCCCGAAGAACTGGGCATTGAGTTAAAAGAGGCGTTGGAAAAGAGCAGTGATCTGAAAGCGGCTTACGATACAGACCCGCAGATTCGCGAGCTGTTTGATTACGCTATTCAACTCGAAGGCCTGGCCCGCAGTGCGGGCACTCATGCTGCGGGAGTCGTGGTTTCTGATCGTCCGATTTCCGACTACGTGCCACTGCAGACCATCAGTGGCAAGACAGACCTGGTAACGCAGTGGGAAGGGCCCACAGTCGAGAAGGCCGGTCTTCTCAAAATGGACTTTCTGGGCCTGCGAAACCTCACGATTCTTGATAAAGCCGTCAAGAACGTCGCTCTTCATCGGGGAGTCACCATCGACCCCGTGAAGTTGCCGCTCGATGACAAAGAAACCTACGCACTTCTGCAGCGTGGCGAAACGAAGGGGATCTTCCAGCTCGAATCGGGCGGCATGCGCGACCTGCTGACCAAAATGAAGCCCGATAGCTTTAATGACATCATTGCAACATCGGCACTTTATCGCCCCGGCCCACTGGAAGGTGGCATGGTGATGACCTATGTCGAAGTGAAGCATAAACGGGCACCGTTGCCGCGAGTTCATCCCATCATGGATGCGATCCTGGATGAAACGTACGGTGTCATGGTGTACCAGGAGCAGGTGATGCGAATTCTGAATCGGCTGGGCGGCATCGATCTGCCCCAGTCGTATCAGTGCATCAAAGCGATCAGTAAGAAAAAACTCGAAACAATTGCCAAGTATAAAGCCCAATTTGTGGAGGGGTCGCAAAAGAACGGCTTGCCGGAGGCGAAAGCCATCGAGCTGTTCGAAATGATCGAGAAGTTTGCCGGCTATGGCTTCAACAAATCGCACAGTACTGCCTATGCCGCTGTGGCCTACCAGACCGCTTTTTTGAAAGCGCATTATCCTGCGGAGTTCATGGCAGCGCTGCTTTCCTGCGAAATGGAAGACACTGACCGGATCAACGAGCATATTGATGATTGCCGGCGGATGAGTATTGAGATTGTGCCGCCCGACATCAATCACTGCGATGTGGAATTCACGGTTCGCGGGCCACGTCAGGTAGCGTTTGGATTAGGAGCCATCAAAGGTGTTGGTGAAGCAACCACGCAGGCAATTGTCGAAGCTCGACAGTTGAAGGGCCCGTTTACAAGCATTTTTGATCTGTGTGAACGTGTCGATGCCAAGAGCCTGTCGAAGGGTTCATTGGAAATTCTCGTAAAGGCTGGAGCACTTGATAGTATCTCGCCGAAACGCGCTGCCCAGTTCGCGTGTATTGAGCGGGCTGTGCAGGCGGCACAGTCGCTGCAGAAAGACAAAGCCCGGGGGCAGAAGAATCTGTTTGGCGGTGATGAAGCGGATTCTCAGCCCGGTGAAAGCACTTCGTCGGCGACACTTCCCGATGTGCCTGAATGGTCACATCGAGAAAAACTGGCTTATGAGCGAGAAGTTTTGGGATTTTACCTGACATCTCATCCGCTCACCGAGCAGGCCGAAACGATCGGTCGATACACGTCTTATCAGGCGATGCAACTGGCTGAACTTGAGGATGGTGTCGAGGTGATGCTGGGAGGGATGGTTTCCTCTATCAAGAAGGCCACCACAAAGAAGCCCAGCCGTAATGGGCACAGCCGGTATGTGAACTTCGATCTGGAAGATCCGACAGGTGTGGTGCGGTGCATTATGTGGCCTGAGCAGTATGCGGTGGCGGGCGAAAAAGTCGTTGCGGATGAGATTCGCTTCATTAAGGGAAAGGTCGATAAGCGGAGCCGTGAGCCGAACGTGGTGATTGACCAGATCTGGACGATGGCCGAAGTGGAGCGGGATTTTACCAAAGCACTGGCGATCAAGTTCCAGCGGGGGATTCACGATGCGGCTGTGATTCAGCGAGTCAAAGATCTCCTGGGCAAATATCCTGGCAAATCCGAAGTGATCATTGTGGTGGATACCATCGATGAGGCGGATCCTGATCAGCGGTTGAGATACACAGCCCTCAAGCCCTTACCAATCAAGGTTTCGTGCAATCAGGATTTACGCGAGGGGCTGAATGATGCACTGGGTGCAGGAAGTGTCTCGCTGGTGGCTGAACGCCGGGGGATGTCGCGTTCGGGAAGTATAGGAAGGTAAAGCTGACGGGAAGAGCAGTGGTGACTTCTGCAGGGGACCACTGAGCGTCTGAGACATTAGATGCACCGTCGGCTGGCGATCACACGCTCGAACAATGTCTCAATGCGGAGGATCCCTGCTTCGTATGAGAATCTGCTGCTGACGTAGGCTCGCTGTGATACTGCTTCCATTTCTGGCGATCGAGCAAGTGAGGCCGCTTTCTGAACGGCATCTGCGATATCGAGAGGGCTTTCGACAGGGATCAGAGTGCCGTATTGCCCATCTTCAAGAATTTCGCGTGGGCCACTGGGGCAATCGGTCGCCACAACTGGAATTCCACAGGCAAGTGCTTCGATGAGCACGCACCCAAAACCTTCGTACCGCGAGGGGAGCACAAACAGGTTTGCTGCTCGGTAAAACGGGTAGGGGTTCGATTGATAACCATGCCACTTGGTGTACTGTTCGAGACCAAGGCTAACAGCGAGTTGATGTAGGTCTTTTTTCAGTGGGCCATCGCCCACAAAATGCCAACGTAAGTTTTTCAAACCTCGTTGATTCACGAGAATGTCGATAGCGGCCAACGCGATGTCGATGCCTTTTTGTTCGACAAGGCGTCCGACAGTCACGACATGGAAATGATCGACTTCAAAATCTGGCCCGGGGGCAAGCGATAATTCGAGAGCCTTCTCGACGTCGATCATGTTAAAGATGACTTCAATCTTCTCGGGAGGAACCGCGAGATCAGCGATTAAGCCACGTTTAACTCCGTCAGAGACAGCGATGACAGCATCGGCAGTTGCATAGGCCTGGCTTGCTTTCTGCAACTCGTGAGCCGGATGACCGCCTGAGTAGAAGTGAACTTCACTTTGAGGATCAATCACTGCCACTGAAACGCGGGGAACTTTTGTTTTGAAAGAGGCTTGTGCTGCATCCAGTGTCGCCAGATAGCAATGATCGTATACGAGATCAATTTCCCTTCGGCGAATGGTTTGAGCCAAGTGGGCGATTCTTGATTGCTCTGTTCTTCCCCAGAGATGATCCCACTTCGAGCGAATCGTGCCTGCATACCCATCCCAGAACGAGTGGATCGGAATATCAGTCGGGAGCTTTTCCAGGAGTTCTCCTTCACGGTGGGAGAGGTAGAGTTCGAGTTCAAATCGATTTCGGTTCAGTCGATGCAGGATCTCGAAAAGTTGCTTCTCTGCTCCTCCTCCATGCATGGAGCCGATCACACACAGAACACGAATCCGAGATTGTTCGCTGCTCATACCCGGAGATTCCCAGGGGGCGATGAAGTTTCAAGAATTGATCGCTGAAATGCGATGGCATCCGACTCGACGGGGATCACTTCATAACCACCAGCATGCAGATGGTCGATGACCTGATGGTAGGTCTTATCCGGCATGCCCTGGCTGTTTCGACTGTGTTCAAAACGAATCACCGTTGGACGAAAAGAGGAGAAGTCGATGGAGAGGATGATTTCGGCATCATAGCCTTCTGTGTCAATCTGCAGGAGTTCCACCGAGGAGAAACCCGTTTTCTCGATGAGTTCAGCTAACGACTGACACGGAACAGGAACCTCTTCGATAGCAGAGTCGGGAATACCCAGTCGGTGCAGATGTGAACGATCAAAAGATGAGATCCCGATCGCCCATTCGGGGAGTGTTCCTAAACTGCTACTGCGGACACGGTGGAGAGGCATGGTTGTGGCAGAATTATGGATCGCGCAGTTGATTGGACGAATTCCCGGGCAAGCTGCATAGGTACGACATAAAGCGGCATAAAGATCGGGCAAAGGTTCAACAACCACCCCCTCAATTGTGGATGAATTGGCCTTGATGAAATCATGAATCGGGTCAAAACGCTGTCCGTCGCAGGCGCCAATCTGAATGAAACGAAATGGCTTAGAACGGTGCATTCTATGCCACAACAAAGCTTCAAAATCGAAGAACTGCTCGTTATCGGTACGCCGGATTTTCAGGCCACACCACTCAAGTAGACGTTTGATAAAGATTCGTGCTTTAGCAGACATGACGACAGCTTCGGATGAGGAGAATTGAAATTGAGCAAACAGCAACTCTTCTCGATATGGAAGGTCACGGGGCAGTTGACGGCAAGCGTTCATTACAAACAAGGGAATTTTAATGAAATTGCATGCCGCGGAGCCAAAATCGAATGAGCCCAAGTGTACATGAAAAGGTCTCATTTTTACGCCATATGCTCACGAGAGGTTCAACGCGGAAGCGGGTTGATTGCACGTTGCTGCCAGAGGCAAAGAACAGGACGTTCATCAGGAATTGGCCCCAGGCGATGATTTGGGTTTCCACTGATTGGCACGCTCATTACGCGCTGCTTGACTCGCTGTTTCGACAATCCGCGCATGACGAGTCTCTGGCCTTTTGGCATTGAGAATCCATTCGAGAATGCCGCGTCTGGCCGAAGGAGGGAAAGCTGCAAAGTTCGCCGACGAACCAGGCCAGCGGGCGAATTCCTCGGCAAGGTCATCCGGCACTTCGAGTTCATCCACTGTCGTCAGCTTATCCCAACTGCCGTCCTCTTTGGCCGCTTGAATTCTGGCCATGCCTGCTGGAGCTAGAAGTCCCTGATGCTCGAGGCGGTAGATGCGTTCTTTGTTGACTTTCGACCAACCGCTCTTTGGCTTTCGCGGTGAGACATAAAGCATTGTGCGGGTTTCGTCGAGTTTTCGTGGGAGGCTGTCGATCCAGCCGAAACAAAGTGCTTCTTCGACGATGGCATCATAGCCCAGCCATTCGTGATGCCGGCCTTTTTTGTAGGTGATGAGCCATACGCCTGTCGATGCGAGGTGGTATGTTTGCAGCCACGCTCGCCACGCATTGCGGTTCTCGCAATGGATGGAGTTTTCGGGTTCGAGCCCATTTTTCGATGAAAGAGATGCCGACGTTGAAGCTTTGGGAGAGCGGCCAGAAGATGCCATGATCGATGATCTCCGCGATGTGCTGATTCATTTTAACGTCGGAAGAAGTTGATCACCCAGTTGATCAATCGATTCAGCAGGCTGGCGATGGCTGGCGAGTACAGCCCCCACATCAGACCAGCCAATGGCCCGAGGACAAGACCCGCGAGAAGATAAGCGGGAGCACTCCAAAGATAAATCATCGAGGCAGCAATTGTTGCTTCTCCACCACGTGGCCAGAAGAGTTGCGTTGGTATCGCCAGTACAAGCCATGCGATGACAGGACCAATGATCAGGCCCAGGAATCCGAAGATCATTCCACGAAACCAGTCAGGTTCGTTCACGGATTGACTCACTCCATTTGAGCAGTTTCAGGCAGGGTGAGGAAACATGTTACCCTCTTTGATCTCAACAACTCGGCAGAATCACAGATTAACTGGCTCGCACCACTTCAATATGGTTTGCCTGTTCAGGGTCAGTCAATGGAAAGTCGCTGCGGCTGTGTGTGCCGCGGGTTTCTTCGCGCTTCATGGCGGCATGAATCACCGTCCGGGCGACGAGGAGCATGTTCTGCAGTTCCCAACCGGCAACCGTCGAGAATTCCCTGCGGCCCACGTATCGATCCCAGAAATCGACCTGATGCAAAGCCGCCAGCAGATCGGCTGCATTTCGCTCAATCCCCACGTTACGCCACATTTCACTGGTGAGTGAATTCAGCAGGTCGTCGATGCGGAGAGGTTCTTCGATGTTTTCCGCCGGCGAACGTGGCGACGAATCAATTGTATGGGCCGTAAAGACATCCGACTCAGACAAGGCAGCATTCGAGGCATTGCGCCCAGCCCGGAGACCGAAGACCAGTCCTTCCAATAAGCTGTTGCTCGCTAATCGATTGGCTCCATGGAGACCTGTACTGGAAACTTCACCGGCAGCAAACAACCGGGGCAGAGATGTTCGCGCTTCGAGGTCGGTTTTCAGACCGCCAATCATATAGTGGGCACCGGGACGAACGGGAATCTGATCTTTGGCCAGATCGAGGCCGAAATCGGAGCAGACCTGGCTGATGTGCGGGAACCGTTCGCGAACGAGCTGCACGGGCAGGTGACTCAAGTCGAGATAGACGCAGTGGTGCCGCGTTTTTTCCATCTGTCGGGTAATGGCTCGGCTGACATCATCGCGTGGTGCCAGTTCGAGCAGCGGGTTGTAATCGGCCATGAAGCGATATCCATGACAATCCCGCAGGTAAGCTCCCTCACCACGAACCGCTTCAGAGACGAGATGGCGTGAGCCACCCGCGATGTAAAGTACCGTGGGATGGAACTGCATGAATTCCATATCCCGAAGAACAGCACCGGCACGGAAGGCCATGGCCTGTCCATCTGCCGTGGCGATATCCGGATTGGTCGTTTCGCGGAAAAGTCTGCCCGCACCACCCGTCGCGAGAATTGTCTGCTTGGCCCAGACGAAGGTTTTGCCGTGATTTGGATTCCAAACGAGGGCACCGCGGCATTCGCGATCTCTGGTGAGCAGGTCGATCGTAAAAGTCTTTTCCCAGATATCGACGTTGGGTAAAGCACGAACTCGATCAATGAGTGCCCGCATCACTTCTTTCCCGGTCGCATCTCCTAAAGCGTGGACGACGCGCCTGTGGCTATGGCCCCCTTCCTGAGTCAGGGCAATCCCACCACCAGCAACTTCATCGAACCTGGCTCCCATGCCGACAAGTTCGAGTATTCGCTCAGAAGCTTCCTGGACAACCGTATCGACAACGACGGAATCGCAAAGTCCCTTGCCAGCCGTCATGGTATCTGCCGCATGATTGGCGATGTCGTCATAGGGATCGAACACACCGGCAATGCCACCTTGCGCCCAGGCACTATTAGAGTTGTAGACCTGGTCTTTGGTCGCCACAACGACTTGTAATGAGGGATCGATGGCTAGGGCTGCCCGCATGCCGGCAATGCCTGCGCCAATGATCAGTACATCAGTGAAAAGGTGAGGAATTCGTTTGGGATCGAACTCCACCAGATACCGCCGCTTGGTTTCGAGTTCGATGGGGCCGATGTTGCTCATGCAGTTCCAGTATGTTCGTTGAGAGCTTGGTTTCTATGAAGAGATCCCCGCGAGGAACAGGTTCTCGACGACGAGGAATGTTCTCTTAGCCCAAAGAATTGTTTCCAGAATCTTAACGGATCGAGAGGAGTTGACCGACTCCAGACGAGGGTTTCCGGGAAGATATCTTTGGGGACTTCGAAATAGGCAGGAAGTGGTGAATTTGACATAAGTCAACCTTGAAGAAGCGGCAGATTCAAGAACCACTTGACTTTACGTCATAATGCGAACTACATTTTGAGCGTCCGTGTCATGGACTGACAACCGCTTCACATTAGCCGTTTCCAGCTTCGGGAGGCCTCGAACGTGACAAAGAAAGAAATTGTCAAAGCGATCTCCGACGAGATTGGGCTGACCCAACTCAAAACGAAAGAGATTGTCCAGAAGACGTTCGACGCCATTGTGGAGACTCTGGTGGCGGACGGACGCATTGAACTTCGCAACTTTGGTGTCTTCGAAGTGAAGAAGCGTGCAGCTCGTAAGGCTCGAAATCCCAGGACGGGCGATAAAGTCTTTGTTCCCGAAAAGTTCGTGGTCACTTTCAAGCCCGGGAAAGAGATGGAAGAAAAGGTGCGGCAGCTGGAAGAAGCTGCTGCCCGTGAAGCCATGGCTCGCCACGAACAGGAACAGGCTGCTGAACGCGCCGCTGAGCAGGTTGCGGCAATTCCTGCTTCCTTTGCGGGAACTCCTGCACCGAGCTATGCCGAACCTGCTGCTACCATCAGCCCAGTTCCAGCACCATTGCCCTCAGTCAATGGTCATGAATCGGGTATCGGCGAGACTGCAGTTCCCGGCACATCACAGGACTCAGGGCAGGTCTGATAAGTCGTTAAAGACGCCTAACGTTTCCTGCCTTCTTATTAATCAGTACAGAGAACCGCTCGAAAGAGCGGTTTTTTCGTTTTCTGATCAAGCCACAGTTGCCAGTGGTGATCGAGAATCGATGCCGATGGGGATCGAGTGTCGAAACTGGCTTCCAACAGGCAGAAACTGCATCAATGTGAAAACGTAAGAGCAAAGAATGCCTAAAGATAAACGTTTTGCGCGAATACGACGACTTTTCCAAAGTTAACGGGGAATTGCGTCGATAACTCCCAGCAGAACGAGAGCCATTCAGGGCGGTAAGGAGCTGCCCTGCAGGCTGTCTGATGCACGCGGTGTGTCGGACAATTTCCCAGGGAGGGGAACATGCGGACTCGATTGTTTGCCGGACTTTTACTGCTTGCAGCCACCACCTTTCAGGTGGGATGCATAGTTCCTATTTATTCGTCTTCACCAGACGTTCGAGCCCGCCAGCTGATCTACGTTTCGGAAGGCTATCGCCATATTCCGGAAATCTGGGATCGCGTCTGGGGCCTCGACATGCCTGATCTGGCGACCCCATATCGCACCCATGGCGGCATATTCTAAAGTCGCTCTGATGCTGGCCGTCGTCTGCTGAAGGTTCCCATGCCGTCTGCTTAGACACGCGGCGACATTCAGGATGCTGCGGTCGGCGACTCAGGTCAACCACACGTCATGAAACGTGCCGATGTTAATCAATCGCTGCGAAGGCGGACTGATTTGTGGCATGAGTGGACGCTGCATTGTCATCTTAATGAATAAAATTGATAGGCCCGTCTCGGAATTGTTCCGTGACGGGCATATTCCATTTACGCAAGAGGTCTACGGCTGTTGGCAAGCGTTCCTGTTGCCGGTGCTCTCGGAAAGTCTCGACACAAAGCCGTTCTAGGCAAAGCGGCAGAAATTGCCTATAGTCGAGTTCTGGCTTTCTCGGATCTTCAGGGAGATGGCAGGAAGCCCTGTGCAGAAGGAACTGCCCGATGGATCGCCCGCACCTGTTTTCGATGTTGACGATTGGTTTGCTCATCCTGTCAGGACAACTTTTCTCTGGTTGTGCTGGTGAAGGTCGCTATCTCACGCTGATGCCCAGGCCTGTCGCCACAGAACGGAAGGCGTCTGAAATTCATGACCCTTACCCCGAAAAGTATGTCGCCCCCGATACTTTTAACCGCCCAAGAGCATTCATTGCTCCGCGTACCGACGAGCGGCAGTCATTCGATCTCCGTTCGATCCAGGCGACCGTTGGCCAGGCACGCCCAGGTTCTCCCTTTGCTGAGCAGCCGGTGCCCTATCAGAAACCAGAAGCAACTCCTCGATTGGTCTACGAACAAAGGCAGTTTCCCGGGCCTGATGGTGCCGCCACTATGGTCGCACGGCCTGATGGTGGTTTTCCGTCCAGTCGAGCGGCCATGGTTGCTGCTCCGCCTGTGGCGACAACTGCGAATGGCATGGCAGTTGATCCTTTCTGAGGTGCGTGGCTGGAAGCGAGATTTTTCGCCGGCAGTCATGATCTATTTGCTGGCGGTCTCATTGGTCTTTGGGGGAAGAGTCGCTTCAGCGCAAGTGCCTGAAAGATCACCAGCGGATGCTCAAGTTGAAAAACCTCTCCCACGGCGGGATACCATCGAGATCGATGCCCGTAAGCTGCTGACACCCGCGACTGACGCCAGTATCAATAAGGGACTGGCTTTTCTCGCGGCCCGCCAGCATACCGATGGTTCGTTTGGTTCCGGGTCAATTTATCGGAGAAATGTGGCAGTCACTGGGTTGGCCGGCATGTCGATGCTGGCTGCCGGCAGTACTCCCAGCCGCGGTAAGTATGCGACGGAAATCAAGCTGTCGATCGACTTCATCCTCAAGCACTCCAAGCCCTCAGGCTACATTATTTGCGAGGAGAGTCCTTCGCATGGGCCCATGTATGGGCATGGCTTTGCGACACTTTATCTGGCTGAAGTCTATGGCATGACTCCTCAGGAAAATGTGCGCACAGCCCTGAAAAATGCCGTAAATCTGATTGTAGGCTCACAAAATCCCGAAGGAGGATGGCGTTATGACCCGGATGGAAAAGATGCCGATATTTCGGTGACCGTCTGTCAGATGATGGCCTTGAGAGCAGCTCGAAATGCCGGGATTGCTGTCCCTCGGGAAACGGTCGATCGCTGCACTGAATATGTGAAGAAGTGCCAGAATGGTGATGGAGGATTCCGGTATCGACTGGAACCCCGACCACAGAGCCAGTTCCCGAGATCTGCTGCAGCACTTGTGGCCCTGAACAGTGCTGGCATTTACGATGGGCCAGAAATTCGCAATGGGATTGAGTACCTGCTCAGGTTTTCACCCAGAGCCGAACTCTTTCGCTATGAGAATCATTTCTATTACGGCCATTACTACGCCGTGCAGGTCATGTGGCATCGCGGTGGTGAAGGATGGGAAAACTGGTACTCTGGCATTCGAGATGAACTGGTCGAGCGGCAACTCCCCGATGGAAGCTGGCCCGATTCACTGATTTGTGCCGAGTATGGCACCGCCATGGCCTGTCTGATTCTGCAAATGCCCAATAACTATTTGCCAATCTTTCAGCGATAACGGGCCCGCCTGTGAACACTCGACTCCTGATCTTCCGTGCTTTGATACCTGTTTATCTACTGGGTTCGATACCAGTTTGGAGTGCTGATCAGCAAACTGCTTCTCCAGCTCGTATTCAACTCGTCAATGCGCAGGTGATTACAGCGCATCAGGTGCGAATGGATGAAAATGAACTGGCGATCACTGCGGATGATGGGACTCCATCGCGCTGGCCATGGAAAGAAATCGCTCGCATCGATTTTCGTTTTGAGACGAAAGCAGCTTTCGATGGGCTCCCTGTCCCTCAACACGAAATCTGGTTGACCAACGGCGACCGGATTGCCGCATTCGTCAAAGAGATACAAGACGAAAAACTCCAGATTGGCTGGGTCGAACAAACCAATTGGCAGGCTGAACCAATCCCGCTGGAATCGGTCGAAGTGGCTGTCCTGAAAGCACCGACCAGTTCCTTTGCCAGAGCCAGTTTTCGCAGACGGATCCAATCATTGAGAGAAACTGCTGCTCGAAAGGACGATGTCGCACTTCTCTCCAATGGCGACGAATTCCCTGGCGAATTCATAGAACTCGGTGCTGAGCAGGCGACATTGATGCGTTTGAAAGAATCGGTGCAGGTTCCTCGTTTTCGCATGGCGGCACTGGTCTTTAATGAAGAGCTTCTGGTCGTACCTCAACCTGCGAAGCAGCGCTGGCGCGTGGTGACCAATGACGGTTCGGCCTTTACGGTGCGAGAACTTCGAACTGTCGATGGCGAAAACGGACTTCCCGAAAAGCTCGAATTTCTGCTGATGACGGGAACTCGACTGGTTGTTCCTATGCAGGATATTCTGACCATCGAATTTGCTCCCGATTCGCTCCAATGGCTCGATGATCTCCCACTGGAATCTCATGCCTGGCACCCCTGGCTCCCGGCGACCCTTCAAGGCTCCTCAACGACCAAAAACATTCTTCTCACCAGACAGACGAGCAGGAATCGTCTCACGGGGATTCATGAAGGATTCGACGAAACAGCCTTCTGGTCACTCAACATGTCTCCGGAAGAAGAGGTGACCTGGCGGTTAGCAAAAGGGGAATATCAACTCTCGGGCAGAGTCCGCGTTTCGGGGGCCACCACACTTTCGGCTGCTGCCAAGGCCAGTATCGAGCAGAATGGAAAAACTCTCTGGGGCAGCCAGGAAATGAACCTCCAAAACAAATCGGAAGCGTTCCAGTTAGATCTCATCGTGACTGAGGAAGAAAAGCTGACTTTCAGAGCGAAGAGTGGCCCGGCGGGCGACCAGGGGATGCAATTGATCTGGAGCGATGTCTCGCTGCGGGTCAAGTAGCGGGATTTGAATCGTTAACGATGATTTGTGTGTATGCTTACAATTTGCACATGTTTCAGCTCGCTTGCTGATTGCGATGGACGATGTTCCGTTTGCTGCATTTCAGCCAGTTCACCTGTGGACGACCTTCGCTCAGACAGACCTCGTTGTGATTGAAAAAGAACCTTCTTTAAAAGCGGGATCCAAGCTCATGCCATGGCTGCTCAAGCTGTGGCCGGGTTTGTTTTTTCTAATAACGGCGATCTGGTTGACGTGGCCCATGTCGGCGACGCTCTTGACGGCCATCCCGATCGGACTGGAAGGCGAGGCCACAGTACCGCTGTTTAATCTCTGGACCATCTGGTGGAACATTGATCGGTTAGGACATGGTTTTGCGGAGTATTGGCATGCGCCGATCTTCTCTCCCGCACGGCTGACATTTGCACTTTCAGAGCCACAGCCCACGACGATGCTCTTGGCCCCCGTCTATGTCGTAAGTGATTCCATGATTCTCTGCTACAACCTGGCTGTATTGATTTTGCTGGCGATGTGTGGGCATGCGAGTTGGTCACTGCTCCGGTTGGTCCATGTTTCGCCCGCTCTGGCTCTATTGGGAGGGTTGCTCATCCAGCGACTTCCCTTTTTGTTCTGGCAAATGGGTGTGTTGCAGTTGTTGGCACTGGCGGGGCCCATCTGGACGATCTACTGGATTTTGAGATGTTGCCGGGAGCCAAGTTGGAGAACTTCTTTAGGTTTGGGGTTGAGTTTTGGATTGACGTACTGGTCGTGCAACTATTTTGGTTTGCTTCTGAGTTTATCTATAGGAATCAGTGGATTGCTGCTGATCTCCGCTGGCTGGTTTTTGCTCCCCGAGTGGAGACGCTGGAAAGTCTGGGCCAGCCTGTTTGCAGCAGCAATACTGGCGGCCTGTCTGATCGGGCCGATGGCGCGTGTTCAGCAGGAAGCCGCCCGAGAAGAAAAGTGGCAAGCCGAGCGGCCGTTAGAACTCGTGCAGAATCTTTCGGCCCGGTGGAGTGATTACACCTGGTCACTCACAGCCCGACTGGGGGATTATCCCACAGCGATTGAACCAGCCCGGCAAAACATCTGGCGCATGGGCTGTGGTGCTGTCGTGACGATCCTCGGCACATGGGGATTAGTCGTGGGTCTCTATCGGCAGGATCGAAGGCTGCTGACTTGTACCGTGCTGACATTCAGTGTGGTTTCGCTGCTCCTTTCCTTTGGGCCGGAGTACAAGATTTTCGGTTGGTCGCCATCGTTATGGCTGCGCGATCATTATCCTGGATTTTCTCATTTGCGCAGCCCGTTTCGATTTGGCGCTTTTGTCCAACTGGGATGGCACTTGTTGGCTATTCAAGGAGCGGAAGCTTTTTCATTGGATCGCTGGAGTTGGTTCCGAAAGTTCGTCGAAAGAGGGCCAGATCATGAGATCGGCTGGCGACAGCTCAGCCTGCAGGCGCTGCTGACTTCGCCGGCCATCCTCGTACTGGGCTTGGCTGTTTATGAGGTCTGGCCCGCGGCACAGGTCTGTCATCCTATGCCGCAGGTTCATCCGACACCTCAGTGGATTGATGATCTCCGGCAGAAGACGGAGCCGCATGAAGTGCTTGCTTGCTTACCATTTGCTAATGGAAGCGATGCCACTGCGTATGAATCCACGACGCTGTGGATGTACTGGCAAACCCGACATCATCGCCCCATCGTGAATGGTTACTCAGGGTTCTTTCCGGACGCTTATCTGGAATTGCGCGATGCCATGGAGACTTTTCCCAGTGATGAATCGATGCGGCTGCTGACTCTGGCGGGAGTGAGATATCTGGTGATTGATACCAAAGTCTGCCCGGTCAACGAATGGAAAGAGATCGCCCTGTTTCGAGATCAGACCGAAATCTGCTTCGAAGATCCACAGGCGGGGATTGTGGTCTATCGTTACACGCCGCGGCTTTGAAGAAAGATTTCTCAACAGCCTGATTGCGAGAAGTGAACCATTCCCGGTGAATCCGAATTGTTCTAGTAACCACCCGAGGAGGATCGTCTTGGTGCCGGACTCGTGGTCGAGTTGTTGCCGGAAGGATAACTGCTGTTGGGATAGCTGCTGCTCTGATAGCTGCTTCCGGGATAGTTGCCCGAGGTGGGGCGATTGAATGAATCGGGCCAGCTTTCCCGAATGCTGCGATCCAGTTCATCGCGCATCCGGCCGACAGCAGGAGCAATCACCTGGTCGCGGACAAAATCGCGAGTCACACTGGAGGCATCGAACAAGGGGGCATCACCACCTTCCGCATTATCACCCCACAAAACGGGCGAATAAGAACGGACTGGTTCACTGCGATAATTCGACTGACTTGTTGATTCGTAATTGCGGGGCGGTGCAAAGCGATCATCCGCAGAATTTCGAGTGGGGGCCGAGTAGGGGTTTTCGCGGGTGTTGTTCGAACCGCCATAAGGATCATAATTCCGGAAGCGATCCCGCGAGTTGTTTGCAGGAAGGTTTTGACGGGGTTGAGCAGCAGGAGGCTCGGAACCGGGATTTGAAGTCTGCCCCCAAAGTTGATCCCACATCTGTGTCAGCCGGCTGCTCGATGAGCCTTGAGAGACTGGTTGCGTGGGAACTTCACTGGAAGATCTGCGACTCCGATCCGTGAGTTCCCCAGGCTCTGGGCGAGCCGGTGAAGGACGAACTCCATGGCGCGATCTGTTCCCAGAGTAGGCATTGCTGTCATCATTTCGATACGCAATAGAGTCAGTCTGGAATTCGCGGAGATAAGGGGAAAGGGTATTGCGAAATGTTTCGGGCATCAGGGGCAACGCTTCCCCAATAATGAGTCGAGCAATCGAATGGGATTCCGTCTGCAGAATCATTTGTCGAGCAGCGGGTGAAACCGTGATGAGCAGGACAGTCACGACCACAGTGAGAATCACCCCTTTGATGGCCCCCAGCAGGAATCCCAGGTGCTTGTCGAACTCGGCCAGTTTCAGTTTTTCAAGTGACTCCTTGACCGAGCGAATCATCAGGTAGACGGCCAGTGAGACTGCCACGTAAACGGCAATGAGTGCCAGAACATCGGCCAATGGTGGGTCACCAAACAGAGGTGCCAATGAAGGAGAAACTGGCCCCGCGACCATGTAGCCCAGAATTAAGGAGGCGACTGGAGCAACCTGCCATGCGAGACCGCGCCAGGCACCCTGAATGGCCATACCGACCACAATCAGCAGCATCACGATGTCGTAAGTGGTCATGAGCAATGCCCTTGAATCTGGCGAACCAATTCCAGCTTTCGTTGCTGGTTTGCACCGAGGAGTCGTCGCCCGTTATCGGCGATGAACCTGAAAGCTGGAATCTGTAGGGAATCTGACAGAGTTTGTCCTTCTGATACAGAGCAGTTTGCGCCATTCACTGCAGTTTCAGCGCCAACCGTTACTGAAATGATCTGGGGCGAATTCATCAGACTTGCGAACTTCTGACCAGGAGTCTGAACTTCGATTTTTTGTTGGATCGCGGGGAGGTGTCCATCTTTGCGATGGAGGCAAAGGCGCGGATTGTGACCAGGGGTCAATTGGCTGATTCCCGGTGGATCGAGAGGGAGTTCTGGCCCAGTCTCTTTCAGGTGGTTGCTCTATGGTTGGAGATGTTTCGCGTGAACTCCGGCTCTGTGGCGAGTTTCTGGGAGGAATCGCCGCGGATTTTTGATTCGTCTCGTTGGTTGCAAAAGCCGAGATGGACGGAACGAAGCCAGCCATACGCTGTTTCACTTCGGGAGACGCATCACGCAGGACAAAGAGTCCCAACAGCAGGAGCATGCCGTAAGTGGCTGATGTAGCTGTGGGGTCGTTGCTGAAGAATTTGAGAGCTGTACCAAAGGATTTTTTGAGAGTCGGGACAGCACCATTCAGATTGACACTCCAGATTTCATCCAGCACCAGATGAGTGGTGTAGCCCAGCATGACGGCGATGGTTTTATAGATACGAGCGCCATGCATGTCGGCATCGCAGATCAAAAAACCAATCATTCCGGCAATGGCAATGGCAGGGATACTATGGAACATTCCCCGGTGAATTGTGAAACGCTTCAGAAGTGTCCCGATGGCAAAGCGAATAAACAGATAGAGAGGAATGCCCACGAGCACGAGTTGTTCGGCTGAGAGCCCCGAAGAGATCAGGCGATTCATCAAAATCATCGGAATAATGGCGGCTGCAAAGGTGATCGTTTCCCGAGCAGGAATTCCAGAATCACTGTCGAGATCGGGCATCATTCCCGCAATGGTTACGAAGCCACCAGCCAGCAGGCAGGTGG
>JAIXUU010000001.1 GCA_027483405.1 Planctomyces sp. | reverse complement strand
TCAGTTCTGGTGACGATCCTGTTTCTGGCCACAATTCCGTTCTGGCCGATGTCGGAAGATCAGTTGTTTGCCCGGGCGGAAGCACTCATGAAGAGTGAAGAGCCCACCGATTGGGGAGATGCCTACGACAAATATCTCAAGACATATCAGCAGAAGTTTCCTGAAGGCAAACATGCCGGCCAGGTTCAGCAATATGTCGATCAGGTCGAAATGCATCAGGCGGAGCGCAGGGCCCGGGCCACTGCGAAAACCGGACGAGATCCGAATTCTGAAGCCGAGAGATTATTCCTGGAAGCTGACCGATACGAAAAGTTCGGCGACCGTATTTCGGCTCTGGAAAAGTATGAAAGCATGGTCGTGCTGCTGAAAGATCGAGAGCAGGACCGGGCCTTTGTCATGCTGGCCAAAAAGCGGATTCAAGAGATCGAAGCCGCCGGTGGCGACCCGGTCGATCGAGTGCAGATGGTTGATCAATCGCTGGCAAGAGCGGATGAACTGGCGCAGCAGGGGAAAACGATTGAAGCTCGCACCATCTGGAACAGCATCATGACGCTCTATGCGGGAAATCAGGAGTTGGAAGTCCAGGTGCGGCAAGCGAGGCAAAGACTTTCTGAGAAACGCAGTTCATCGGAATGAAGGACGATGATCACCTAATGATCACTCCGGCACAGCCAGTCGATCACTGCCGCTTTGACCCGATGTTGCACTCACGATAAAATCTGCGAGAAATCAAGCGTTTTTATCATCTGACAACAACTCGGGCAACAACACTGGAGTTCGCATGCAGAAGTATGCCCATCTCGCGGACGACTTCTACGCGAATTTGAATCTTCACACTGAAATGCCTCTTCCGGGAAGCCGGGAAACAATCCTGGGGTTTTTTGAGAGGCTGCAGAAAACCTACCCTTCGATGAGGAATTTTCATTCGCGCGAGGGGAAGGATTACATTCTTGAATCGGATAAAGATCAGGAGCAGCAGAGGTGGGTTTCGATGGAAACCAAACGCATCTCGAGTGGGCTGATCAATCCGCTGGATCTGGATGAAGCGGCTGCCCAGCATGAACTGGTGCTGCAACTGGCCCCGTACATGCTTTCGGTCTCGCCGCTGGATTGTGAAGCACTCGACTATATGCTGGGGTTCGATTTCGCTTATCGAGGCAACCACGATGCCTTGCTGGCGGAAGTTCTTTCACCCGGCCCGGCAATCGAAAATCTGCTCGCCTTGCCCGGGGCTCAACCTTTGAGCTATCAGCCCGGAATTGTCATGGCCCTGGACGATACGTGTCGTCGGCACGCGCGATTAAGTGTCGAAACTCGAACCAATCCTTACCAGGTTCGTAAAGGGGAGTTTGGTGAAGACCAGATCAGTGTCTATTTTTGTGTGCGGCAATATGGCAGTCTGGATGCTTCAGCGAGTTACGATACGACGTTTCGCCAGTTGAGATCGATCTGCGAAGAACTTGTCGATCGATGTGTGGTTGAACAAATCCTCAAGCCCATTCAACAGGCGATTGATGCACGCTAGACTTTCGTGGAAGACTCGCGGGAAATTGCAAACAAAGACCAGGATTCTCGTATTGAGAGTACCCCATGGCTAGCGCCAGACAATTGACTTCACTGGTCTCGAACAGCGCACTTTCTCGAGCAGAGAATCTGCGACTGGCGCCACGATTCCGCAAAACCAACCGCATGCGCGGTGAGCATCTGGCTGGTCGCGGTGGTTCAAGTACCGAGTTTGAAGACTTTCGAGATTACAGCCCGGGTGATGACATCCGGTACGTTGACTGGAATATCTTTGCCCGTCTGCATCGCCCTTATCTGAAGCTGTATCGACACGAAGAAGAAATGCATGTCGTCATCCTGCTGGACGCTTCCAGTTCGATGAAGTTTGGCGAAAAGTTTGATCGAGCCCGGCAGGCTGCCGCACTTCTGGCCATGATGGGGCTCATGAATATGGAGCCAGTCTCGATCTACGCCTTGGGCAGCCGGAATGAGGCCACGCATCAGATTCGACGACTGCGCGGGAAAAGTTCTTTCCGCAAACTTTTTGAGTTTCTCGAAAATCTGCCAGTTGGCGGTGATGCCGAAATCGACTTCACCATCGACGCTGCACTCCGGCAGCACTCGGGTCGAGGGGTGGTCATCTGCCTGTCAGACTTCCTGACATTTGGTCGAATCGATCAGGCCATCAGCCGGTTGTTTGGAGCTGGTCTGGAACCCTGGGCCATTCAGATTTTATCCAGCGACGAGCATAACCCTGAGCTGGAACAGGATGTTCGTTTTGTCGATTCAGAAACGGGAGAAACGCTGGATGTGACAGCCGGGGGAGATCTGTTGCGAATCTATGAGGAATACCGGTTATCACTCGAACGAGAACTGGAGCAGGTCTGCCGGCAACGTGGCGGGCGGTCATTGTCATTCAATACCAGCCAAAGCGTGGACAACATTGTCTTTGATACACTCCTTCGTAAAGGCTGGGTGCGATGAGTTGGCCGGGCTTTGCATCACTTTCAGCGGCCTGGTATCTGCTGCTCCTGGCACCGCTGATCCTGTTTTATTTTCTCAAGCTGCGCCGACCGAGAGTCGAGATCCCTTCGTTGGCCTTATGGCAGCAGGTGGTTCGCGATTCTCGCGTCAACTCTCCGTTTCAGAGGTTTCAAAGAAACCTTTTGCTGCTGGCACAGATTCTGTTGCTGTTGGCTTTGATACTGGCAGCCATGCAGCCCTTCTGGCCGGCTCATTCGCAAACCGCACGATATCTGCCTGTGATTATTGATATCTCGGCCAGTATGGAAGGTGTGGAGAAAGCGGGTGGCCAGACCAGACTGCAACTGGCGAAACAGGAAGTGACCAAACTGATCGATGGTCTCATGGCGGATCAGAAAATCAGCCTGATTGCAGCCTCTGACTCGGCCCGTCGATTGACGGATTTCACGAATGACCAACGCATCCTTAAAGCGGCACTTGATCAACTGACGATTTCTGAATCGACAAGTCAGTTGGAAGATGCCTTCCGCATGTCGATCGCTCTGGCACGCACTGTGCCCGTCGAGACGGTTGTCCTTTTCAGTGATGGAAATGTCCCTCCGGAATTTGATCTGGAGCTTCCTTTTCGAGTGAGCTTTCAAAAAATCCCGGCAGCTACCGCGAATGTGGGGATCACCGAATTCAATGCCAGAAAATCACGCGAGAACTGGGAAGTCTTTGCCCGAGTTGAGGCTTCGTCAAAATTTGCCGGGCTCACTCAAGTTGAATTCTTCGAGAATGGAGAACTCCTGAGCAGTGAGTCGATTTCATTGGCTGGCGGATCTGCGGAGCGACTGATTTTTCGCACTTCTTCGCCAGAGAGTACTGAGGTGGCTTTGCGCCTCGTTCCGGATGGTGTGGATGCGGTTGGCAGTGATAATGAAGCTTTTCTCGTTACTCCGCAGGTCAGGCCACTGAGTATCTATTGCCCTCCCGAGCTGACGACGTTTCGTCATGCGCTGGCTGCGATGAAAGACGTGGTTGTTTTTCCCGCTGAAGGGGCTGCGACACCATCCTCAGTGGATCTTGTGATTTCTAATCAAGTGGCCGATGCCGAACGTGATGCACGCGTCATTTTGACCGTGGGTTTGGTTCCCGCCGAGCTAGAATCATTTATTTCGACGGAAGAAGTGGCCACAGGTTCGGGATTGGCGGAGGTCACGGACTGGTTAAGGACTGATCCTCTCCTGAGGCATGTGCAGCTTTTAGATGTGCAGATTGGCGGGGCACCGCAATTGAAGGAAGGTGAGTCCGACCGCACCATTGAAGCGGCAGGTTTTCAGGTGGTGGCGACATCCACAGGAGGCCCGCTGGTTGTGTCGAGGCCCTCGGGGGCACAGCAGCGCTATCATATTTTGTTTCCGATGGAACGTTCGACGCTGCCCTTCCGTGTCGGGTTTCCCATCCTGGTGGCGAATGCTGTCGATCTGGCTCAGAATCTGGCGGGATTGAATGAAACCAAAGCACTCCGGACGGGTGTCTTCCCCCCGTTGACACTTCAGCCGGAGACCCGCTATCGAATTGTGGGGCCGGTCGAACCGGAGTGGAAACTGGCTGCAGGGAGTCATTTGCGAATCAGCCCGATGGCTGCCAATGGTCGCAAGCGAACTGCAGCGCGAACCACGGAATTGACGACAGATGCCAACGGACAACTGGCAGGTGTGGCAGCACCGGCTGTGGGTGTCTACCAGATTTTTGATGGTGGAACTCTCGTCAAGCAGATCGGCGTAGCGCTCCAGAGTGTGCAGGAGACATCTCTGTTTGTGCAGCAGGATTTGCGATTTTCGGAGGCCAAAGTTTCTGCTGCCGATGAGAAACTGGCTGTCGAAACACCACTCTGGCGCTGGTTCGCCTGGGCAGCGCTGCTGTTTCTGCTCTGGGAGTGGTGGCTGTTCCAGAAACCAGCGGTGCCTCTCAAACGTGCTTAGTTTGATGATAACCTCCCGGCTGTGTGCCATACTTGCAGCTCTCGGCAAGCATGTCTTCGCTCAACTCACATCAGCTCATTCCTGAAAAACGTCCAATTGCCGCTATTCCAGCGTGAATGACGGTTGGCCGTTGCCGACAGAATCTGGAACTTTTCCGCATGCGGCTGGCATGAAAGTGACCTTGTTAAACAATCTGACAGTTCTGTTGGGTCTCTGCCGATAGTTTTGAGCAGGCGGTGAATCTTGAAGGCCTGTTGTTTCATCAGGTTCGGACTGTCTTCGGCAGAAATTGCCGCTGGATCGATGAGGCCTGTTCAAGTGAGTTGGCATCGCGGATCGGCAGTGAGTGACTCGAATGCCCCTAAACTCCTTACGATGGACAGCATTCACGCTCGCTCTGCTGAGTCTGGCGGGTTGGCCTGACTGTGCGTCAGCTCAGGAAGCGGGTTTTCTGGATCGCTCTCTGCTGGCAGATCCGTCGATCGTTTTCAGTCCAACTTCTGGCGATGAGATTGAAACCGATCGCGACTCATTTACACCGGCGACGACAGTGGTTGGCCATCACAAAACGATTGTCGAAGCGGCTTATTCGTTCATTGATAATCCCTCCAGCCGGGAGACGCACAGTTTCCCGGAATTGCTGGTTCGTTATGGCGTGAGCGACCGCGTAGAAATCCGGCTGGGATGGAACTACGAGACCGGTGGTGGAGGTTCCGTCAGTGGGAATTCTTCGTTCATCGAGGAAGAACCTTTGGTTGATGAGATTGAGAACGACGGAGATCTGCTCTATGGATTGAAGCTGTTTGTGAATGAACAGGCCGCATGGCTGCCGCAATCCTCGCTCATTGTGCAGGCCAATACTCCGACATCCGGGAGTCTGAATACGACACAGTTCACGCTCTGCTATGTGGTGGGCTGGGAGTTGCCCAATGCGTGGACGATTGACGCCGCCATGCGCTATTCGGCCACCGCCGAAGAAGAAGATCATTTCAATCTGTGGGCACCGTCGGTGGTGCTCAAAGTTCCTGTGGGAACAAAATACAAAGCCCATATCGAATACTTTGGCATCTTCTCGGATGAGCAGGAAACAGCACAGACCTCACAATACATCAGCCCGGGAATCCACTATCTCATCACGCCAGATCTGGAAATCGGTGTTCGTGTGGGTTGGGGACTCAACAACGACTCGGCACGTTTCTTCTCAAATGTCGGTGCCGGGTGGAGATTCTAGTGAGAAGTAGGGCAAGGCTCCCGCCTGGCTTGCCTTACAGCTCATCCACAAGTGAAAGAGGCTGCGATGAAATAGCTAGAAGTCAAGAAATGACTCCGATTCGATGATTCCTTCGGTGCTGCCAATTCCAGAATCATCAGGTTCAAGCCGCTTCAAGAACTCATCAATGGACGCCGCAATACGCCAAGTCCCTTCATTTCGCTGACTTTCGTGATCCCAAAAATGAACGGAAGCATCACTATTTACACAAACTAGGTTTCCTCCTGACGACTCACCAATGGGAACAAATGAAGGTGGTAGCTCATCCTTGTATTGTGAGGCCTTCTGCTCAATGCTGTTCTTACCATTTCCTAAGCCAAAGAGAATCTCAAGGTTATTATATCCATCTTTTTTAGTGAATGGATTGGGTGTTTGTGGCTTGTATCTCGCACCATGATCAAACCAGATTGCCCCACCGAATTCTAGTAGTATCTCTCGATAATTAGGCGTCATCGGAACAACCCGCTCCGCTGATTTGATTGCTTCTTCCAAGTCATTGGACTTTTGGCCAAGCAGTTTAGCCCCCAGTTTGGAAATGTGTTCGTTTGCCATCATTAGAATCTTCGTCGGAGATCTGATGTTGAACCAATATGCGTAACATCTAGCTGAAGGGCAGGCTCCCGCCTGCCTCTTATTCAGCTCTTTTGTTTGATTGGCAGAGCATGCTTGCTCAAAGCCGCAAGCATGGCACGGACTCAGCGAGAGTTTTGAACTCCTGAGCATGCCCGCCAGTCCATCAAGGAAATGAAATTGTGAATGAAAAACTCAATATCGATAATCCATGGAATTTATCCGCAAAAGCACTTTCATGTTTCATAGATTCGGGCTGGCATTCCAATCGGGAAATAGCGATCGATGAGTGGATTAAGTGTCAAAAGAAATATGGACTTTCACCCGGCCCCAAGGTTTCATCGTTTATGAAGAACTGCGGCGGACTTAATATTACTCCACCTGCTTTGGAAGACGGAACCTACAATCCGAGAGTTCTAAATTTGTGTCTCAACGAAATGTCACTGCCTGTATCGAAGTTTGGGGTTCAGTCATTGTTTGACTCACCTCCAGACGGCATCTGTTTTGTCGGCAGATGGGCAGAAGATTTATACGAGGTCTTTATGGACGAATCCGAGTGCGTGTGGGTCTATTACGATGAAATTGAACGGGCTGGTACTTCATTTGCCGAAGCCATGAACACTTTACTTTTTGGCGAAGGAGAGCTCATGTCATGTGATCCAAAATAATCCATCGTACTCAACTTGTCTTCTTCTGGAAGAACGTGGGTTCGGTGCCGGCGCGGAGGCGGGCGAGGTTGGATTTGTGGCGGTAGACAATGAGGATGGACAAAACGAGCGCCAT
>JAIXUU010000240.1 GCA_027483405.1 Planctomyces sp. | reverse complement strand
GAGACGATATGGTCGATCTCCCCGGTTATTCTCTGCATCTCATGAGAATCCCTGTCTCATTATTGCCAGGTAAGAAAACTCAAGATGGCTACGGTGCAGAACTCACCTTGAATGCCACTCCCACTTTGGGGGACGAGACCTTACCCATTCTGTTTCGTGAACTGGTCATCAAAGACCTGCTCTATCAATTCGCGATTCCGCTGACAGACACACTAAACAACAGCAGTTTTCGCGCGATTGCACCTGTCTATGATGAAATTACCAAAACATGTAATCGAATACAGCCAGAGATCTTTCCCATTCCCTGGGGAACTGAGTTTGAGTCTTGCGGGAATTCATCATGGTTGATGAACGAGTTTCTGTTGGGCCTTAGCGATGGCATCAAACGTCAGCAATCTGAAAGAAAGCTACAAAGCCAATTAAAACAACAAGACACTCCCATTGGCACTTCACTTATTCAATTGGGAATCGACCCGGCAAAAGTTTTGAAGACTGACTCTAAGAGGCCTGAACCCCAAAATACCAGCTTTAGAACAAATACATTCAGTGAACCATTTGAAGCCTCGGTAATACAACAGGTAGGAACTCAGGAAGATCAAAGGGCCGCGCGACAGTTGCGCAGATATGCAGGCGACAACGATCTGAAACCAGGACAAATTGTTAACCCACAATCAGTTAATGATCAGAATTCCGATCTATTAATCTTAGGGAGGGACTCATTCCCTGTTGATACGCCAGAAAACACTACATTTCAAAGTAGTGCGAGCAATTCACAATTCAACCTTTGGGGAGTTTTTGGCACGAGACAACAAGCTGCTACGCAGCATCAGAGAGAATCAGTTATTCCGTATGATGAAAAAAACATGGCAGCGATATCCGAGCAGCTCACCGGATCTTTATCTGAAGTTCTAACGAGGTCGCTGGCACGCTACAGCCGAACAACAACTCGCACTTCTCAGATACCGTTTCCTCTCTCTTCGTTCTCGGCGGTCTATGGCGACCACATGATCATTCAGGTGTTGATCAATGCCTACCACGCTATCCCCGGGGCTATCAATTATCGAGCCGCATCCTACACAGATGTTGAACGGTATCTTACTGACGAAATCCAGGCCGCCTATGAATTTCTTAATCTTCCCAGTCAGTCGCAGTTGTGGCAGTTCTCAAATCAGGAGTTACTGGAAGCTGTACGAAGTTGTAACGATAGTGAACTCTCACGGATACGAAGCAACTTCTACGGTGCACTTCCACCTTCCATACGCAATCGACCGATTGGAGCCTTTTCCTGGGCGATTATCGTCGATGCCACCTTGCTGGCTGATCGGATGCGATCCGATTTCCGGGAAGTCGCGTCTCAGAAAAATTGCCCCTGCTTGTCAACGGATTTAATGGACCTGCATTTTCCCAGTCCATCGCCAGAGACTCGGCTTGCTTTTAATGAGTATATTCGCTGCCGCTGGCCTTTAAGAGTCTTCGCTCTGGATCCGGAAATTCAGGATCAGAACGTGGCCGATTCGTATAGCTCTCGTCGTGAACTGCAATTGGCACTGGCTGTGGGAGTCGCCAGCGGGCAAATGACAGCCGAGAACGCGACGCGGTTTGCACGTCGATTGGAATTGGATATCGATACGATCGCACTGAATCGTACGGCAGTTGCCTTTTCCCAGGGGAACGACACCTTTGGCTGGCGCTTTGCCCCACGCGTTCAAACGCCTCCCATCGAGAGCAATCTCACGGTTGCCTTTCGCGATCTTCTCGTTGGTGGGCCAGGGAAAGACGCTGTCCGCAGGCAGCGGGCGATGGAGCCAGGCCCGCGCGAATGTGTCGTCCTGATGCTTTGCCCATCCTTTATTCGGCAGGTTTCACTCGATGTGCGTTCTGATTGGTACTGCTTAGGAAACTCTCGACGAACAGGTTTCTCGCTCTCCGAGACAGTCGATCTCAGTCGACAAGTGACAGCACTGAAGGAATTTTCTCAGGCCTGTCAAATGGAGGCACATCTGTATCGCGATGGGGAAGTCTATCGTTTGTTGAGACGAGTTGATCAACTCTCAGCCCGACTACCACTTCAAACCTTGCATGTCGAATTACCGACACGAGTGAAATCTCATGGATTCAAACTGTTCGCTCAGGGGGCCATTTTTGATGCAGGACCGGCTCTCTATAACTGGTTTGGTGCACCAGGAGTTGAAGCTGACCAGCCCACCACATTGTTTCTACTGGGTGAAAACTTTTCATTAAGTGGCTTGCAGGTCAATGCGGGCAATCGCGAACTGGTTCCTCGAAAACAGGGGGCATCGAATGCGGCATCTGCCACAGCTAATAGTGAAACTGGTGCTAAATCAGAACCCGTGAATCCGTCCAAGGGTGAATTCTGGCTGCTCAGTGATCAATGCATGCAAGTAACCATTCCATCCGGGGCGATGACTTGCGAAGGTCGCGATGGTGATGGCGAGCTGATTCGCTATATAGAAATCCATGTGGCTAATTGTTTCGGAGTCAGTCAGGCATTGAGAGTCCCGGTGATCAGCGGCAAAGCAGATGCGGAAGCCGAAGCCAAAAAAACTGCCGAAGCTGCCGCCTCCAAAGCTGTGGCGGAGCATGTCGATCAGCTTCATTTGAGTCGGTTTGAATTTGTGCAGCCCAACGGGTCACCAGCTCCAAATACCATTATCATTGGATTAGATCCGACGACCGAGGAACCTAACTCAGTCAGGTTTGAACGAGCATTTGCTAATGCCCAACCAATTCTGAAAAGAATAGATGCCACCGGACCAGTCCTCTCGAGATTCGGAAGCTCGGATAAACTCGGTGTCGAGGTTGCATTTCGTTTGCGATTTCTTCCGCCAGAAGGAGATAACACGACACCCGTGCAGACAGTTCTGGGGCCATTCAATGCTGGCTCAGACTTAAAGCTGAATTGGACAGAGATCGAAAAGTCACTTCAAAACTTTGTTTTAAAGAACATTAAAAAAGCATTCAAATACGATCGTATTCAATTTGTCGGATACATACGAGAAGTGGCAGTGGGAGATAACGAAGTTCGGCAAATTGCCAATCCACTGACTTTTAAAGCCGAGTTTATTAAGTAAAGCATGCGATGAGAAAACGCCCCACTCCATAAATTGACAGGGGCCTAGCTTTTCACACCATTCACCAGCAGGTTCATCAGGTCACAGCCTCGCGCCAGGCGGGTGCCTGCGCGGGCGGCTTCGGGTTCGCTGTAATGCGTGGCTTTGTCCTGGGGAACATTCGTGCCACACAGGGCGAAGGGCGAATAGCCGTGGCTGTGCGTTTTTGTCCGCAGAAACGTGGGGTGATCGGGGCAGACGAGTAAGCGGTATTCGCCCTGTGATTTCAGATATTCATGCACAGGGCCGACAATGTGCCGGTCGATTTCTTCAAGGGCTTTCACCTTTTCGAAGGCGTGGCCCTCATGAGAAGCTTCATCCGTCGCTTCGACATGCACGACCATCAACTCGACGCCGTTTTTCAAAGCGTCAATCGCATAGCGGCCTTTCGCTGCATAATCGGTATCGAGATAACCCGTAGCCCCTGGAACTTCAATGACTTTCCAGCCAATCAATCGGCCAATGCCTCTTAAAAGATCGACAGCGGTGATGACGGCCCCTTGAGGGCCATACTTACTGGAGAAAGCTTCAAGCGCAGGCCTCTGGCCTTGTCCCCACAACCAGATTTGGGTAGCGGCATTGTCGCCGCGAGCCTGATTGGCAGGGTGCTTCGCACAGAATTCGCGACTCCACTCCATCAGTTTGAGTAGTTCATCGGCACCCTGGCCTTGCGGCAGGTGAGGCGCAAATGGCTGATCGGTGACATCGTGCGGCGGAGTGGTCGATGTCGCTTTATCGAAAGGTGCCGTTCGGCCTGCACCACGGAAGATCAGCAGATTGCGGTAGCTCACTCCGGGAAAAAACTCCCAGGGGGAATCTGCGGGAAGTGCCGCCTGCATCTCTTTTAAAAGTGAAGCTGCCACGTCACTCGGAATTTGTCCGGCAGTGAAGCTTTTCATCACGCCATCATGAGTTGTGACCAGATTACAGCGGACGGCCCAATCCTCCGGCCCGAGCGTAATCCCTTGAGCAG
Organism: Planctomyces sp.; assembly: GCA_027483405.1. GTDB lineage: Bacteria > Planctomycetota > Planctomycetia > Planctomycetales > Planctomycetaceae > Planctopirus. The sequence continues at coordinate 1,017 of JAIXUU010000240.1, read as the reverse complement.
CCGCTTCGAGCGGCGCACGACCGGTATGGAAAAGCAGTGGGTCATACCCAAACAGGCTCATAGTGCCGACGTCACTCCCCGAGGGCATAGGAAGCGGGACATGATCGGCTTCTCCCACCATTCCTATGGCAGCGACAGCATCCATATGGGGGATGTGGGCCGCTTCGAGAGGGGTTTTTCCCTGGAGGATTGGCTGGGGTTCATCGGCACAGCCATCGGGAATCACCAGCACCAGTTTCATAGGATCGCTTTCGTGGAATCATGTCGAAATGCAGAAAATCACAGCCAGCCGGTGCTGTGATTGGTCGAATTCGGCTACAGAACTCAGGGAGTCTCTTCGCGGAAGCACTTTTGGTGGCTATAATTTTGTTGCAGTGTAGCCGACGAAGGGAAATGTATGCGACTGAGGCCCAAGGTTTCATCATCGACTGGCGTACGCAGTTTGCGTTGGAAAGCGCTACTGGTGGTGGCAGTCTGTGAAGTATTCTGTTCTTCATCGGTTTGGGCATGTCCTTCGTGCAAGCTACTGGCAGACCAGCAGAGTGAACAGCCGCGTGCGTACATGCTCAGTGTCTTCTTCATGCTGGGCATGATCGGTGCTGTTTGCGGAACGGTCATCTTCGTGCTCTATCGCTTGCACAAATATGAGCGCCTGCAATTGGAAGAAGCGGGCTATTATCACTTGTTCGACAATGCAGCCAGCCCTGCCCCTGCTCAGGAAGCGACTAATCGTTGAGCGGCAAAACTTTGTGATGGCTCGGTTGCAGAAAGCGGGAACCAGGTAATTGACGGATTGCTCATGCACCCACAGGTCTCATTGAACCATCGAGCTTTCCGGAGAGTTCGCAGCGAATTTTCCCCATGGGCCATGCGGCTGATCCTGTGGATCATCAGTCTGTTTGCGGGAGCAATCCCCTGTGCCACAGTGACAAATGGCGCGGAATTAACGGCTGCCCGCGTCCTCGAATCGATTGATGCAGGGCGTGAGTTTCTTTTGACTCGGCAAAAGCAGGATGG
>JAIXUU010000144.1 GCA_027483405.1 Planctomyces sp. | reverse complement strand
CTGGAGCTTGATCTGATCAATTGGCGACCCGGCTGGTTTGACCGCTCAAAGGAAGAGACCGAAGCCTTCTTAGCTGATGTCGACGAAGCAACTTCACAAAATGATTGGGTATTGGCTGGCAATTATTCCGTCACGCGGCCCATCGTATTGCCGCGCGTCACACATTTAGTCTGGATGGATTTGCCCTTGTGGCTGGTGATGGCGCAAGTGATTCCGCGTTCAATTCGTCGTGCATCGTCCAAAGATACCGACGTGTTTGACGGCTGTCGTGAGGACTGGCCCCGCCTTATCCGAGCTGACCATCCCATTCGGTGGGCCTTGTCAACGCACCATAGTCGCCGACCCAAATATGTCGCCGCCGCTGAGAAAATCCAAGCGCAAGGCGGCCAAATATTTCGGTGCACGACCCGATATGACATAGACCAAGCCCATCAATCCTTGGTGGCCTTGGCCCGGTCTCGCTCTGCCGCCTGAGCCGATTGGATTAAGCTCGACAGGGGGCTGATGCCTTCTGCCGAACTCGGAAATGCGCGGTTCTGGCCTGTTGACCGCGCCACTGTGATATCAAGCCGTGGACAATGAAAGGCGGACGTGCCCCAAAAGCCACCATGGCCCCAACAGACTTCACCGTGAAGCATTAGAGGCTGTATACCAAGGGCATAGCCGCCAGCTGCCCCGTCCGGGCCGGATACTTGCATTAAGGTGCGGGTGGCAATTGGATTGGCGAACACATCGCCACGGACTACTGCCCGCGTCGCGCGTCCCAGATCGTCCATACTCATGACGAGGCCGCCACCGCCATATTGATCAAAGGAAACATCGAGGTTGGAGTCCTTGATCACACCGCGATATTGCGCGACGCGACGCGTACCAGCGGGGGCGGGTTCCATTGCTTCCCAATAGGTTTCGTCGGCGCCCAGTTTCTTCCAATTCAGCATCTGACGCGCGGCCACCCCAATCGTAGGCGCGCCGACGGCCTGTTTGATCATATCGGCCACAATGAGGTAATTTGTATCTGAATAGACAAAGTTCTCACCAACTTGGCCTTGCGGGCCAAAGGTTACGGCAAACCAAATTTCAGTTTCTGCTGTCCAATGAGGCGACAAACCATAAGCGGTTGGCCCAAGGGCCAAGACCCGAAAGATTGGAACCGACATATAGTCGGGCACGCCAGAAGTATGATTGAGAAGTTGTCGGAGCGTGATCGTATCCACCTGATAGCCATTCTTCTCCATCATGGCTTTGACTTTGCTCGACAAGGCTGGGCCAATCGGGCCCTCCAGATCCAGTTTTCCAGCCTCAACCAGCTTTAGCGCCATGGCAGAGACAAAAGTCTTCGTATTGGACGCCACGCGTACATCATCATCTGTCCGTAAATCAGGGCCAGAAGCGAAGGTTTGATCGAGGCCGAGACTGGGTGCCCTGACATACAATAATTGGCCGGGAATAGTGGGATTTGCCTTCGTTTCACGGTCCAGATCCGCTTGTAACACGCGGGCCGCATCCGCCGTCATGTTCAGGGTCCGCCATGGGGTCTCCTGCCAGCCTGCACGCAGACTACCCAGCCAAAACGAGACCACAATTGCCACACCAAGGCCAAGAGCGATGGCCAAAGCCACGGGGAAGATCAGTCGCTTTTTACCGGTCAAAACATCACCCTCATGTAGGCCACAGAGTCAGACCTTGCCTTGCTTCGCGCGTCAAGATGAAGCCCCAAAACATAACGGCCCGCCACGGGGGCGGGCCGCTTTTTTGTTTGCGTAAGTGCTTTCGGATTACATTTTCCAAACCAGATTGATCGCATAGCGACGACCAATGATGTCATATTGGTTTGGAAGCGTGTTGGCATCTTGCTGTGCCGAGCCCAGAATCGGGGGCTCTTTATCAAACAAATTGCTGATCGTCCCGCCAATGCGCAGATTGTCGTTGATCTTGTAGGAGAAGCCCAAGTCGAAATAGTCCCAAGCGTCAATATGCTGGACATTGTTCAAATTGGCGGCCACGTTGCGCCATTGTGGTTCTGGCACACGCTTGATCAATGCATCGACCTGGCCCTGATAGCGCCAAGCACCGCGAATGGTCAAAGGACCATCCATCCATGCGACTGCAAGGTTAGAGCGGAAGGCTGGGATGGCGCGAATACCGGTACCGGCATCGGAACAGGCACCGCCGCCAAAGTCACCCGCGCAATCAAACAGATTGTCGGAGGGGAACCACAAGCGGATGAAGCTGTCCACGGTACCGCCTTGGAAGCTGATATTGATCCGGTCGCCCGGCAAAGCTTCTGGCAGTTTCGCATTGTAATAGATGGAGAAGTCGACCCCTGAGGTCTTAAGCAGGGTCAAATTGGTGTCGCGTTGGTCGAACTTCACAACCCGACCGCTGGAATCACGCGTGATCTTCTTACACAGGGCGCTATTGGGATCTTGCAGTACCAAATAGCAGCTATCCATCAATTGGATCGGCGTAATCGAGCCAATCGCATCATCGATCTGGATGTTGTAATAATCAACTACGACCGAGAGGCCCGGGATGAATTGTGGGGTGAACACAAAGCCATAGGTGAAAGTCTCCCCCGATTCGGGCTTGATCGCATCTCCACCGCCTTGAACCGCAACCGCATTGTCGATCAGCGGCAGAGCGGTACCAACAACGGGGATGTAACCCGGGGTCGAGGGTGCGCCGAGTGCGGTACAAAGAGCCGTCGGCACGTTGAAGCGGACGGGATCCGAGCAATAGTCCGTTGGACGGCCAGTGCCGAGAATCGGCGCTTCCACGGCTGCACCGAAGAACTCACCAATGTTTGGACCACGCACCACCGTTTGCTTCGAACCGCGCAGACGGATGGTGTCATTCACCGCCCAGTTCACACCAAGCTTCCAGGTGTCATAGTCGCCAGAGCGGGAATGGTCGCTCCACCGGCCGGCGGCTTCAACGTCGAACTGCTTGAAATATGGCTTGTCGGCCAAAACGGGCAGACGCAACTCGCCATAATATTCGGTCAATTCAAAGTCAGCGACCAAGTTCGCGCGCGCACCTTGACCATGCAGT
>JAIXUU010000473.1 GCA_027483405.1 Planctomyces sp. | reverse complement strand
TCTCTCCGCAGCGAGGGGTATCAACTGAATCGAATCGAATGTCCGAGCGGGTATCGACTTCACATGGAGTTCCACGCGATCGATCAGCCGAGGACAAAACGCCCTCAGGACATGCTGAGCAGGGAAGAACAGCTTCTGAAAAGAAACGAGGGTCATCTCGCTCAAATCGCAGAGAACAACCCTCGGATACAGCTCAGAAAATGTCTTGGTGGAAACGCCTGTTGGGTTGATTTTTCAGTGGTTGGAATCAACCGATGAAGTACAAATCAGCAACTGATATACCTTATAGGTAATCAAAGCGTTGCGGTGGATGCCAAGACATGCTTGCCCAAAGCAGCAAGCATGGCAAATCAACATCTAGACTTTATGGAGTGATTAGATCTCTCGTCGGACAGGGCCCGCGGGAACCATCTTCTTGACCTTCTTGCCGGTCTTAGGGTCATCTTCTTCAACAAATCGTGGACGGAGCTTTTCGTCGTTTCCGTTTCCACCTCGCATGGCTGCCGCGTTGTAGTAGCCCTCTTTCCATTCCCAACCTAATGGACGGCTCAATTCACGTTCAGCCATCAAACCCCAGGGGGTGCCAGCGTGCTCATCCACTACACGCTTCAGGTACTCATTCGCCCGGTTCGCCAATTTCTTGACACTGGCCCCGGATGTAATTTCTTTGGCAGGAACCAACTCCCAGCGGTTGTTTCCTGCTTTCTCGAATTTGCGTGGCGAAGCCTTCATTTCCGCCAGCATGGTGTTGTAGCCAAAGGCACGGACCTTCAAGGCGAGCAATCGACCCATGGCCAGATCATAGCTGGCTTTCCAGCGAGGTTCGGTGATTTTGGCACGATCCTTTTCACCGACTTCCAACTGTGTGAGCAACTGCGAAATCTTGTAGTCGAAATCAGCCAGAGGACGTTGAGCACGATCGATTGATGTGCGAAGTTCGCCATCATTGGCTGCAGGGAAGCCGAGGCTTGGTAATGGAATCTGAATGTCCTTATTCTGCTCTGCCAATGTGACCAGAGCCTGCTTGGCCATGTTCTTACGAATATCCTGATCCAGCAACGTGATTGTGCGGTAATCAGGCTGATAGTTACGCATCGTCTGTGGATCGAGCGATGGCCCTTTGCCGCTATCTGCGACAAAGAACAGGCCACCGGTTTCGGCACAAAGACGGGTTAGTGCATAAGGCCCGAAGCCCGAGGAAAGATTTTCAAGGCCGTAATCGTTAATCCCCCAGAAACCAAGATGGACAAATTCCTGGTAGAACGATTCGGGGCCGCGATCCATGACACCGATGACCTGCTCGCCATTTTCCAGTTCAAAAGGCTCTTCGACCTGACGTTTGCCGAAGGGAGCGGCGTCACCCACGACATAGCAGCGAATGCCGGCACGTTTGGTGGATGAAATGGCCTGCTCGAGTTTTTCACGAGCGTCGGAACCGGCTTCGTCGGTCACGACAATCAGCATGACGTTGCGGCCCATTTTCGTCCGGTAAGAGAGGAACTTATTGGCGGCGGTTATCACTGCTCCAAAAGTGTTCTCATGACCTCCGGATTCGCTTTTCACACCGCGCACGGTTTTGACGAGCTGGGCGACATCATCGACAGGTTCTTCGGTCAGAATATTTGTTCGTTCGCCGAAAGTCACGACGGCTGACTTGAGAGCTTTGTCTGCGGAAACATTCATGGCGTTGAGTTGTGCGTAAATGTTTTCCACGCGATCTGCAATCACGTTACGCCGCTTGTGCAGCGAGGGAGAAACATCAAACAGCCAGACGACCAGTGTTTTCTTTTCACGCAAGGAGGCGGCGATTTCGAAAGCCATGCGATCGACGGCACCTTCCACACCACCGGGATGCTCCGTCGCACCCTGGGCATTGATGGCTTGAGTCAATTCTGTCCGAGGAGGTTCGACAATGGCTTCGGTCGCAGGAAGTTCGGGTTTGAAGGGATCTTCCAACTGCTCTTTGAATTCTTCTTCGGACTTCTGGCCCATCGCCACAGAGGCTTGCTGCGAGGCACCCAGCATGTTGAAGTTGCTGTCATTGCCCATCACGTCGGAGACGGCGACGTCGAATTTGAATTCGGCTTCCTGCGGTATGTCCTGAATTTCGCTGGTAATCATCAACTGCTCACGGATGGTTTCCGAGAACGTAATGAGCGAAAAGCAGAAGAGCACGACCACATGGAGTGCCAGGCTGACGGTCCACGCACCAGATTCCTTGATGCGATCCCACCAGGAAGGACCAAAGTCCATCTCGTAAACAACATCATCCTGCGGTTGTGTTATGCTGGCCATGTTTGCACCTGAAGAGGCTCACTGCAGATCGGCAACGCCAATAGTTCAGAAGTAATGCCCTACTGAATTCACTGTCATTGATCTGCAGCAGATCCTTGAAGACCAATCCCAATCGACCCAACCCAACTTAACGCACTCTTGGCAACTTCTGTTTAGCAGCAACTTCTGTTTCAGAGAGTCGTTGCTTACACATCAATTTCTTGCCGAGTTCGCCTGAGCGAACCGCTTCATGACATCTTCCAAAAATCAACTGGCATTCTCTGATGTGACTATTTATTCAGCATACGCTACCGCTCAGTTTCGAGAAGTGCAATTGGCATTTTCGGTCAATCTGCACACCCAATTTCAGAGCAACTCATGCAATCACCGAAACAAAAGTTGATATTGCATTCAAAATTCGCATCTGTGTTCAGCGTAGGGTACCTGGGTCCTTCGAGCACTCCCGTTGACTTATGACCTGATCTTCAGGCGAACCTTCCAAAGCAGCGGAACCGCACTTTAATCCCATACTGTTAATGAATTACCTCTCTGAACTTGGCTAAGGTTCGACGATTTCTCTCTGGAACGATCTCGATTTCTTGCGACTGGCCCGGAGAATCGTGCAAAATCAAGGAAAGTGTACTCAGAGTAGCCCGCTGACCGATGGTCATTGAGAGTGCCTTTATCAAGCTCGATTTTTCGTAACATGCAATTAAATCAAGGGTTAAGGTGAAATCCCTGAATCCCGGAGATTCCTGTAATCGGTGAGCAAACTTCAGCCGATGGACAAATGAAAATCGACTGGGGTATTGGCACTCAGGACGCACCCGCCATCTGGGAGAATTCACCGTGAATGGGGCCTGCTGGCTGGCAGAAAAACGTGGAAATGACGGTGTCGACCTCCGATACCGGGATTATCGCCCTGATCGAAGTGCTGGCTGGACGACTTTGATTGTCCATGGAGTGGCCGAGCACGGTGGCCGTTATGACCATGTTTCTCGCTGGCTGCTGCAGCGCGGTGTCCGGGTGATCGTCCCGGATCTTCGTGGCCATGGTCGCTCGGGAGGTGTGCGAACTTTCGTCAAGCACTTTTCCCAGTACATTGATGATCTGGTGCTGTTGAGAAAATCTCTCGAACTCGATCCGCAACGTCTGATGGTGCTGGGACATAGCATGGGGGGGTTGGTCGCTACTCGATATGCTCAGCTCGAACCGCGCGGCCTGGCAGTTCTGGCACTGTCTTCCCCACTTCTGAAACTTCAGCAACAGATCTCACCGCTCACGCTGGCGATGGGGGCCATTTGTAACATCGTGGCGCCGGCAACGCGTTTCCCTACGAAATTCCGACATGGACAGATGACGAAAGATCCGCTGGCTCTCGCGAAACGTCAAAGCGATCCTTTTCTCCTGAAGAGTATCACGGCTCGCTGGTTTTTCAGTATGAAGTCGGCACTTCAGCAGGTTCACCAGGAAGCATCGGCCATTCGTGTCCCTGTGAAAATTCTGCAAGGGACAGATGATCGTACAGTGCATCCCTCAGGGGCACAGGAATTTCTCGATGAGTTGAGCCCGGGCTTAACCGCCGAACTTCAATATCTGCCCCAGCATCTGCACGAAATTCTCCAGGAGTCCGACTGGGAAACTTCTCTCAAGAGCTTTTTCGATTTTGGCAACGAACAGATCGCTCAGCCTTCCCTGCGGCACATTCGACCGACGGGTTGATGAATTCTATGAACTGACTTCACTCCACCACGCCTGCTGGCAATTTTGTTCTCTACCGGAGCCGAGTTATTCCTCCGCAAACTTTCTGAGCCTTAGTGACTGAATCTGCAGGTTTCTGGGCCCGTACTGGGTGTCATAAGTTCCAATGAAAATGCCACCTTCGCTGTAGTCCCTGAGCGATAGATTCTGGGCGAGTTGGAGAGTGCCGACTTTGAGTGATGCCGCCTGATCTTTGACGACCAGTGACACCGGCAGAGAGCCTTTCCATTCCATCCGCCCGAATTCGACGTGCGAATCTTTTTCTGCGGCCCCTTCTTTGAACACACAATGGAACCAGGGTGAACCACTGGTTCGGGTGCCGATCTGGAAGAGAGCGTGGCCAGAGCCGTCTTTCCAGCCTAACAGGAAGAACCAGCCACCCGTTCCTTCGGCCTGCATCATCCCTTCCAGTTCAAACTGATGGGCACTACCAATTTCGATGGCGGCATTGGCTCCTGTCACTCGCGACAGCAGATTGTTGAGAATTCCAAACTCGCCATTGATGGCAAACTCACCCAGCAGGTGCGGATGGCCTTTGGCCGGCCCGGACAGATTGAGCGTCTTCACGAGTTTGATCGGGCTTTTCTCAGGCAGGGTCTGCACGCCCACTTTTCGTTGTCGGGGTGGAAGAAACAAAATTTCCCAGGGCGGATTCTTTTGAGCCTCTTTGGCATTCGGGCCGGCAGTTTTTTTGGATTGGGTCTGGGCGATCGAAGTGGCACCACTCCCCAGAAAACTTCCGGCAGAAATCTGGCACGCCCCGACCAGCATCTGACTCAGCCACTTGCGGCGATCCTGCATAGCGACAACCTTCACGGTCTGTTCTCTGAATCCCAACTCCGGTTTCCACATCGGCTGAGGAGCGGGTTTAGACAACTATCAATAACAGATCCCGCAGGGTGGAAGCATGAGAAAAATTGAGAAGTCGGGTTCATGATGGCGTTGTTTTTGAGCGATGGAGTTCGCGATCATGCCAGCAATTCCTGCAGCCAGCGGGTGTCGTGCAGATTGTCGATCAACCAATCGGGTTTTGCAGCTTCCAGCGAATGACGCTCATAAACGCCGGTCGCTACAGCCACAACTCGGGCACCAATTGCGCGACCACATTTCACATCGGCAGGAGTGTCTCCCACGACGATCACCGGCAAACTTTCCAATTGAGGTTCATCACCTGTGAGGCGACTCCAGATGGATCGAGCGACATCATCGCGATCGACATGTTCATCACCGAACCCGCCATCGGAAAAATGGTGGTCGATTCCATAGTGACGCAGCTTGATCCAGGCAGCTTCTTCGAAGTTGCCTGTCAGCAACGACAATCGCCACTCCCCCGAATGCGAAAGCTGGCTGAGAATTTCCACCGTTCCCGGCAAGAGCCCGCCAGCATGCGTTTCGAGATATTTTGGCAGATGGGCCAGATATCGATCGCGCAGTTTCATCAGGCTCGGTGGATCACACTCGCCACCATGAAACGCAAAAAGATCACGCGTGATGGCACGATCCGTTCGCCCTGCTGTGGGAATTCCTGTCACTTCTTTCAGCGTGCGAAATTCTTCACGGAAGACATCTTCCATGGCAGCCTGTCCGGCTCCACCAGCATCGATGAGTGTCCCATCAATATCGAACAGCACAGTCCCGCGTCGATTCGGCATTTCGGGTTTCTCACTCGCTGAAAATCTTGAACTGGAACGAAACAGATCACCATCTCTTCGAAAGAATTCAACTTATCGCCTCGTCATTCGCACACTGGCTCTAAAGGTTGAGGCGAATCTGTAGCGGACAGGAGGACATGACGAACTTCTGCAAGAGTTCGCACAGGTCGCTGGGCTGTATCCACCAGACGAGTGCTGGTTGTGCCAATCAGTCTGGCACCCAGTGTTTCGAGGACATCAACTCGGCCTGCCAGGATCAGATCTGCAGTCGAGGCTTCGCTGAGTTCCATCAGTTGAACCTGCGGGAACTCCTGCTGAAGTTGCCATCGCAGATCAGAAAGTTTGTCTTCGCTTTCTTCTGCAAGCGGTCCCAGCGCGACCTTGAGCGGCAGTTCCAGGAGCCTCTCCTGCAACCTTCGAAAAGTGACACGATGGACGGGATGCACCAGTTCGCCAGCGATTTCGGCCATTGGATCGAGGACAAAGCGGCGGTACCAGGCTGCCGGATGCGGAACCGAGAGTTGCGGCAGCTGGATGACATCTTCGCCGTAGATCACGAGATCGAGGTCGATTGTTCTGGGACCCCAGGCGAGTGATCGCGATCGGCCAAACTGTTCCTCAATGGTGCGTAGATGATTGAGAATTACGGTCGCCGGAAGAGTGGATTCGAAGCGGTAAGCGCCATTCAGAAAGACATCGCCTGCGTTTTCGCCGACAGGGATTGTCTGGTAAGGGCGGCTTGCGATCACTCTATCAATACCCGGAGTCTGCTCGAGTATCTGCCAGACCTGTCGAAAGGTGGCGGCAACATCTCCAATGTTACCACCAGCAGCCACACAACAGGTTGGCATGTGCCATGGACCCCGCATATCAACAGTGAAAAAATTGCAGTCTTTGAGGCATCAGTTCACGGATGAGGCAAACTCTCAGCCGTGAAAAAGGCTAAGGATAAAACTAACCAAATCCATTTCTGCTCACCAGCGTTGGTCCTGGTTTCGAATGGATTTGGGTGAGTGATCGAGCGGATGAAGACCTGGCTCTTCGCTGGCAGCCGGGATGATTCCAAAGAGAAAGCTTCAGCAATTGGCGGGAAACACCCCGTGGCCAGATCGCTGAAGCCTTATTGAATGAAACGCGAAGATGGATGAAATGCGAAAGAGTTGAGGAGTGGTCGGTGTGACTTAGAAACCGTGGCCTTCCAGATCGGATTGGATCCCGCCCCAGTAGTTCGCCTGTGCATTACCGAACGCAGAGACACCGGTGATCACGACGAGCAGAATCATGGCCAGCATGACCGCATATTCGACGGCGGTGGGGCCATCTTCACTCCGGAGAAATCGAATCACGCTTTCCATGGAAGTCAGAACCTCGCCTGAGAGTCTCAGATTTCGGACATGGCCATCTGTCGAAACCTAGCTCGAATTTTCCGATTGGAGAAACTTTTTCTGCGATTCGTCCAGAAATCGCTTCCAAAAGTACGGATTCTATCGACTTGACAGCTGAATAGCTCCGAGTTATTTTAATACACACCTGATTGGTGGGATTTATTTCTTGGGCCGTGTGTGACCTGATCCTATGAACAATCCTGAACAGACAACTCAGCAACGTAGACTGGCCTGCCGGTTTCCCCGCCTGAAGAACACTGACAGGGGAGACAGCAAAGAGGGGTGTTGATCCTGCCCACCGCCCCTCGATTTCCCACAACGGTTCATGCGAATCATCACCTATTGCGGGCGCCAGCCTGCTGATCCGTCTCTCAAACTCAAACTTCCCCGATGGCTACAGCCATTATTGAATCTGTCGCTCGCCAGATCATCTGAGAAAGGTTTTCCAATGCTCTTTGAATCCTTTGTTCCTGCTGCACTTCGACGCCGCCCACGCTCACGAGGCTTTACGCTCATTGAGCTGCTCGTGGTCATTGCCATTATTGCGATCCTGATTGCTCTGCTGCTGCCGGCTGTCCAGCAGGCTCGTGAAGCCGCCCGGCGGACCCAGTGCCGCAATAATCTCAAGCAGATTGGCCTGGCTTTTCATAACTTTGAAAGTACCTATGGCTTTCTGCCCACCAGCATTCGCCCCACGCTGAATACGGCCTCACGCGTGGCAGTCCTGACCGATCTGCTGCCCTATATTGATCAGGCCGCGATTTACAACCGTTACGACAAATCCACGAACTGGAACTCAGCGAACAACACACCGCTTTCGCAAACGAAAATCACGGCTTTCCAGTGCCCTTCGAATCCTGATGCGGGTGTGCTTGATCTGGCGCCCCCATCCACAGCCGGAGTCTTTATCCCCAACATCGCTGCGACGACGGATTACTCGCCGATCTTCGGGATTGCACCGGGTGTCTTTACCACAACATTAGGAACCACAGCCCCGGCAACATTTGTCGATCCAGCCGAAGTTTTCGCTGGCTCCACGACACCTTACACCTACGTTCCCGGCTTTTTCCCCAAGAATGCCACCATTGATACCACGACCGGTCAGCCAACTCGACAGGGGAAAAAATTCCGCGATGTGACCGACGGGCTGAGCAACACCATCGCTGTCGCAGAATCGGCTGGCCGCCCATTTGTCTATACTAAAGGC
>JAIXUU010000464.1 GCA_027483405.1 Planctomyces sp. | reverse complement strand
CCCCCGAATTCTTGACGCTCAGGCGTCTGGTACACGAACGCTTCAGCAAGCTCGAAGAAACCACCCAGTCTGGTTAAGCGTGCCCGCAATGCCAGAGCCTGGCTGCCACGAATCTCCAGCAGTCGCTGCATTTGGACAAAAAAGCCGGAGTGTCTGACGAGGATCGGGCCTCAATCAGAACCTCCGGCAATGAAGAGACTCATTGCGTCAATCAACGCATGGTCAATCAATCAACTTTGCGATTGGGGTTCTCGCGAGCATCCGATGGCAGAATGGCATCGTAGGTTCTCGCCTTACGCTCTTCGGCTGAAGGAGGCGTGAGCGGCCGCACGACGCGGAAGCCGACCTGCAAGGCATCGGTCATGTACCAGACCGACTTGGGCAGGTTCGGATCCTGAATCTTCCATTCATCCGATGAAGGAATGCGTGACGCACTGCGGAGCACTTCGGGATCATCATCCCATGATCCACCGCGGGCCACACGTGGGTACTCGGTGATAGGGATGTTCACAGGATTGACCGGGATCTCCCCCTTCTTGAAGGTGGCGTAAAACTCGGGATCATACTTGTCGATGCACCACTCAGAGACGTTGCCGTGCATGTCGAACAGACCCCACGGATTGGGTTTCTTCTGCCCCACCTGCTGGTACTTTTCGCTGGAGTTCTCGAAGTACCACGCATAATCCCCTAACTTCGAGACATCGTCACCGAAGGAATAAGGGGTCGTTGTTCCCGCGCGGCAGGCGTACTCCCACTCAGCTTCCGTTGGCAAGCGATAATAGTGCCCGGTCTTGGCAGAAAGCCATTCGCAATACTTTTTGGCGGCATGCTGAGTCATGCAGATGGCGGGATAGCCTTTCTGGCCCATACCAAAGGTCATATCGGTGTAAGGCTTGGTCGGCCGTGCAACCAGGTCGGCCACTTTATCACGTGCCGTGGGTGCCTCACCGGTAAACTGCCGACGCTGAATATCCAGGTTGTACGACCAGATGTCGTATTCATCCCAGGTCACTTCCGTCGCACCCATCCAGAAGGGCTCGATCTTCACCGTATGCTGCGGACCTTCATCCGGTTTGCGGCCTTCTTCCGCATCGGGGCTCCCCATCACGAATTCCCCACCGGGAATGGGGAGCATCTTGAAGGTGATGTCGGTATTGCCAATCGTTTCGGTATATGGCTTCATGCTCGGTGGCAACGGGTCAGCGGCAACCGCTGTGACGGCCGAAGTACCGACGGCCATCGCGACCGCCAGTTGAAGCACTGAACGAAGCCTGACGAGGTCAATCATGAATGTTCTCAAACGCATTCGCTGTTCCTGAAAATCAATGGGTTTACCAACTGCTGGTAAACTTCGAGAATCTACGTTCGCACACACCTTGACTCATTGAAAAATCTTTCGTCAACGTATGACTGGATCCAGTGATGCATCCGGCTTCATCCGTCAACCCAAAGAGACAGAACGTTATGGGCAGGTATCAAGGTAAGATTGTTAGCAGGCTTGCCAGTCTAACCTCTCTTGAGACCTCCGGCAAATCTGATATGACCTGGGAATTGGCTAAATCTGGTGGAAATCGTCCTCACGATTGAGTTTTTTGATGACCAGCCACAATACACCGTGACTTTGCATTTTCTGTCAAAACCCTCCTGCCAAGAAAATTGAACCCAGGAATTGAACTCGAAACGACTGCAACTCAAGGCCGCTCGTCACACCCATCCGGGTGACAAAGCATCGGAGAACATCAGTGATTGTCGCCTCAACGTCAGTTTTTACGCCGCTCTCTCATCAGATATCGAGGAACACCTGGCAGGTTCTGGCAGTTCTTGCATGGCTTCTGCCAATTGGCTTCACCTGCCTGGATGACCGAAGAACCTATGCCGAGGAAACACCCGCCTCGCCCCCCTTGAAGTTGTTCTCTGACCGGGCCATTCGGCTGGGTGTCGATGTCGTCCTGCAGACTTACGCTCCCGATGAAGCCCGTGCAAAAGCCGCCTTTGCCAAAGTCTGGCCCCGGATTGATGAACTCAACAGCATTTTGAGTGATTATGATCCGCAGAGCGAAGTGATGAGGCTCTGTGCCAGTGCCCCTCACGCCGAGTTTGTACCCATCTCGAAAGATCTCTCAACTTGCCTGCAGGCGTCGGTCCGTCTGGCCCGTGAATCCGACGGAGCCTTCGATGTCACGATCGGTCAACTGGTGAAACAGTGGCGCCGCGCACGCCGTAAACAAAGTTTACCGACACCCGCGCAGATTGCCGCAGCCCGCCAGTCGATGGGCTGGCAGAACATTTGCCTCTCGCCGGACGGCAACATGGTGCGGCTGCTCAAGCCCGGAATGCAGATCGATTTTGGAGGGATCGCCAAAGGATATGTAGCCGAAGAAGCCCTGAAGATCCTGCAACACGAAGGACTGCCGATTTCTGCCGTTGCCGTCAGTGGTGATATGGCACTGGGGGATGCTCCTCCTTTACCAGACGCTGCTTCATCGAGTCCTCAAAAAACATCGGGCTGGAAAGTTCTCATGCCGATTCCGAAGTTTCGCTCGTCCCCTTCTGAAACTGTCGAGAGTTCAACGCCCCTCAAGAACTCGGACACAGCCAACACAGCAGAACCAGATTCTCCCGTAGTCTATCTGTCGAACTGTTGTGTCTCGACGGCGGGCGACGAATTTCAGTTCCTGGAGATCGACGGCGTCCGCTACTCCCATATCCTCGATCCCGCCACCGGAATGGGTCTCACTCGCCAGATTCAAGCGACCGTGATTGCTCCGCATGGCATCGATGCCGATGGACTCGACACCACCTTATGCATCCTCGGCCACGAAAAAGGAGCCCGCCTCATGCAACATCACCCGGCAGCCGCCTGGATCGTGCATGAACTGACACCGGAAGGAAAAGTCATCAGCACACCCAATCCCGCGTTCCAGAAACTGATGAAGCCTTAGGTCTTGCTCGACATAGCACAGCGCCTCAAACCCAAAGTGCCACTCCACTGCCTCACGCCTGGAAGTCATTCGATGAACAAGAATCCTCGATATCGAGTTCGTTCATTTCTCCGACCCGTGTGGCTGACTGCCCTGATGGCAATAGTCATGTGCATCCAATTCAGCGGCTGCAAAATTCGCGACCGAATTCATGGAAAGTATTCCGGTCAATTTCAATGCGAGAACCACAGTCCCATCGATATCTATCTTCACAATTGCACTGGCTTTGGATTCATTTCACCTCAGTGTGGTCGTTTAAGTACAAAAACTAAAGCAGCTAAGTTCTTCCCTCCCACAAAAAACATTCCCAAGCAAACCACGTTTCAATGGCGGATTGTTTCATCAATTGAAGAGCGTGAACAAACGATTTCACTGGAGGGAGTCATCCCCCAGGGGGTTAATGGAATCACCGTCTTCGAGTTCACAAACGAAGAAGTATGGACTGTCAAGTTTGTTCCAGGAAATGATTACGAATCGAAATAATCATCCCGGTAGCTCATCAAGTAGGGTGCATGAAGTTCTTACGCAATGCACCATCTTCAATTTGTTATCACCAACAAACACCATTCAACACACTATATAACTACACCAACACCTTTCCCTTCGTGCTCTTCGTGTCCTTCGTGGTATCAATACGGATTCAATCATATCGCCAGGTAGGGTGCATGAAGTTCCGACGCAATGCACCAAATACTACCCGGAGTTGTTAGCCACGTACTCGATAGGCACCACCCATCCCTTTCAAGATAAAATCTGCTTGCAATCCCTTCGGAAGCGCAGATACCCCACGCTGATGGTGAGTGCACAGTAAATACCGACAATGACAGGTGAACTGCCAGCCGCAAAGAGTCTCGCGGTATCAAGATGGTTATCTCCTGTGTACCACGCAACAGCCAGATAAAGCCCGTTGCTGAGGATACAGAAATGAGCAATCAACGAAGCGAGACGATGCCGCACGATGACGGCGATCAGCACGGGAATGGCAATACCTAACACCGGGCCACCCCAGAGTGTGACCAGTGGATGTGGGTTGGGCTCAAAATGGCTTTGTGGAAAGTGCCAGGGCAGCAGATCTGCCGAGTGCAAATGCCCACCGGCCACCCACCCCGCCAGAATGTGACCAACTTCATGTGTGAACGTCATGACCATCCAGCACACAACCAAAAACAGCAGGAACTGCAGCCAGCGGATCATTGAACCCACATGGCGATATGATTTCATTCAAGACGCTCTCAAGCCAGGGTGATGCCCCCATTCGCTAGATTGATCGAAGGAGATGTTCGCTGAAGATGCATTGAGTCAGCCACTCGATCAGTCGCAATGGGCGGAATCGGTGGTTCCGCAGAACTGGGAGCCGGTTCATTCTCCGAGACTGTCGTCAACGTTGAACCCAGTCGGGGTGCAAGTGCTTTGAGTGCACCGACCGTAAAGACCTGCGGATACAGTTTTTCGTAGTACCAGAGTTTAGCAAAGTAAAAACCAATCGGCGTCGGTTCGCGCCAGGTCTCGTTTTCAACCTTTGTAATGAGCCACGAAGCTCCGCGATGCAAGACGTTGTGGGTGGCGTCGAACCGACAGAGAGCCACCAAAGCGAGAGCCGTTTCTTCGACACTGGCCGGTTCTCTCTCGACATCGGACTCGGCATCGGAGGTATCGGCAGTTTCTAGGGATGTACCGGGCCCCCAGGCACCATCTGCATGCTGATGTCTCACCAGCCAGTCACAGCCTCGCAAAGCTGCCGAGCTGCCTTCAAGACCGGCATCAGCATAGGCCAGGAGCACTCGTGCCGTGCCGTACAAGGGGTTTTCATCATCGGGGCTGTGCTGATTGCCAAACCATAATGGCAACCAAGACCCATCTTCCCGCTGCGTCTTTTCGAGATACTCAAAGCCTTGCTGAATGCTTCGCTGCATCTGCTCTCGCAACTCTGGGGCTGGCACTTCGACTGCGGGTTGTCCGGAGATGACATCGGCTTTGATGTCGTTGAGCCGACGTTCGTATTGAATCAGCGCCCGCAGGCAATGGGCGGTAATGTCGTTCGAGCTGCGGTCAAACGGGAGTGCTCCCCAACCTCGGCAGAAAGTCGGCCAGCCACCATCGCGATTCTGCAGCTTGATCAGCCACAACGCAGCCTGATGGAGGGCCTGTTCCATCGAAAGATTTTCTTGAGACAAACCTGAGCCCCGGTCGAGTTCCATCAGAGCCAGCATGGCTCCAGGGGTATCGTCGGCATCGGGAACACCGCCTGAAAGATTCGTCCAGGCCCATCCACCAGGAGCAGCATTCGTATAGGGGTGAATAGTTCGATACTGCTGCTGCAACAACCAGCGCATCAGCGCTTCACGCTCGTCCGACGAAAAGGCCTCAGCCCCCAGATGATTGATCGAAAGCGTCGTGACCCACGTCGCCAGATTGGTATCGATCGGCCAGCTTCCATCGGGCCGGACGGAATCACGAATAAACTTAAGCCCCGCCTGTGTGACGGGATGATCGACACGTCCGACACTCGCCAGGCACATCGTGACAAAACTCGTCAGTGGAGTCGCTTCGAGAAAACCTCCACTTTCCGGCTGAATACTCTGTAATTTCTGCAATGTGCCCGGAATGGCAACCCGCCGCACCCACCACCATGGGTTCCACGTGCGCTGCCGCAAATGCAGCGTCTGCCCGATCGCAATCAGAGCGGGCAAGGCATACGAAACCACCGGGAGCTGAATGACCTCGAAAAAGCGATGCGGCAACAGTGCCAGTTCATAAGGGAGTGCGGGGATCTCATTCCATGACACCAGCCCTGCCAGTGCCGCATGGGTCAGGATAGGGACTGAAAACGTGTGATCTTTCCCGTATCGATCACGAATCGCCTGAATGCCCCCCAACTCTTCGATCAATCGGCCACTCCGCTCAATGGCGGCGTCGATATCACTGGCATTCAGCACCAGACTTTTTTGTCTGACAGCTTCCCGGCAAGCGACCAGCGTGGCATGGGCGAGCATGGTGGTACTGATGTTCGAGATACTTTTGTCAGTATCGCCCCAGCCGCCGTCGGCCAGCTGATGCTGAAGGAGCCACGCCAGACCTTGTTCGATCAGTCGCCAGTCGCCTTCAGACTTCCCATCGAACACCTTTTGCAGACGCCCACTGGCCTGTTGGCATTTGGCGTACTGAAACAGGGCCATTACAGCTGTGGCTGTGGATAATGCCGAGGTCGAGAGTTCGCCTTCCCAATGCTCCAGGCCAGGTCGCACACGTTCATTCAGCAGTGCTCGGGAGGCGAGCTGTAAGGCTTGCTGAAGTTTTTGGGTGAGATCTTCCATACTCGTATTCTGGAAAGTTCATACCGCCTGCAACAGGCTGGGAAATCGCAGTCGCGCAATTTTGCTCGTTTTCTCATCACGTTTACTGGAAAAGTCTCGTACAGAAGGAAATGTTAATTGATTCAGGGAGGCAATTGTCAGAAGGGGCATCAGAAAATCCGGCATTGATACATCAGACTTTCAAACATTCGTGATTGCTTTCGCACAGGCTCGTCTGGCAAACTGTCACATGGAAGTTTCTTGATATCAACCTGCCCGACTTTTCCTCCCCAGCCGCCGCCTCCCTTAAAATCCAGAGATATTCAGTGATAACAATCCGTGATTCGATCATGAAGTTGGAATATTTTGCCACGAAAATGGCAACTTCTGACTTTTTATGACAGAATCTTGATCCAGAATTGACGGTTAATGAAGAGTTGAGGCTCTCCACACTGGATGTTTCTGTGTGCAGAGTGGATCCGAGTGATGTCGCCACGATGAGAAATCACCTTTCGTGAATTGCAGGACAATACGCATGATCTTGAAATCGATGATGACTTGGAATTTCTGGCAGAACCGCAGGGCCATCACTTCGCTGGCGGTATTCGCTGCTGCCGGCCTGGGTGGGGCAATCCTCACAGAGAGTCTTTCGCTCGAATCTCTCACCGGCATGCCTCAGGCACTGGCACAGGCTCCCGATAAAGCACTGGCCGAAAAACTGCTGGCGACTCCTCCTCGTCCCAAGCGGCCAGATCTCCCTGTCAGCCAGTTGCCACTCGAGTTCATCGAGGGTGAGCGCATTGCCTTTCTGGGGAACAGCTTTGCCGAACGCATGAATCTGTTTGGCAATTTCGAAACCATGCTGCACAGCAAGTTTCCCGAAAAGAAGCTGGTGATTCGCAACTTTGGCCGCCCTGCCGAAGAAGTTTCGATTCATCAGCGCTCGAGCGATTACACCAATCTCGATGATCCCCAGAGAGCTTTTGGTGCAGATACTTACATCTGCTTCTTTGGTTTCAATGAATCGTATGCAGGCCCGGCAGGTGTCGAAAAGTTCAAGCAGGATTACGAGAAGTTCATTAAGGAAACCACTCAGCGATATCCTCGCGACGACGCCAAGTCGCCGCCTCGATTTGTGCTGGTGACACCCCTGGCCTTCGAAGTATCCGGAGAGCCGCTGCTTCCGAAAGGCGACGCCGAAAACACGAACCTCGCCCTCTATGCACAGGCGGTTCGCGATGTCGCTGCCCAGAACAAGCTCGCCTGCATCGATGTCTTCGCTGGTTCCAAGGCCTTGTTCGATGCTCAAACAGGTCTGCAGCACACGATCAATGGCTGCCACTTGAACGAAGAGGGTGATCTGGCAGTTGCCAAGCTCCTCTTTGCCAGTGCGTTCGGCCAGTCCGCATTGGGTCAACTCAGCTCGATCAACCAGGAGCTCCGCAGTGCTGTTAACGATAAATCGTGGATCCACCTGCAAGACTACCGCATGCTCAATGGCTGGTATGTTTACGGTGGCCGCCGGACCTGGGATACGGAAACATTCCCGCGCGAATATGTGAAGATTCGCAACATGGCCGCAGTGCGTGATCAGTACATCTGGGATCTGGCCAGTGGTAAACCCGCCTCGAAGCCCAGCGACGACAACACGGGGGAACTGATTGTTCCACCCACCCGCTTTGGCAATCCCCGGCAAGCCTACTCCGAAGCCACCGAGTTACGTTACCTCACTCCTGAGCAACTGATCGCACAGACCAAGGTTCCCGAAGGCTTTGAGATCAAGGCGTTTGCTGATGAAACAATGTTCCCGGAACTCGCCAAGCCAGTGCAACTGAACTTCGACAACAAAGGTCGGCTGTGGGTCTCCTGTATGCCCACATATCCCCAGTGGCAGCCTGGCGACGCGAAGCCAGATGACCGCCTGATCATTCTGGAAGATGCCAATCAGGATGGAAAAGCCGATAAATGCACCGTTTTCTACGACAAGCTCCATTGCCCCACAGGTTTCGAGTTCTGGAATGGTGGCGTGCTGGTTGTTGATCAGCCGCGACTGTTGTGGCTCAAGGATACCGATGGTGACGATAAGGCCGACGTGGTGGTCCACCTGATCGATGGCTGGGCCACCGATGATACTCACCACACCTGTGGAGCGTTCGAGTGGTCGAATAGCGGCCTGCTCCACATGCTCGAAGGGATTGCGACCAGCACCACCTTGGAAACACCCTGGGGCCCGCATCGTAGTCAGGGGAATGGTGGCGCGTATGTTTTCGACCCCAGATCACAAAAGATGCGCCAGTTCGCACTCCCCGGCCAGTACAACATGTGGTGCTATGTCTTCGATGAATGGGGCCAGGGGATTGTGGGCGATGGCACAACCGCCAACCACGCGTGGGATACTCCCCTTTCCGGTGCCCAGTTCCGCGGTCGAACCGGCCTCAATATGGTCTTCAATCAGGAAGGGATGCGACCGGCTCTGGGATGCGAATGGCTCGTCAGCCGACAGTTCCCGGAAAGCGTCCAGAAGCAGTTCACCTATGCCTGTGTGATCAACATGAACGGCATGCCCCGCTTCACCATCAATGATGATGGCGGAGGATTCGCCGGCAAGAGAATGAAGCTGACTGATGGGAAACCCGACGACCTGATTGCCTCCACCGATAAGCACTTCCGCCCGGCAGATCCTCAAATTGGCCCGGATGGTGCCTTGTGGTTTGGTGACTGGGCTAATGCGCTCATCGGTCACATGCAGTATTCGCAGCGTGATCCGAATCGCGATCATACCCGTGGCCGCATTTACCGTCTCGTGGCGAAGGATCGTCCCCTGCTGACTCCCATCACCCAGCATGGCAAGTCGATTGAAGAACTTCTCGATCAGACGAAAGTCTACGAGTGGCGTACCCGGTACCGGGCACGTAATGAACTCAACAGCCAACCGACCCAACAGGTTGTTGACGGCGTGAAGGCCTGGCTGGCCAAGCTCGATCCAAAGTCTGAGGATTATCCTCGCCTGCAATGCGAAGCGATGTGGGTGCTGGCCAGTCATCATCAGCATGATCCGGCCTTGATTCAGGCTCTGTTGGATTCACCCAGTCCCAACGCGCGGGCGGCCGCCGTCCACATCGTCGCCGATTACCGCGACGAGCTTCCCGATGCGATGTCTCTGCTGATCACCGCTTCCCGCGATGAACATCCTCGTGTTCGCACGGAAGCAGCTCGCGGACTGAGCTATTACGATGATCCTGCTGCTTCGCAGGCCGTGCTGGCAATGACTGAAAAGCCAGCCGATTACTGGGCGGACTACACCATCCGCCATGCACTCGCTGCCCACGAGCCACTCTGGCGAGCCGACTACCTGACGGGGAAGATTCCTGCACCACCTCGCTCGAAAGAGATTGTGACACAGATTCTTTCGGCTTCGAAAGCGGGAGCGGCGGCATTGCCGTTCATTACGACTTTGCTCAGTGCGGAACCGAAGCCTGAAGAAGAGCGAAACAAGGCGATGACGGGACTTGCTGACCTTTCAGGAGATACCAACCGTGGCCGCGAGATTTTCGTTCGCAACTGCACTTCGTGTCACAAGGTGGGCAATGGCGAAGGCCGGGAGTATGGCCCGAATCTGGCGGGTG